>JABDJX010000174.1 GCA_013003245.1 Silicimonas sp. | reverse complement strand
TTCGCCCACCGCCAGCCCGCCAATGGCGTAGCCGTCGAATTCAATGGCGCGCAGGGCAGCCGCACTTTCGCCGCGCAACTCTTCGGTGACGCCGCCTTGCTGAATGCCGAAAAGTGCGTGTCCGGGCCGGTCACCAAAGGCGTCGCGCGACCGTTTGGCCCACCGCATCGAAAGCTCCATGCTGTCGCGCACGCTTTTGTCATCGGCAGGCAGGGCGGGGCATTCGTCAAAGCACATCACGATGTCAGAGCCCAACTGGCGCTGGATTTCCATCGAGGCCTCCGGCGATAGCATATGTTTGGAGCCGTCGATGTGGCTGGAGAACTTCACGCCCTCCTCGGTGAGTTTGCGCAAGGCGGCGAGGCTCATCACCTGAAACCCGCCGCTGTCGGTCAGGATCGGGCGGTTCCAGTTCATGAATTTGTGCAGTCCACCAAGCCGCTCGATCCGTTCGGCACCCGGTCGCAGCATCAGGTGATAGGTGTTGCCCAGCAGGATATCAGCGCCGGTCTTAGCCACGCTTTCAGGCATCATCGCCTTTACGGTGGCGGCGGTTCCTACCGGCATGAAGGCGGGCGTGCGAATGTCGCCTCGCGGGGTTGAAATTAATCCCGTGCGGGCTTTGCCATTGGTTGCGTGAAGCGAGAAGGAGAATTTTTGCGCCATGGGGCGGGTCTACTGTGCCGGGCATGGCTTGCCAATTGCCCAACGACGTCACTTGACACACTTTGGCGATTTTCCGTTGCTAAGGCCCTAGGATCGGTCTGTTTTGAAGGTCCTGGTATGCGGACAAAGTTAGCTTTCGCGGCAACCGCGCAAACGGCGGCTTTTGCCCTCTCGTAGTAGAAGGCTACTTCGGACACTCTTCTGGGAATTTACTTCACCAAATCCGGGTGCAAATACGCGTCCGGATAAGGCATTGGCATAAGTGGCCCCAACGGCACCACGCCATTCCAAGACCGCCCAAAATATCCCTGACGGCAATGAATCAACGAACCGGCATCTGCCACGCCCTCCAAAACGTAGACCCGGCACAACCAGCGCCAAAGATGCGCATAGTCAAGGATGCGCGCACCGTTCAACTTCATACGCACGAAGTACACGGGATCGTGCCGATAGAGGGTAGGAAACAGCCGTAGATCGACCTCCGTAAAGGTATTTCCCGTCAGATAGTGACGTCCGTCGGACAACAGATCATCAAGAGAGGCGAGCGTTTCGAAATAGGCGTCAAAGGCCTGTCCATAGACCGCTTGATCAGATGAAAACCCGGCCTTGTAAGCACCATTATTGATCGTGACGTAGATGCGATCGTTCAGATCGGCAATGACGTCTTGCAGTGTCGGATCGTCAGGCACCAACATTGGACGATCTGGCGATCCACCCAAGGCATCCGCGTTCGCATCGAGCATACGGATAATCTCAGCACTTTCGTTGTTGACGATCCGTTCTGCGATTTTGTCATAGAGGATCGGGACGGATTGTTCCTCCGAGCCTTCGCGCTGATAAATTTCTTTCACCAGCCGCAGGCCGCTACCCGTGCCTGTCTCAGCGGTGCATTCGGGCAAACCCGCGCCGGTGAGCGATGCAATGCGATCTGGCGCAAACTCCCACAGATTTGGACCCATGGGGTCGTTCTCGTCAGTCCGGTTGGGAAAGGCGACATCCATCGTGATGCTGTCTTGCAAACCCAGAACCGCCCGCGCCAATGTCACGCGGTGGCACCATGGGCAATTCAGCGCCACAAAAAGATGATAGCGGCTAGGTTCAGCCGGAAAGTCAGGGTCGCCGATGACATGTCGAAAGCCACTGACGCCGCGCACGAATTCACCCCGCGCACGGCGCTCTTTGGCTTTGGTTTGGTCTTCTTGGGTCGAGATATCTTTGGTCATATTGTCGGTCTTACCCTCTAAGCCGGTGATGCAAGATGATTGGCACGGCCAGTTCCTCTTCGTCGCTCAAGTGGCGTTTCAAGAACGCCTCGATAACCGCGCTCGTCTGATGCACGGCGTGCGCTTCTTCCGCGGCTTGTGCTTCATCAAGAGAGGCGAGCTTGATCACGCGATTGGCCTGACGGGTGAAGTCGTTCAGCACTTTGTCCAGATCGGCATGATCTTTCTCCAGCACCTCCAAACCCATATCGAAACGGGGGTCTGCAGCAGACAACTCAGGAAAGTAGCTATGATCTTCCCAGCCATGGTGACCATGCAGGTTCCCAATCAGATTGCCACCATAGTAGGACAGTCGCCCCGAATAGTCGTCTAGCGCCATGTCCTTATTCAGTAAGGCTTCTGCATCCAATCGGACCCGCTCAGACACGCGACGAAACATCTGATGCGCACCAAGCCAGTGCTGGGTTTTCTCTTTGAAACCAGGATGGGCATCCCATGCGTCACGTGGATATCGATCCAAGAGAAACCGCATCTCTTGAGGCATGTCATCTTGGCGAATTGTGTAGGTATCGAGCATTGGTTGTCTCCTTTCAGTCTTTATCTGGGGATGCGTTGCAGCACCCACCAGATAGCCCTTGGCATGGCGGCTATGCGCCTAGCTCACTCCGGCAAACCGGATGCCGCTGAGATCGGCGACCTGGCGTTTCCAAGTGGTGATGTCGCGCGCGGTGAAGCCGGACAAGCTGTCATGCCCACAGGCCCGTGCAAGGACCTGCATCAATTCGACGCTTGCACCGAAGTATCGCGATAGACGTTCCGCACCAAGCTGCACATCCAGTCGTTTGCGTAGTTCTGGCCTTTGCGTTGCTACGCCAACCGGACAGTTGTTCGAGTTGCACATGCGTGCTGCGATACAGCCAACGGCTTGCATAGCCGAGTTGCTGACGGCGACTGCATCCGCGCCAAGCGCCATCGCCTTCGCAAAATCCTCTGCGACACGCAGCCCGCCGGTAATGACCAAAGTCACCTCACGCCCGGTCTTGGCATCAAGATGCTTTCGTGCACGCGCCAGCGCAGGAATGGTCGGGACGGAGATATGATCGCGGAAAATCAACGGAGCGGCTCCTGTGCCGCCACCACGCCCATCCAAAATGATGTAATCCGCGCTGGCCTCCAACGCGAAATCAATGTCGTCTTCAATATGGTTCGCAGACAGTTTGAAACCGATGGGAATGCCACCAGAGCGCTCGCGCACCTGATCAGCGATACGTTTGAAATCAGTGGGGGTGTGCAAGTCAGGGAAAGTTGCCGGCGAGATTGCTGATTGCCCCGGTTCCAGTCCGCGTACGTCAGCGATCTTGCCTTGCACCTTTTCACCGGGCAAATGGCCACCGGTTCCGGTTTTGGCGCCTTGTCCACCTTTGAAATGAAACGCCTGCACCTTCGCCACGTGATCCAACGACCATCCAAACTGGGCAGAGGCCAGTTCATAGAAGTAACGGCTGTTCTCGGCCTTTTCCTCTGGCAGCATGCCGCCTTCGCCGGAACAGATGCCCGTCCCCGCCAGTTCTGCGCCCCGCGAAAGTGCGGTCTTCGCTTCTTCCGACAACGCGCCATAGCTCATGTCAGATACAAACAGCGGAATATCGAGGTGCAAAGGTTTCGCCGCACGCGGTCCAATGGTGACAGAAGTCGTCACAGCCGCTTCGTCCAGCAATGGTTTATGCGCCATCTGCGCAGGAAGAATCTGAATGTCATCCCAATGGGGCAGGTCTTTGCGCGGCACACCCATTGCCCCCATTTCGCCGTGATGGCCCAGTTTTGACAGCCCTTCCTTTGCCAATGCATGGATGCGGGCGACGGTGGGCTCTTCCGGTGTCGGGGTCGCCTGTGGCATGTCAGATTTCGGCTTTGGTGCGGTGTCGCCTGCTTTCAAATCACCCAGACGCGTGTGCGAACCATCGCAAAAAGGTGCTTTCGCACTGGATTTGCATTGGCACAACGCCGCTGAACCATCTATCTCCGCAGTAAACTTTAGCGGTGCGATCTCTGTGCCAGCATGTGAACCATCGCAGAACGGTTGACTTTTTGATCGACCACACCGACACCAAAAGTAGTCTTTGCCCGCCTCCAGTTCGACTTTGGTGGGCGATGTTGCCGCGATGATAGGGACTTCTGTCATTGTGCTTGCTCCTTGCTGAGATGGCTTTCGTTATGCTGGGGGGGCGAAATTAGTGATGGGTCCTTTCGGGACAATACGGGTCGGGTTCACCGTCTCGTGGCTGCCATAGTAGTCCTTTTTGATGTCGGTGATATCGACCGTCTCGGCGATGCCGGGGTGTCGAAAGATCAACGTCCGTTGCGC
>JABDJX010000154.1 GCA_013003245.1 Silicimonas sp. | reverse complement strand
TCGGTGTCGGTGACAAAGTGGTTTATCGCGACAACAACCGGCACGCCAAAGGATTTCAGGTTGCCGATGTGGCGGCCAAGGTTAGCGCAGCCTTCGTTTACTGCGTTCACGTTTTCTGCCCCAAGGTCGGCCTTGGCAACACCGCCGTTCATCTTCATCGCGCGCACGGTGGCCACAAGAACCACGCAATCGGGTGCGAGACCTGCTTTACGGCACTTGATGTTCATGAATTTCTCGGCACCCAAATCGGCACCAAACCCTGCCTCGGTCACCACGTAATCGGTGAGCTTCAGCGCGGTCTTGGTGGCAATCACCGAATTGCAGCCGTGCGCGATATTGGCGAAGGGTCCGCCGTGCACGAAGGCCGGGTTATTTTCCAGCGTCTGCACAAGGTTCGGCTGCATGGCGTCTTTCAGCAAAACCGCCATCGCGCCATCGGCCTTGATGTCACGCGCATAGATGGGCGAGCGGTCGCGGCGATAGGCCACGATCATATCGCCAAGGCGCTTTTCAAGGTCGTCCAGATCGTTGGCAAGACAAAGGATCGCCATCACTTCAGAGGCCACGGTGATGTCAAAGCCTGTCTGGCGCGGAAAGCCGTTTGAAACGCCACCCAGAGACACCACGGTGTCACGCAAGGCGCGGTCGTTCATATCAAGCACCCGCCGCCATGTCACGCGGCGCTCGTCGATCTCAAGTTCGTTGCCCCAATAGATGTGGTTGTCGATCATAGCGGAAAGCAGGTTGTGCGCAGATGTGATCGCGTGAAAATCACCGGTGAAATGAAGGTTCATATCCTCCATTGGCACCACTTGGGCATATCCGCCACCGGCGGCCCCACCCTTCATCCCGAAGTTTGGGCCAAGCGAGGCTTCACGGATACAGACCATCGCGTTCTTGCCGATGTAGTTCAGACCATCACCCAGACCCACCGTGGTGGTCGTCTTGCCCTCACCCGCAGGGGTCGGGTTGATCGCCGTGACCAGGATCAGCTTGCCGTTCGGCTTGTCGGCAAGGCCCTTGATAAACGCCTGCTCGACCTTCGCCTTGTCATGGCCGTAGGGAACAAGGTCCTCGGGATTGATGCCGATCTTGGCACCAATCTCGAGGATCGGACGTTTCTTCGCTTCACGCGCAATTTCAATATCCGATTTATAGGCCATTTGGTTTCCTCCCCGAGGCATAAGGTCCGCAGTTCTTATTCCATTACGCGATATACCCCTGTCTAGCCGCGATCCGGGCCAATATCGACATTTGCGGCTTCAGTTACGTCGTTGAGAGAAACATGGCGTCATTATCGGAAACACACGTGTTCGAATAAGATCATTATTGGCTTAAAAATATCCCAGGGGGCGTCGCTACAGGCGACGGGGGGCGGAGCCCCCCCAAATAGAAAAAGACCGCCCCTTGGGGCGGCCATTTTACCAAAACTAAGCAGTTGGCTCCGGCTCTGGATCAAGCGATCCGTCCCCACCTTTTTTGCGTGGCTTGGTCTTCGGGATCGCCGTGATGCTTGACGATCCACCAGTGTCTTCGGGTGCATCATCGTCATCGTCGCCACGGTTCAGCGCCTCGCCCGCGATCACCTTTGCAATCTCGTTACCGGTCAGCGTCTCATATTCCAAAAGCCCCTGTGCCAGACGCTCAAGATCATCTGCCTTTTCGGTCAGGATGCGCTTGGCCTCGTCATAGCCCTCATCCACCAGCGCTTTCACCTTTTGGTCGATACGCTTTTGCATCTCTTCAGAGTGCGTCGTGCCGCCAGTATAAGCGCCCAGATGTGACTGTTGTTCGTTGGCATAGTCGATAAATCCAAGGTCTTCGGCATATCCAAACTGGGTCACCATCGCACGGGCAATCCGTGTCACTTGCTGGATGTCCGACGCCGCACCCGAGGTCACATTCTCAGGGCCAAATATCAGTTCTTCCGCAACCCGTCCGCCCATCGCCATGGCAATCTTGGACTTGTACTTGGTCAGTGTGACAGACAGTTGATCCCGCTCGGGCAACGACATCACAAGGCCCAAAGCACGACCGCGTGGAATGATAGTCGCCTTGTGGATTGGATCGTGCTGCGGCACATTCAGACCGACAATGGCGTGACCGGCTTCGTGATAGGCTGTCAGCTTTTTCTCATCCTCTGTCATCACCATAGAGCGGCGTTCCGCGCCCATCATGACCTTGTCCTTGGCGTTCTCGAAATCTTCCATCGTCACGAAACGGCGACCCACGCGTGCGGCCATCAACGCCGCCTCGTTCACAAGGTTCGCCAGATCAGCACCCGAAAAGCCCGGCGAGCCGCGCGCGATGATGCGCAGATCAACATCAGGGCCAAGGGGTACCTTGCGGGCATGGACGCCCAGAATTTTCTCGCGACCTTTGATGTCAGGGTTCGGCACCTGCACCTGACGGTCGAAACGACCGGGGCGCAAAAGCGCCGGGTCCAGCACGTCGGGGCGGTTGGTGGCGGCCACGATGATGATGCCTTCGTTTGCCTCAAAGCCGTCCATCTCAACCAGCAACTGGTTCAGCGTTTGCTCACGCTCGTCGTTGCCACCACCGTAACCAACGCCACGCGAACGGCCGACTGCGTCAATCTCGTCGATAAACACGATACAAGGCGCGTTCTTTTTGGCCTGCTCGAACATATCGCGGACACGGGACGCACCCACACCGACAAACATTTCAACGAAGTCAGAACCCGAAATGGTGAAAAACGGCACACCCGCCTCGCCCGCAATCGCGCGCGCCAAAAGCGTCTTACCCGTTCCCGGAGGACCCACCAAAAGCGCACCCTTTGGAATCTTACCACCAAGACGTGAGAATTTCTGCGGGTTGCGCAGGAACTCGACGATCTCTTCAAGTTCGTCTTTCGCCTCGTCAATGCCCGCCACGTCATCAAACGTAACGCGACCATGCTTTTCGGTCAGCAGCTTGGCCCGCGATTTGCCAAAGCCCATCGCGCCGCCACGGCCCCCGCCCTGCATGCGGTTCATGAAGTAAATCCAGACGCCGATCAGGAGCAAGAACGGCAGAAACGTCATCAGGATCGTCACGAAACCCGATTGTTCCTGAGGCTTGGCGGCAAAATTGACATCGTTATCGACCAAAAGCGTCGTTGTCTCGGCACCCACCGGCTGGATCGTCACGTAGTCCCGACCGTCCGAGCCACGGAACACGATCCGCTCGCCGTCAATGGTGGCATTTGTGATGTCCCCGCCTTCAACCCGCTCGACAAAGTCAGAGTAGGGAACGGTGGAAGTGGCCATACTCGACTGACCACCGGAAATCAGATTGAAAAGCGCCAGAATGAGCAGAAAAAGAACGACCCAAAAGGCGATGTTACGCGCGTTGTTCAAAGGAGACTCCTTTGGAGAAACTGGTTGGAAGCAATCAATATTGCCGAGGCTTGACTATTACATAGCGATCAGGGGCATTACTTCAACGGGATAAGAGGAATTGCGCGAAATTACCGCGCCCTGTGGCTTTGGCGGTCCAACCGTTTGAAAACCCTGCCAAAGGGGCGGAAATCAGCTCATTTCCTTGCCAGACAGCCGGAGAAGCCTGAAGCGATGTTTGCGGCATGCCCGTCATACGCCAGTCAAAGCACTCGACAAGCGCCTTTCCAAGGGCACGCACCTCTAAGGCAGCGTCGTGCGGCCCTTCAAGCCGCCAACGCCCGTCCCACAACTGATTTGTCGGTGAAACAGTGTCCTTTACCGCGTTGTATTCGCGTGAAAACCTAAGACGGCTTTCTGAAGAGCCCTTGTCGGTCAATCGAGTCACCATACACCCAAATAATGTGTGTCGATCAGCCTGCGCCATTTCGGCCACGAGATTGATCATGGCCTGATTTCGCGGTGGATATGGGTTGCCGGACAGCCATTGCAAAATCGCAATCTGAACGCGGCGCAAAATCTCTCCGGGAATCAGCCGCTCTTCTTTGGGCGCCTCGGGGATGATCAGATCGCCTCGGTCTTCTTCGACCAAACCATCCTCCACTTCGCGCTCAGTGTAGAACTGAAGCGCCCATTTGGCCGACTGCATGTTGTCGGCGATGCCTACCAATGTGTCCTGCGTTATCCCAACTTCGGCCAAGACTGCAGCAGCACGTCTGACGCGCACGCGCTCAAATGCCTCGTCCTCGTTTGACGGATCGTCGCACCAGGAGACGTTTTGATACGTCAGGTATTGTCGAATGTCGTCGCGCTGGTGCCGCAGCAACGGACGCACCCAGGTGACATCATACCTTTCAAACGCGCCCGGCATGCCGGCCAGCCCATCGACACCAGACATCCGCGTCAACCGCATCACAACCGTTTCGGCCTGATCGTCACGCGTATGTCCAAGGGCAACGTAATCTATCCCACGTCTGACTGCCCAGTCTGCCATCAGCGAATAGCGCGCCTCGCGCGCCTGCGCCTGAAGATTGCCCTTTCCATCCCACTCCCAAGTCAGCACCTCATGAGAGACACCTCGCCCGGCACAGTATTCAGCAACAAGGAGCGCCTCTTGCTTGGCCTCTGGGCGCAGGCCATGGTCAACTGTCACAGCATGCACCTCGAACCCTGCTTGTCCGCCGTGCCAGATCATCAGGTCCAACAGCGCCATCGAGTCGCTACCGCCGGAAACAGCAACACCCAGCCGCTGAGGCCGGGCGTCGATGAAATGCCATCCTGACGAAAGCCGCAGCCAGTTTGTCAGAGCTTCTGCATGTTGCGTCGCCGGTTCTTCCGCGCTCACGAACAGCCCATGGAACCGCGCGCGGCCTGGGCCTCAAGCGAAGCCTCAGAATTGGGGAACCGCGTGGTCACCTCGCCCAGAGTGATGCAGGCCTCGGACGACTGCCCCAGTCCATCAAGTGACAGGCCAAGTTTCAACAGCGCCAGCGGCGAGGTTGGGCCGTCTGGCGTGCCTGAATAGCTTTCGAGATAGGCGCGTGCGGCCGAAGATGTCCGCCCAAGGTTTTGCAGCGATTCGCCGCGCAGCAAGTGTGCCAGTCCCGACAAGGGGCCACCCTGATAGGTATCGGTAAAGCGCTGGAACTGTTCTGCTGCGGCCTCGTAGCTGCCTTCGTCAAAGGCCGCTTTGGCACGATCGAAATCCTGACGTTCGGCAAAGGCCAGTTCGGCGCCACCGGACCCCAAAGCGCCTGCATCAAGCGATGTGGTGCCCGCTGGCCCGCCTTCAATGGTCGCCGTCCCTACACCAGTGCCCGCGGTTTGCGGCAGTGCGCCGCCACCCAAGGTAGGCGTCTCACCAAGGCTGCCGATATCACAGTTCGCCTCAAGTTCGCAGAGGCGAAACTCCAGATCACCGATCCGGTTGGTGCCATCGCGTACCACCGAATCCACCCGATTCGTCGCCTGTTCGGTCGCAGCAGTCAGCCGGGAAAGCTCGGCTTCCATCGAATCCAACCGCTCAAGCGCGTTGGTACCTGAGATGTTCACGTTTGCTCCACCGGTCGTGGACAGGTTGCGCCTCAGGCGCTGCACCTCGACCCAAAGCACGGTCAGCTCTTGTCGAATATCGGCCAAGGTTGCATCTCGGTTCTGGGCCGCAACCGGCGTGGCGAAAAGAAATGCAGCGATCAGAAGTGCGCGCATGGGATGCTCCCTAGACGCCTGCGCCAGCGGTGATCACGGTCACCGCGCGACGGTTTTGCATGTAACATGCCTCGGTCGAACAAATCTCGATCGGGCGCTCTTTGCCGTAGCTGATGGTCTTCAACCGGTTTGGCGCAACTCCGCGTGAAATCAGATAATTTTGCACCGAAGACGCCCGGCGCGCGCCCAAGGCAAGGTTATAATCGCTGGTACCCTGCTCGTCGGCATGGCCTTCGATAAGCGCCGAATATTCGCCGTTACTGAGCAGCCAATCGGCCTGACCATCAAGCGTGGCCTGCCCCTCGGATGTCAGTGTCGACTGGTCAACGGCGAAAAGCACTCGGTCACCGACAGTCGCGTTGAAATAGGCAGGCGAAGTTGGATCGTTCACTGATCCGGCAAGTGCGCCGTTGGCGCCTGCGCCCGATCCGTCGCCGAAGCGATCAGCATTGGTACAGGCGCCCAAAAGCGCCAGCGTTGCAAGCAATGTTGCAGTTTTCAGAAGTGTCATTTTGAGGTCACCTGTTTTTAGGTTTATGTCTGCTCTTGAACGCGAGTTTAGCACTCGTTTGCGGCAATGAAAACGGGCCGATTTACCGTTTTGCCCTTGCGGGCAAAGACACGCCAATAGTTCGGATAGGAGACTGCCATGTCCGCGGAAAAGGAGCACGTTGCCATCAACAAAGCCCACTGGGATGGGATGGCCGACCACTGGGTTGCCTTGGGCGAGCGGCTTTGGGCGCTGGAGGTTCCGGAGTGGGGCATCTGGCACACGCCGGATAGGCGCGCGCCTCTGTTGCCGACAGATATGACAGGCATGGACGCCGTCGAGCTTGGGTGCGGCACGGGGTACGTGGCGGGCTGGATGGCGCGGCGCGGGGCGAAAGTCACCGCGATTGATGTCTCTCCCCGCCAGTTGGAAACGGCAAAACGGTTGGCACTTCAATATGATGCGCCCGTTACCTTTATCGAAGGCGATGCGGAAATCACGGGCCTTCCCGACGCCGCGTTTGACTTTGCCGTCTCGGAATATGGTGCCGCGATCTGGTGCGACCCCGCAGTTTGGTTGCGCGAAGCCTATCGCATTCTGCGCCCCGGCGGGCGGCTCTCCTTTCTGGGCACGCACCCATTAATGATCTTGGCCACACCTCAAAACGGCGCAGCATGCGATTTTGGGCTACACCGCCCCTATCGTGACATGGGGCGCATTGATTGGTCGGATGCCGAGGTTGAGCCGGGTGGCATGGAATTTAACCTCAGTTTCGAAGGCTGGATTACGCTTTTTGCCGACATTGGCTTTCAGGTGACGGGGTATCGCGAGCTTTACGCAAGTAAAACTAACACCACAGAGCTTGAACACGTCACTGCCGACTGGGCGCGGCGCTACCCGACCGAACATGTCTGGTGGCTGCAAAAATCCCCTTAAATACTGGTGTGACGTTGCGGAACTGGGGGAATTGTGACGCCACTTTCCCCGTTTCTTAATATCTGATCCGGTTAAAAGCGGCTCATGTTGAATAGAAAGCTGGATAATGATCTGGGGCCACGCGTTCCGCTGGTCACGGTCAAAGGAAACCGCCAAGGACCACGCCTTGTTGTCACAGGCGATGAGCACCTTTTGCGCGACGTTGCCGATCTTGTTTGGGCACGTCCGGATTTGGTGGCGATCAACGGGTCACTGGTGATGCGGTCTGAGGCAAACGATCTTGGTCTTGACGG
Source organism: Silicimonas sp. (assembly GCA_013003245.1). Lineage (GTDB taxonomy): Bacteria > Pseudomonadota > Alphaproteobacteria > Rhodobacterales > Rhodobacteraceae > JABDJX01. The sequence goes on along the minus strand of JABDJX010000154.1, from coordinate 7,252 downwards.
GGCACAATCCGTGATGCGCCTTAACGACACCGACGATCCTCAGCTTGCGTTCGAGCGGGTTTTGGGCCGGATGCTTTCCTTGGACATGATCCCTTTCGCGCGCGTCGCGGCTTAGGGCAAAAGTGGCGACCAGGCTGGGTCAGACGCAGCCGTGGCGGTAGAGACCCGTTTCAGATTGCGCCCTGAAATGTCGACACTGAAAAGCGCAGGTTGTCCCTCGGCACCGGCACTTTCGCGTGTGAACATCAAAACGCGCCCATTGGGTGCCCATGTCGGCCCCTCGTCCAGAAACGACGCTGTCAAAAGACGTTCGTTTGAACCATCGTTGCGCATCACTCCGATGTGGAAACGACCCGCGTTTTGCTTGGTGAAGGCGATGAAATCGCCGCGCGGTGACCACACGGGCGTGCCATAGCGGCCCTGCCCAAAGCTGATCCGCGTTGGCTCGCCACCATTCACGCTCATGATATAAAGCTGCTGTGTGCCCGAGCGATCGCTTTCAAACACGATCTGTGTGCCATCGGGCGAAAATGACGGGGCAGTTTCAATCGACGGCGCGTTGGTCAGGCGCACACGCTCGCCACTATTCAGGTCAAGCCGGTACAAATCTGAATTGCCTCCACGCGACTCCGAATAAACGACTGTTCGACCATTGGGCGCATAGCGCGGCGCAAAGGTCATGGTGTCGGTCTCAAGGCCCAAAGCGCGCTTGGATGCAGAGCCAACAGAAAGCTCGTAAATCTGCGGAAAGCCGCTTTCGTAGCTGGTGTAAAGCACCCGGTCGCCTGTGGGCGAAAACCGCGGTGAGAGCACGATAGAGCTGTTGTCCGTCAGGTACTGCACGTTCGCGCCGTCGTAATCCATGATGGCCAAGCGTTGCTGACGGGCATTTTTCGGGCCTGCTTCTTCAACGTAAACTACGCGGCTGTCGAAATAGCCGTCTTCACCGGTGATCCGGGAATAGACCTGATCGGCGACCTTGTGGGCCACACGACGCCACGAGTTGGTGCTTCCCGCGAACTGCAAACCGTCCCCCAAGGGGGCACCAGTGAAGATGTCGTAAAGGCGGAACTTGACCACAAGCTTGTTGTCGGTCGTCAGCGTCACTGCACCGATCACCAGCGCCTCGACGTTGATCGCCTTCCAGTCGGCGTAGGCCACGTCACCGCCAAAGCTGTTGATCTGGCTGATGTAGGCATCGCGGGGCACGTCGCGGAAAAGACCGGTGCCGGTCAGATCGGAGGCCACAACGCCGGTGATTTCACGCGCATAGTCTGCCGCCGCTGGCGTTTCCGCAATGAAGGGGGCCACGGCAATCGGCACTGGCTCTATCACGCCTTCGGTGATTTCGATGCGCAAGGGGCCAGACCTTTCTTGAGCCACAACGGGCAAGGTCATCATCGCGCCAAGGACAATCGCCAATAAAATTCTCATCGGAACTGCATCCCTTCAGGGTTGAACGTCATCTCGATATCGCGCCATTCGGCGTATTTTTCCACAGGAAGCGGGAAACCCCGCACGCCGCAGCGGATAATTGCCCGGCGCGCGGCTTCGAACGCCTGTTGTTGGCCACTTTGCGAGCCGCCCGAGGAGGAAACCAGCTTGATCGATCCAGAGATTGGCTTGCCGGATTGCTCCATCTCGACGCTGACCACCACGGTCGTGCCAAGCGCGTCGGTCGACAGGCTGCCGACATTCCAGCAACTGCTAACTGCAACCCGTAGCGCGTCCTTCTCACCACCCGTGAGCGGCGGACCTTGGCGCACAGGCGCATTGGGTTCAGCCGGTTGGTCATTCGCCTCTGCCACAGCGTCCGCAATCGCATCAGCTTGGGTGTCTTGCGGCACGTCGCGCTCCGGCTCAGGCTCGGGCTCTGCCACTCTTACAGGCCGCGACGGGCGCGCGCGCGGGCGCATCGAACTGGCAGGCGCGTAATTCTGCTGCTCTTCGGCTTCGGTCACGGTCCGGTCGCTTGCAGCTTCGGGCGCTGCCGCCACCTCGGGCTCGACCTGCTCTTCGGGCAGCGCGTCAGAGTCGGGGGCCGTTTCCTGCACGACTTCGGGTGCTGTTTCGGCCTCTGGCGCAGGTGCCACTTGCGGCACGGGGGCCACGCGCGGCGCAGGCGCGACCTGTTGGTCGGGCGTCGTTGTCGTCCCATCAAGGTCACTGGGGGCCACTGGCACCGGAGGCGCTGTGTCCACAACCACAGCTTCAGTGGGCGGTTCGGGAACCTCGACATCCGGAGCGTCCGGCAGCTCGGGAACCTCAACAGGTGCCGGTTCGGAAATCTCAGGTGCCGCGTCTTCCTGCGGGGCCTCGGGAGCTGCATCCTCGGCGGGCGGTGCCGCATCCGGCGCGTCGGTCTCGGCCTCGGGCGCACCACCCGGTAAGGCCAACGCCGCGAACTCCGCCTCTGAGATCACCGAAACCTCGGACACCGTCACCTCGGGTATCCGGTCACTGGGAAACCAGCCGCCGAAAAGCACAAGGCCGATGAGGACCACATGCCCGGCACCAGAGATGACATACCCGCGGCCCACGTCACACTCAGTTGCCGGACGGGGCGCTGTTGAGCGCCGGGCCACCTGTGTCGGTCACCAAACCAATGTCGGTGATGCCCGCCGCATTGAGCGCGCCCATCACGGTGACAACACGGGAATAGGGAATGGCCCCATCGGCGCGCAGAAACACCTTGCTTGAGGCGCGCTCGCTCAGGATTGCCTGAAGGCGCGGCACGATCTGGTCGTCGGTCACTTGCGTTGTCTGGATCATCGTGATTCCATCGGCTGTCAGCGTCACCGCCAGAGGCTCTTCGCGGTCTGTCGGCAAAGCAGGCGCTGCGGTCTTCGGCAATTCCACCGGCACGCCTACGGTTTGCAAAGGCGCTGCGACCATGAAGATGATCAAAAGCACCAGCATCACATCCACAAAAGGCGTGACGTTGATCTCGGACATTGGGCGTGCGCGCCGTCTGCGCCTGCGCCGCCCGTCCGAGCCGCCGCTTTCCATCAGCCCCGCGCCCATTACGCAGCGTCCAACTGGCGAGACAGGATAGTGGCAAACTCATCGGCGAAGCTTTCGTAATTGGCAATGATCCGATCACTATCCGAGGAAAGCTTGTTATAAAATATCACCGCCGGGATCGCCGCGAGCAGACCCAGACCGGTGGCCAAAAGCGCCTCGGCAATACCGGGGGCAACGACGGCAAGGTTCGTGCTTTGCTGCTGACCGATTTCGATAAACGCGTTCATGATGCCAATCACGGTGCCGAACAGCCCGATAAACGGTGCTGTTGAGCCAATCGTCGCCAACAAAGGCAGGCCCTTTTGCAAATCTTCTGCCTCTTTCTGAATGGCCACGTCCATCGTGCGGTCAATGCGCACATGCGCGCCGCCGATCAGCTTGCCATCTTGCTTATGAGACCGCCGCCACTCAGTCATGCCCGCCACGAAAATCCGCGGCAAGCGGTTGTCGGGGTTGGGTCCAAGCCGCTCGAAGAGCTCATCCAGCGGATCACCCGACCAGAACTCTTCCTCGAACGCCCGCGCGTTCTTGCGTGACCGCGCGTATTGTCGGTGCTTGTTGTAAATCGTGGCCCACGCCCAGAACGACGCCACAATCAGCATGATCATCACGATTTTGACGGTCAGCGTCGCCTTGAAAAACAGCGCCCACACCGAAAAATCGACCTCTTGCGCAAGCGCCAGGGTTTCCGTTTCCATAACTCTGCTCTCTCACCTGACCCGCTATTATTTTGATTTGGGTCCCTCGTTTGTTTCGACCTTACAAACAAGGGGAAAGAAAGCCAAGCAAGACGCACGGGCAGAAGACAGCACTTTTCAGCCCAAAGCTTGGCGAACATCCGCCGGAAGCCGCGCGGGCCTGCCCGAGGCGGTCAGGGCCACAAGCATGACCTTGGAGGCGAAGAGGGTTTCACCGTCGCGCGTAACATCCTGAGCCAACTCAATCCGCACGCCAGAGGCTTTGATCAAACGCGTTTCCACCTGCAACAAATCATCGAATTTCGCAGGTTGCAGGTAATCCGCCTCAAGGTGCCGCACGGCAAACACAATGCCCTGCGCTTCGCGCAACGCGCTCTGATCCACACCAACCGCACGCACCCACTCGGTTCGCGCCCGTTCGATGTATTTCAGGTAGTTCGCATAATAGACGATCCCGGCCAGATCGGTGTCTTCATAGTACACGCGCAGATCGAAGGTGTGGGTCATAAACCCGGAGACTGCCCGAGGAAATGGGAAGATTCCAGTCGTGAAAGGCCACTTCGCCATCTAAGCCCGGTCATGAGCAAGTTGCCTCACTAGATAGTCATGGTTTTGGTCGACTGCGAACCACGCCGATGCATCAACCGGCTCAGGATTATCGTTCTCGGCAATAATGAAATGAAACGACGGTCGATTCAAATACGGCATCGCTGTCAAGTTCAAAGCAAGAGTTTTATGCGTGTAGGAAACGACGGCTTCATCTTCGCAATCCATGCGCGGAAACCGAAGATTGAGCGCCTCGCCATCTTCTGTCCCGATAACAAGCAAATCTCCCTTGCAACTCCATTCCTGAGCATCAAGATATTGTCCTGAACAGGGACCCAATGCCTGTCTGTCAACAGACAAACCAAAGCTTAGTTTGCTGATTTCAACCAATTCGTCAAAAGCCAAAATCACCGCTGTACATGATCTTACGGTCATTCCCGGCGGCAATTTAGGAGTAAAATGAAACGCCCGGAACGAGATTTGATCCTCAACCAAATTATCAGCTACGGCCAATACGTGGGCACGAACAACACCCATGCAGGTTTCAATTGCTTGGTTAAGTCGGAAGACAGGCACTCTTCCGCTCCCGACTTGCAGAGTGTCCGTTACATTTCACCCCAACCCGTCCCCAATCCGCGCCGCCAACCGCAGCGCATGGCTTTTGTCATCCGACACAACCGGCATCACCGACTCATAAGCCGCCCGGATCAGCCCGGCGATGTCAGGCCGCAGTACTACTGTCTCGCCCGCCTTGGCCAAAGGTCCATGCGCCTTGAAGGCAGCATCTGACCAGACAAGAATGATCTTCACCGCCTCGGACAACGCCAAATCCTCGGCAGGCAAGGCCAGCATCTCTTCATCGGCCCGAACAAAAACAAACGAGGCCTTGATCGCGCCCGCCTCGTCAAATCGGAACAAACGATAACTATTGGCTTCCGCTGCTTTCAACCGCCCCAACAGCCCGGCAAAATCCGGGATCAGTTGATCAAGGTCTTTCACTTCCGCCAACTCATCCCAGTCGCGGAAAAAGAAAAACAAAAGGTTCGCACCAAGCTCCGGGTCGGTCTCGGCCATCTTGTGACCGGCAAGTGCGACAACGGCTTCAATAGCTCCCTTGAGCGTCTGCAGCGTCGCCTCCTCTACCCCAAAGACAACCGGCACAATTGGCCTGCCCCATCGGGCAAAGCGATACGCCCCATCAGACGTCTTGAAAAACGTCTCAATCCGATCTGCGTCCATACTCAACGGCACCTCCACTCATGCCTGATCTGAAAACCCAAAGACTTTCTTCTTGGCAAAAATACTCACGCCGGAAGATCCCGCGCTCAAAACAAATCGCCCTGATCTGCCCGCTTTGGCGCAGCCATCCCCAAATGCGCCCATGCCTTGGCCGCCAACATCCGCCCGCGCGGCGTGCGCTGGATCAAGCCCTGCTGCAAAAGATACGGCTCGATCACCTCTTCAATCGCATCGCGTGCCTCCGAAAGTGCAGCCGCCAACGTCTCAACCCCCACTGGACCGCCTTGATAATTCTCGGCAATCAGCGACAGATAGCGCCGGTCAGCCCCGTCAAGACCAAGCCCGTCCACACCAAGCCGGGTCAAAGCACCATCAGCCAGTTCTTGCGTCAACTCTCCGTCGCCTTCAACAAGTGCAAAATCCACAACGCGCCGCAGCAACCGCCCCGCGATACGCGGCGTGCCGCGCGCACGTTTCGCAATCTCACGCGCGCCACCATCGTCGGCCGAGATGCCCAAAAGACGCGCCCCACGTGTAACAATCTCGAATAGCTCATCCTGGGAATAAAACTCTAGGCGCGTTGGAATGCCAAACCGGTCCCGCAAAGGCGTCGTCAAAAGCCCTAAACGCGTTGTCGCACCCACAAGCGTAAAGGGCTGCAACTCGATCCGCACGGTACGTGCAGCAGGCCCCTCCCCGATCACCAGATCAAGCTCGAAATCCTCCAAAGCGGGATAAAGCACCTCTTCCACTACTGGGTTCAATCGGTGAATCTCATCAATAAAAAGCACATCACGCGCTTCCAGATTGGTCAAGATCGCCGCAAGATCGCCCGCCTTTGCCAAAACCGGCCCTGACGTCATGCGAAAATTCACCCCAAGCTCACGCGCAATGATCTGCGCCAGCGTTGTCTTGCCCAAACCAGGCGGCCCATGAAAGAGCGTGTGATCCATCGCTTCGCCGCGCCGCCGCGCACTTTCGATGAACACCGCGAGGTTCGCCCGCGCTTCCGGCTGTCCGATAAAGGCATCCAAAGTCTGCGGGCGTAGCGCGCGGTCCGCATCCTCAGGCCGCGCCTCTGGGCGCAAGTCGGGATCAGGCTCACTCACACCATCCCCCTTTCAGCGGTCAAAAAATATGCCGGGGGAGCGCGAGGGGGCAGCGCCCCCTCGTCTGGCGCGATCGCGCAGCGGGCGCAAATCCTTATCAGTGAACGCTTCATCCTTTGGGTGCCAAAAGCTTCAAGGCCTCGCGTATAAGCACCGACACATCCGCCCCTTCATGCGCGCCTGCAGCCTGCGCCACAGAGGACGCCGCCTCACCCGGACCATAGCCCAGGTTCTGCAAAGCCGAGAGCGCTTCGGCCTGCGCGCCACCCCCGCTCGGTGCGACAGCCACAGCGACCGGTTCTACCACCGCACCGTCATCCACCACCGTCGCAAGGCTCTCGCCCGACATCGCCATCATCGACGGTGCCTTGCCCTTCAACTCGTTGACCACGCGCTGCGCAATTTTCGGCCCCACGCCGGGCGCGGCCTTAACCGCCGACCAATCACCCAGAGCAATGGCACGCGACACACCGTCAGGCCCCAGCGTTCCCAGGATCGCCATCGAAGCTTTCGCTCCAATCCCCTGCACGCCCATCAACAAACGATGCCATTCCTTTTCAACCAGCGACGTGAACCCGAAAAGCTGCAACAGGTCCTCGCGCACCAAAAGGTCGGTATAAAGCGCCACCGCTTCAC
>JABDJX010000149.1 GCA_013003245.1 Silicimonas sp. | reverse complement strand
CCGCAAGACAAGGTAAAGCCCGGCGGCGGTCAGAACACCGATGGCGGAGGCGACGAGCAGTTCCATTCTACGCGCCCTCCGAATTTGGCAGATTTTCCATGCCGTCATCGCGCGACGGATCGATGTCCATCGCGTATTCGGTGTCTTTCACGTGGGCACGGCGGGCCAGTCGCGAGAAGCTTTCCAGCGATAGCATCACGGCGCCGACCACGGCGAGGAAAACGCCCAAATCAAAGAGCACGGCGGTGGCCAGCTCAAACTCGTTGAAGGGCGGAATGCGCACATAGGTATAGGCGGTTGACATGAAGGGCACGCTGGCAAACCACGAGCCGATGCCGGTTAGCCCTGCGATCAGAACGCCCGCGCCGATGATGCCGTGATAGGGATAGCGCTGGCGTTGCGCGGCCCAGGAAAAACCGCTGGCCATGTACTGCATGACCACGGCAATCGAGACGATCAGACCGGCGATAAAGCCGCCACCCGGCTCATTATGGCCGCGCAGGAAGATGTAGAACCCGACCATCAGCACGACCGGCATCATCACGCGCGTCAGTACGACCATCATCATCGGGTGCACGTTGCCCGCACGTGGCTGATCGGGCAGACGGTTGAGCAGGCGCGCGCGCACAGGGCCCGCCAGAAGCGTTTCGGTCAGCGCAAAGATCAGCAGGGCGGCGATGCCCAGCACGATGATCTCGCCATAGGTGTCAAAACCCCGGAAATCGACAAGGATCACGTTCACCACATTGGTGCCGCCACCGCCTTTGTATGAATTTGCCAGATGGAACTCGGAAATCGGCGACGTGACCGCATCGCGCATCAGATAGTGATAGGCCATGCCCGTCGTCGCAAGCCCGCCAATCACGGCGATAGAGCCATCGCGCAGACGCTTCAGGACGGTGCTTTCAATCGGCGTCCGGTTCGGCAGAAAGTTCAACGCCAGCAGCATCAGGATGATTGTCACGGTCTCAACGGTGATTTGCGTCATCGCCAGATCGGGCGCGCTGAAAAGCACGAAACCGATCGACACCATCAGGCCAACAACGCCGATCAGAACCAGCGCCAGAAGGCGGTTGCGGTGCAAAAAGACCAACCCGCAGGTGGCGGCCACGAGCAGCAGCCAGCCAACAATCTCGACCACGGTCACAGGCTGCAACGCACGTGTCTGTGGTCCGACCATCCCCGTGGCCCACGCGTGATAACCTGCCGCCAGCACGGCCACGCCAAAGATCGCCGCATAGCGTGAAAATGCGCCATTGTGCAGCGGGTGGATCAGGCCTTTGGCGGCGGCGGCGAGGCCCGCGATCAGACCCTCAAAGATGGTCTTGGCCTCGGGGCGCGGCGTTGCATCCCACAAGCGCTGCAAAGGGTGATAAAGCGCCACCATCAACAGCAGGCCTCCCAGTACTGCGGCAATCGACATGTAAAGCGCGGGCACCAACCCGTGCCAGATTTTGAGGTAGGCCTTGGGAACCTCGGCGGTCTCGCCCAAGACCGACGCTGTGACCATTTTCACAAACGGCTCGACCATGGCAGGGGCCACGCCGATGGCCACAACAAGCACCACGAGGATTGCGGGCGGCAACCACATACCAGCGCCCGGATCGTGCGGTTTGGAGGGGTAATCCTGGCGGACCGGGCCAAGAAAGACGTGGCCGATCAGGCGGAAGCAGTAGGCGGCTGAAAGAAGTGAGCCGAAAGTGGCCAGCACGGGCACAAGGTAGGGGGAGTTGAACAGCACTGTGTGGGTGGTCTCCTCCAGCATCATCTCTTTCGAGAGAAAGCCGTTAAGAAACGGAATGCCCGCCATCGAGAGGGCTCCAAGCGTGGCGATCACAAAGGTGATCGGCATCAGCGAGCGCAGCCCCCCCAAGCGCCTGATGTCGCGGGTGTGCGCCTCGTGGTCGATGATGCCCGCCGACATGAAGAGCGCACATTTGAACGTCGCGTGGTTCAGGATATGGAAGATCGCGGCCATTGCCCCAAAGGCGGTGCCGGTGCCCAAAAGCATGGTGATCAGCCCCAGATGACTGACCGTCGAAAACGCAAGCAGCGCTTTGAGGTCGTGCTTGAATATCGCAATCAGCGCGCCCAGCACCATGGTGATCAGCCCCGCTGTGGTCACGATCACGAACCATTCCGGCGTGCCAGACAAAACCGGCCACATGCGCGCCATCAGGAAAATGCCCGCCTTCACCATGGTGGCCGAGTGCAGATATGCGCTGACGGGTGTGGGTGCTGCCATCGCGTGGGGCAGCCAGAAGTGGAACGGGAATTGTGCGGATTTGGTAAAGCAGCCCAGCAGGATCAGGATCAGAGCGGGGACATAGAGCGGCGAGTCCTGGATCATCTCTCGGTTCTGCAGGATCACGCTCAGGTCATAACTGCCGACGATCTGACCCAGGATCAGCATGCCACCGATCATCGCAAGCCCACCCATGCCCGTGACCGCGAGCGCCATGCGCGCGCCTTGGCGTCCTTCGGGCAGATGCTTCCAATAGCCGATCAAAAGGAAAGACGAGAGCGATGTTAATTCCCAGAAGACGAGCAATAACAGGATGTTGTCAGACAGAACGATACCGACCATCGCGCCCTGAAAAAGCAGAAGATAAGTGAAAAACTCGCCCATATTGTCATCGCGCGACAGGTAGGAACGACCGTAAGCGATGATCAACAGGCCAATCCCAAGGATCAGCAGGGCAAAGAAAAAGCCCAGGCCATCAAGCATCAGTGTGAAGTTCAGCCCCAGTGTCGGCAACCAATCCACGCGCGCTGTCACCAACTCCCCTGCCAGAACCGCGGGCAGGTTGGTCAGCAATCCAACGAAGGCCGCAAGCGAGACGGCAAAGGTCACACCCGCGCAGGCTTGTCGCCCGGCCTGATTCATCAACCCCGGCAAAAGCGCGCCAAAGAAGGGTAAAGCGACGATCAGAAAGAGGGACACGCGAACTCCTGCAATTCAGTCTTGGACCATTTAGGCGCGAATGTGGAGCGTCTGCAATGCGAGAATGGTCCAGCCCTGCGTGTACGCCTCGCCGATAGATAGCGGGAGACATGTATTCGGCAATGATAAATGGCGGGTTTTGAGATCATGATCCGCCGATTTTGGCAGGGTCAGCGCAAGCTGCGGCGGCCTGCTCCACATCCAGTGTGATGTGACCGATCCCAAAGGTGTCTTTCAACAGGGCCTTAAGACCCGCCTTTACATCGCGAAATTCGGGCCAATGCGTTGCTTCGACCACCACGTGCGCCTCCAGAGAGATCACGTCTTCATCGATCTGCCACAGATGGATGACACATTTGATCACGGGAATTGCCATCCAGATCGGATCTGCCAACCGCCAGCCGAGAAAGAAAATCAGGCTTTGAAACAGCTACGTTTGAAGACGTTTGATCATCAGGTGCTGCAACAGGATCACCGTCTTTGCATCGCGGATCTCACCTTCCTCAATCATCTGAAATGCGCGCGACAGGGGCACGTGCATCACCTCGATGTCCTCACCTTCATCCATCACGCCACCGCCATCGCCCGCCCGATCCTCCAGCGTGTAGGTGCCTTTGAAGAAAGCCAGGTATTCAGTCACCGAGCCGGGGCTCATGTAAACATCGAAAAGATGGGTCAACGCATCCACCTTGAACCCGGTCTCCTCGATCAGTTCGGCGCGCATCCGTTCTGCTGGATTGGCGCCCTCCAACAGACCCGCCGGAGCCTCGATCACTGTCTCAGAGCCGCCATTCAGAAAAACGGGCAGCCGAAATTGCCGCGTCAGCAGCACGCAATCGGTCTTGGGGTTGTGCAGCAAACAGGTGGCCCCATTGCCGCGATCATAGGCCTCTCGCGTCTGGCGCTGCCACTCGCCCGAGCGACGGCGATATTCGATCTCGTATTTCGTCAAGGTGCCCCAGTCGTCTGACAGAACCTGCTCTGAGATCGGGCGGACGTTTTCGCTTGGGGTCATAATCGCTCCTTTGATGCAGCTTTGTGCCGTGGAGAGCGGATCAAAGGCAAGAGAGGGGCGTTTTGTGGGCGGATGATCGGGGGAGGGTTTTTGGGGGTGGTATTGTGGTGGGCTTGTCCACAGATGCTGGTTATGGAAATCCATTGGCTCGGAGGGGTATCGCGTTATAGTCGGGTCCATGCATTTCGATGGCGCTGAGGCGCAGTCAGTTGATCAGGTCTTGGCGAGTTTGTCGGATGCCAATCGGATGGTGCGGACGATCATTCAGAAATAGCCGCATTCACGGCAGGCCGCGGATCAGGAATAATGATCTGTCCTTGGCACAATGGCTGACTTTGAGAGCGAAGGAACGCATTTGAATACCAGGAAATGTATTCATTGATGTTAAGCATAAATGGTCGGTTGGTGGCGGAGACGAAGGGATTCGAACCCTCGAGACGGTTTCCCGCCTACTCCCTTAGCAGGGGAGCGCCTTCGACCACTCGGCCACGTCTCCACCGCCGCGATTAGCACCACCATGGGTCGCACTACAAGGACGAAATTCCACTCTTTGCGGTGTATGCCCATGAATACCGTGCAAATTGTCACAATCGTGGGTATGCGTCCGCTCACACAGAAATTTAATGGCGTTGCCCCATGGTGCCTTGGCGTGGGGCAGGATAGAGCGCGCTTGAGCAGGCGGCCCGACGGGGCTGAGAATTACAAAACAACGGAACAATATGTCTTTCTTTGATTTTTCTGGTTTCCAGAACAGTGATCGTTTTGGCGATTTCACCATCGCCCCCGGCGGAGAGCCGCTGTCTCCCTCGCGCATCCGCACCGAGATGCTTTCAGGTCTGACCGTGGCGCTGGCACTTGTGCCCGAGGCTGTGGCTTTTGCCTTTGTGGCCGGTGTGCATCCGTTGGTCGGGCTTTACGCGGCCTTTCTGGTCGGATTGATCACGGCACTCTTCGGCGGACGACCCGGCATGATCTCGGGCGCCACCGGGGCGCTGGCTGTCGTTATGGTAGCGCTTGTCGCCCAGCATGGCGTTGAATACCTCTTTGCGACTGTTGTCTTGATGGGGATATTGCAGGTCATCGCGGGGGCGTTGCAGTGGGGCAAGTTCATCCGCCTTGTGCCGCATCCGGTGATGCTGGGGTTCGTCAATGGCCTGGCGATCGTGATCTTTATGGCGCAGCTCACGCAATTCAAAGACCCTGACACGCTGGTGAACACCGGTCATGGCATGGGCGGCGGCGACTGGCTGTCTGGCCTCAAGCTGCAAATGATGCTTGGGCTTGTCGCGCTTACAATGGTGATCATCTGGATTACGCCGCGGATCACACGCGCCATTCCGGCACCCCTGGCGGGCATTGGCATCGTGGCGGGCATCGTGATTGCCTTTGGTCTGGATGTGCCCCGCGTCGGTGATCTGGCCTCGATCCAGGGCGGCTTGCCTGCGTTCCATATCCCGTCGGTGCCGCTGACGCTGGAGACGTTTCAGATCATTTTGCCTTACGCCGTTATCCTTGCAGCCATTGGCCTGATTGAAAGCCTTTTGACACTGAACCTTGTGGGCGACATCACCGGGCAACGCGGCGGCGCCAGCCAGGAGTGTATCGCGCAAGGCATGGCCAATACTGTCACCGGCTTTTTCGGTGGCATGGGCGGCTGTGCGATGATCGGTCAGTCGATGATCAACGTCAAATCCGGTGGGCGTACGCGGATTGCCGGCGTTGCGGCGGCGCTGTTCTTGTTGGCTTTTATCCTTGTTGGTTCATCGGTGATCGAACTGATCCCGCTGGCGGCCCTGGTCGGCGTGATGTTCATGGTGGTGATCGGCACGTTCGCCTGGAACAGCCTGAAGATCATGCGCAAGGTGCCGCTGACCGATGCCTTCGTGATCGTTCTGGTCACGGTCGTGACGGTGATGGAAGACCTTGCAGTGGCTGTTGTCGTCGGCGTGATCGTCAGCGCCTTGGCCTATTCGTGGAACAACGCGCGCCGCATCCATGCCAAGGCCTATGACACGCCCGAAGGCGCACGGGTCTATCAGGTGCAGGGACCGCTCTTTTTTGGCTCGTCCACCGGGTTTGTGGAGCTTTTTGATGTAGAGGGCGATCCGTCTGAAGTGATTGTTGATTTCGTTGACAGCCGTGTTGTTGACCAATCCGCACTGCAGGCTATCGAGGCGGTGGCGGCAAAGTACGAGGCCGCCGGCAAACGCGTGCAACTGCGCCACCTCAGCCGGGATTGCCACCAGCTTTTGACCAAGGCAGGGCATCTGCTGGTCGATAGTGATGATGACCCGGTCTACGGTGTTGCTGTAAACTACGGCGTGCGCACCGGTATTCTGGGCGATCACTGAGCCACTGGTTTTTTGCGCCGACTGCGTCGTCGCCGCACTGGGGGCTCTGCCCCCAGACCCCCGCCATATTTCAGGACCGATGAAGGGTTAGCCGCCTGCTGATTCCAACCGTTCCAGCGCTTTCATCCAAAGCGCTTCAGCACGTTCGAGTCCATTTTCAACCTCGGCAAACTTTTTTTGCCAGCCTTCGGCCTCGTCAATCCGGTGCGCTTCGTAGATGCGCGGATCGGCCAGCTTCTTTGCCAGCTTCTCGCGCACGTCCGCAAGCTTTGTCACCCGCTGTTCGGCGGTCGTCACGGCCTGCCGCAGCTCTGTGATCTGATTGCGCGAGGGTTTGGCGGGTTTATCTTTCTTCTTCTCCGCTTTTGGTGCGGGCATGTCCAACAGCATCCGGCGATAGTCCTCCAGAGTGCCGTCATAGGGGCCTACGCGCCCGTCCTTGACCAGCCACAGCCGGTCGACGACGTGACTGAGCAGGTGCATGTCGTGGCTGACCAGAACCACAGCGCCGGTATAGGCCGTCAGCGCCTCGATCAGCGCTTCGCGGCTTTCCATGTCGAGGTGGTTTGTCGGTTCGTCGAGGATCAGCAGGTGTGGGGCGTCAATCGTGGCCAGCAACAGCGACAGCCGCGCTTTTTGGCCACCTGAGAGACGACCCGCGACAGTATCGGCCTGTTCGGCACCGATCCCGAACCCTGCGAGCCGTGCGCGCAGTTTGGCCGGTGTCTCGTCGGGGCGGACACGGCGGGTGTGCTCAAGTGGGGTTTCATCCGCGTGCAGTTCATCCAACTGGTGCTGGGCGAAATAGCCAACCCGCAGCTTGCGGGCTTGTGTCATCCGCCCGCCAAGCGCGTCCAGCTTGCCCGACAGCAGCTTGGAGAAGGTTGATTTGCCCTCACCATTCTTGCCCAAAAGCGCGATCCGGTCGTCCTGATCGATGCGCACTGTGATTTTCGACAGCACCGGTGTGCCGTCGTAGCCGACAGATGCGCTTTCAAGGTTGACGATGGGCGGGGACAGCTCCTCCGGCTCGGGGAAGGTGAATTTTTTCAGCGCCGCCTCGGTCGGCGATGTGATTGGCTTCATCTTGGCCAGCATCTTGATCCGCGACTGCGCCTGAACCGCCTTTGAGGCTTTGGCGCGAAACCGGTCGACAAAGCTTTGCAGATGCGCGCGCCGGGCTTCCTGCTTGCGACCCTCGGCCTCGGCGGCGGCCAGACGTGCCGCACGGGTTTCGGCGAAAGTGTCGTAGTTGCCCTGATAAAGCGTCAGTTTGCGATCCTCGAGGTGCAGGATCGAGGTGCATGCGCGGTTCAAAAGCCCGCGGTCATGGCTGATCGTGACAACCGTGTGCGGATATTTGGCGAGGTAACTTTCCAGCCAGAGCGCGCCTTCAAGGTCAAGATAGTTCGTCGGTTCGTCCAAAAGCAGCAAGTCGGGGGCCGAGAAAAGGACACCTGCCAAGGCCACCCGCATCCGCCAGCCGCCCGAAAAGGCCGAGCACGGCATGGATTGCTCGGCGTTGGAAAAGCCAAGGCCCTTGAGGATCGACGAGGCGCGCGCCTCTGCCGACCACGCGTCGATATCCGCCAGCCGTGTGTGGATTTCCGCGATCCGGGCCGGGTCCTCTGCCGTTTCAGCCTCTGCCATCAGGCCTGCGCGTTCGGTGTCAGCTTCCAGAACCGTATCGATCAGCGATGTTTCCGAGCCCGGCACCTCTTGCGCCACGCCGCCGATGCGTGCGCCGCGGTTGATCTTGATGTCGCCGCCTTCCAGCACCAGCTCGCCCCGGATCAGCTTGAAAAGCGTGGTTTTGCCGGTGCCGTTGCGCCCGACCATGCCAACCTTGTGGCCATCGGGAATCGTGGCGGAGGCCCCTTCAAAAAGCGGGCGGCCTTCCATTGAAAAACGTATGTCGTTGATCCGTAGCATCGCGGCGGCCTAGCAGAGCCGCCGCGCAGGGAAAAGAGCTTAGAAACGAAAGCTTGCACCAAAGGTGACATCAATCGTGGAATAGTCGGTGTCCAACGTAGCGCCGCCATCCGACGTCAGGGTTCGCGAGCCTGCATCGAAATATCGGATCTGACCAAACACTGATGTGCGCTCGGTGATGGCATAAGAGGCGCCTGTGAAAAGTTGCCCTGCCAGACCACCCCTGTCGCTGTACTCTACCTCGCCGCCGCCTGAGGGTACGTCAAAATCGATCTCGGTCAGCACGCCAAGCCCGCCGCCTACATAAGGCGTGATCGCACCTGTCTGGCCCAACGCGTAGACCGCATTGACCATGAGAGCGGTTGAGGCAAAATCACCGTCTGCCGTTGTGCCGGTGTCGCTGTCACCAGAGCGGTAGGTGTATTCCAGTTCGGCTGACAGTGACGTGCCGGGATAGGTGTATCCAACGCTGCCGCCAAACGTCGTGCCGCTGCCAAAGGATACGTCGGTGTCGGTGCCGCCGCCCAAGATGGTGATGTCGGTTTCGCCGATGTTGGAAACGCCGCCATAGGCCTTGATGTAGAAACCTTCAGCTTTTGCGGTGCTGGCACTGGTTGCGATCAACGCGGCAAGGGTGAGACAGGGAATAAGTTGCATGGGGGAAAGCCTTTCATTCGTGATTGTTCCCGTGATGTCGTGCGGATGGTGTGTGATGCAACGCGCAATGCACGAAATGCGGTCTATCCTGCACGGATGACGGCGGCTTCCTTGTGCGCGTTGTTTAAAACCTTGCGGTACTTGCGGCTGACGGGCAGGGGCGGACCATCGGACATATGGACCGTCGCCCCATCCCCGCGGCGCACGATGCTCTTGATATGGGCCAAAGCGACCCAGTGCGAGCGGTGCACTTGCAGGCCTGGCAGGTCGGCAAGCTCCTCAACCGCGTTTCCGAATGAATAGAGGATCAGCGCGTTGCCGTCACGGGTGTGTACGCGCAAATAGTGCAGTTCGGCGGACAAAGAGACCAGATCGCGCCCGATATCGCGCGGCACTTTTGCCCAGAAGACTGGCGTTCGGTTGTCTCGCTCTTGTGATGGCGCTCCGCCCGCCGTCTCTGCAATGCGCAGCAGGCGCGGTGCATTCAGGGCCACCCAGACAAGCATGACCGGCACAATCGTACTCGTCGTCTCAGACGCCCATGCTGCAACCCACGTCTCTGGCCCGTCGTCGTCTTCCGGAAAGAGCGCATCAAGCCCCCGTGCCGCAGGCACAAAGGCCAACGCACCCAAGAAGCCGGATGTGCTGACGCTGACCCAGTCTGACAATCGTGAGGCAAACCGGGACACGGCCACTTGTGCCAATTGCAACAAGACAATCGGAAGGCCCACGTGGACAGCCCAAAACACTACCCGGCCCGCGAATGACAAGCCCTCGCTGGCGCTGGGCGCAAGAGCTGCAAAGAGCACCGTCAAAAGCACCCATGCGGCTAGCAGGTAAGTCACCCATGGAAGTTTAAAGGACGGTTTCATCGATCTGCTTTACAAGTGGTTTGCTGTTTTTACGAACCTGTAGGCAAAGCGGATGTGTGTCTTGCCACGACGACCGTCGCAAGCCTTCCCATCCGGTGCGACCCATGCTAGGCGATCAGCGAAATTTTTCGCAGCGCGCATGGTGTGCCTGCATTCGTGAAAAGAGGCACTGAAACATGGCGATCCAACGCACGTTTTCCATCATCAAACCCGACGCGACCAAGCGTAACCTGACCGGCAAGATCAACGCCAAATTCGAAGATGCGGGTCTGCGCATCGTCGCACAAAAGCGCATCCACATGACTAAGGCGCAGGCGGGAAAATTCTACGAAGTGCACGCAGAGCGTCCGTTTTATGACGAGCTGTGTGAGTTCATGGCCTCGGCCCCGGTTGTTGTGCAGGTACTGGAAGGCGAAAACGCCATTGCCAAAAACCGCGAAGTCATGGGGGCGACCAACCCGGCAGATGCCGATCCCGGCACGATCCGCGCAGAGTTTGCTGAATCGGTTGGTGAAAACTCGGTCCACGGCTCTGATGCGCCCGAGACAGCTGCCGTTGAGATCGCGTATTTCTTCTCTGGTCTGGAACTGGTCGGATAAGGCAAACCCTCAAATGTTGGACAAAGCCCGCGATCATCGCGGGCTTTTTTCTTTCTCAGAGGCGGTCAACTGCGCTATTTGTTCATGAATTACACTCTAATCGCCTTGATCCGGCATGATTGAGGCCTTGTTCAAAACACCTAAGTGCGGTGCAACGCCGATCGTCAATTGTTTCCAAAGTAATCGTTGATTTGGTTAACAAAACTGCGCTAGCCAGATGCGGGGGCTCTGACAGGAGCAGTTTGGCAATGTCCAGACAGATGCAGGCCCCAATTGCCTTTGCACCCAAGCCGACATGCCTTCTGCAACAGGAAGGCCTGCTGCGCTCATGATGTATCTTATTGCTTTGCTTTTGGGCGGTGTCGCCATTGCCGTTGGAAGTTCATCGGGCAGCGCAGACGCGCCAGCGCCATCGGCAGATGACGACGTGCCAGTACCTGCCGCATCCGAGGAAGAGGAAGAACCAGTCGCCCCGCCTGTTTTTGAGGGTGTCTCGGACGGAAGCATGCCGGACCTTGCAGACAGTGCCTACAACATCGGCTGGGGTGGTCTTTCCCCCGAAGAGCAGCTGATTGTCGAATTGATCAATCGCGCGCGCATGGACCCGGCCTTTGAGGTGGATCGGCTCAGCGAACCATTGGCGGCCGGCATTTCGAGTGCGCCCGTCGAGGCGCTGGCGGTGGTGCCCACGCTCAGCCATGCGGCCCGAGATCATTCACAGGACATGGATGACCGCGAATTCTTTGATCACACTGACCCCGATGGCGGTTTGCCCTGGGATCGCGCGCAGGAGGCCGGGCATGCCAACGGGTATGTTGGTGAGAATATCGGACTGATCTGGGGCGCTACTGTCACGGATCCGCAGGCGCGCGCCGAAGCACACCACCACAATTTGTGGGATTCTGACGGTCACCAGGCCAACCTGATGTCGGGCAATTGGTCTGAAATCGGGGTTGGCTATGACTATGGCGATCATAGCGGCAGCGGTGGGGCCACCTTTGTGACCGAACTTTTCGGCGACACCGGCCAGTCCTATCTGACCGGCGTGGTCATCGAAGACGAAGACGGTGACGAGTTCTACGATATCGGCGAAGGGCAGGGGGATGTGCGCATCACCGCCTTTAATGATGAGGGGGCCTATGCGACCTCAACCTGGGATGCGGGCGGCTACAGTCTCGCTTTGCCTCCGGGGACCTACACGGTTGTCTTTGAGGGCGGCGAATTGGACGCGCCTTACGAGACCGAGGTGACCATCGGCAGCGACAACGTGAAACTTGACGTGCTTGATGAAGGCGGCACGTCGGTCATGACGCTCAGTGCGGTCGCGGCGACAGCGCCGGAAGAGGACCTGTTGGCGGCTTTGATGATCGATCAAGGCGACGAGATGCCAGTGATCGATGATGATGTGGCCGAGCCTGAACTGGTCCTGTTCTAGCACCTGGCATTCTGTTTCGCCGCAAACCTTGTTTGCGTCGACCGACTGGGGATTTGCCTAAGTGGACTCAATCCACGCAACCAACAGTGCATCGCAAGATGCACGAAAGGCCAGACCCCAGAATGTTTTCACCAAGAAGAAAGCAAGCAGACTACGGAGGTATCTGCAAACTTACGCGTTAGGCACACCAAGGAGCCGAACCTTCATGGCGACAGACCCGTACCGGAAATATTAGATAGACGCCCAGTCGTGAAAACTGTGCTGTTTCAGTTGCTGATCCTTGGTGTCTTTTTCGCCCGTGGCAGCAGCAGGGGCCTCTTTCGGCATCGGCTGCGTGTCTTCGCGGGTCTTTTGTTCTTCACTCATAATATACACTCCAGACATCTTGTCCGTGGCCCCAGCATGGCACCAAGTCTGCGCCCGGTCACGGGCAAATTCATGTCTGAGGATGGGCTTTCACGGGGTTATTTTGGCGACGCAGCCATTTTGACGCCACGTATCTAAACCGCCTGGATCAAGGTTTTGGTTTCGATTTCTGCGTCTTACGGTGAATGACGGTGGGCGTTTGGTAAGTTTTTTGCGGTTTTCACGGAAAATACTTGAGGCGTATATGTTTTTAGCGAGGCATTGGGTCGTAACCGGAGACAAACCGCTTGGTTTTTGGAGACTGTCCATGGAGCGCAAGGGGTAGCCCAACGATTCGAGCAGACAAAGCGGGAATTCGCCCCAAAACAGACCTAGTTTCAGCAGATTTTCGCCAGATTTCGACACATTTTCGTCAGTTTTCGGGGAAAATACAACCTTTAGGTGAAAAGTTCATCCATTTGGGTGAAGCGGTGATGATTACCAAAACCTTAATGTCAGTGCAGGGCCGGGGGGACATAGCGCCGGTCAGTAGTCGGGTCGCGACATTCGCAATGAGCGACCTTTTATGAATGCGTAGTTAAGGAGTACTGACATGCGCGACTTTTTCACAAAATTCCGGAAATCTGAATCCGGTGCAACACTCGTTGAATACGGTATTGCGCTGATCCTGGCGATTATCGTTGGTGGCACTGCACTGATCACGCTTGCAGGTGGTGTAAACACGAACCTCAGCGATGCCTGTGACGTCACCGGTGACGTAGCACAAATCGGCAGCGCGGCTTGCGACGCCTGATAGACGAAACCTAGTTCATCGAAAGTGAGAAATGTGATGTTTAAACTGTTTAAAAAGAGCGAATCCGGTGCGACCTTGGTCGAGTACGGTGTAGCCGTAATCCTTGCAATCGTTGTTGGTGGTGGATTTCTGATCAGCCTTGCCAACCAGACTGACGCCACAATGGGTGTTGGCGAAGCAACGCTGTCGCAGCGTTAATCAAAACAGTGTTTGGGGGAATTGTTATGAAAAACTCGTTGATCTGGCGTTCTTCCAAACGCTTTTTGACTGAAATCAGTGGTGCCACGCTGATTGAATATGGTGTGGCACTGCTAGTTGTGATCATTGTCGGAGCTGCGGCCGTAACTGGCCTTGGCACCGCTGTCGGCACAACTCTGCAAGAAACCGCAAGCGCGTTTTAATCGGCGCAAGCACCCCAGCCCGCAGGACGGGCTGGTTCTTATATCAAGGAGATTTCGAAATGCGTATGCGTTCACTCATGGTAACTATGGTCGGAATAGCCTTGGCAGGCGCATCGGTCTATGCATCGCGAGAGCTTTTGCAGGTGCAGCCGGCAACCGCCTCTATCGATCCGAACGAGCCCAGGTTGGTCAGTGTCGTTGTCGCAGGCCAGGACATTCCGTTTGGCTCAACGATTGAAGCTTACAAACTGACAACAATTCAGTGGCCCGTGGATGCGGTCCCACCCGGAACATATGAAGATTTTTCAAAGCTTTCACCTCAAGGTGGCCAAGAGCCGCGCCGCGCGAAACGTGCGATGGCACAAGGTGAACTGGTTCTGACCAACAAAGTTTCTGAATTTGGGGAAAAAGTCACCATCGTTCAGACTTTGGGTAAAAACACGCGGGCCATGGCGATCAACGTGAATGCGCAAACATCTGTGGGCGGATTTGTAACCCCAGGGGATACGGTTGACATTCTTCTGACTCAGGGGCGCGGCGCCAGTTTGCGCGCTGTTACGATCCTGCAGAACATTCGTATCATTGGTGTTGACCAAAAGGCGGATGAGCAGAACGAACAAGCTGCCGTTGCCAAAACCGTCACAGTCGAGGTGACACCAGAGCAAGGCCAGAAACTGGCGCTGGCACAAAAGGCCGGCACGTTGAGCCTGTCGCTGCGCACGCTAGACGCTGTTGTCGATGAACCGCTGGAATCGATCCGTCTGTCGGACATCATCCGTGAAAAGTCACCGACCGAAGAGGGACCGAAGCGCACCGTTACCGTACGCCGTGCGGGCACGAATATTCAAAAGGTCGAAGTTCAGGAAAACGAAGACAGGGAAACCAACTGATCGTCTCGTTTGGCTGGCCTCTGAAAAGGGGCCGGCATGTTCTGAGCCTTTTACTAGTCGAAGAGTGGGGGAAGTTGTGATGTTGGATTTCAATAGGTTCAGACGCGAAGAAGATGGCGCTTTGCTGGTGTTTTTCGCCCTTTGCGCCGCAGCGATATTTCTGGTCGCCGCCCTGTCCTTCGACGTTGGTCGCCGCGCCTCTACACAGACCGATCTTCAGTCGTTTGCAGACAATGTGGCCCTGGCCGCAGCAGGCGAACTTGACGGATTGCCCGGAGCGATCTCCCGCGCTCGACGCGCAGCTGATGAGCTGATCGCCGACTCGACCCGGTTCACGACCAGTACTGACGACGACACTTTGGAAGGCCTTGCTGATCTTCTGCCACTTGAGTTTTACGAGACCTTGCCTGACGACGAATCTGCCTGGCCGACGCCGGTTTCGTACGATGCGGCAGAGGCATTGAACCCAGGTGATGCGCAAGCGCGGTTTGTGCGTATCCGCGTTGATCCGGTTGACGTTGAATGGCAGTTCGCAAACGTTCTGAGCCTGTTCAGTAGCGATCCGCTGCCAAGCGAGGCGGTCGCGGCCGAGGCCACCGCAGGGTACACCAGCCTTGCTTGCGATATCGCACCGATTTTCTTTTGTATGCCTCCGCAGCAGCAGGTTGATGCTGACGCGGGAAGCCCGATTTGGGATCCGAACAATCACCTTGGAGAGTCCGTTTTGCTCCGCGCAGGTGGCCAGAATGATTGGGGCCCCGGCAACTTTGGCTTCCTTGATGTGGTCAACATGACACCTGACGACGTCAAGACGGACCCCGCCAGCCCTTGCGCTGAAGAATCTGGCGCAGATCTTTACAGTTGCCTGATCGGTGCAGAGTCTGCTGTGACGCTGTGTTTTGAAAATGGCATTCTGAATTTCTTGACTGGCAATGGCGACGGATACACGTCAGCGACGCTCAACACCAAATTCGACATGTACAACGCCTCGCTCACTCAAGAACAAAGCGACCCGCGTTTTCGCCCGGCTCCAGTTGTGACAAAGCGCTATCTTGAGGGCGATACATGTGCTCCTGGTGGAGCCAGCACAAATGACGTCACCACCGATTTCCCGATGGACGATTGCTTTGACGACTCGCTGGTCACCGGCAATGCCGGATGCCTTCTTTATGGCGGTGGCAACGGAACCGGGAACCCGGCTATTCCACGCTTTGGCGACGGCGACTGGTCGCAAGGCCGCATTCTTTATGTCGAGAACAACTATTCAATTGACGGCGATAGCATCGGTGTGGTCACCCCGGAAGAAGTGCAGGGCGGCTATCACGTCGATGATCCGTTCCGCCCGATGTTGCCTGCAGACTTTGACGGCGATGGCAACGAGGTCCGTCCCGCTTTGCCACGGCGCAGTGAATACTTGGATTTCCCCATCGTTCTGAACGATGCCTGGCGCTGGCACTATTACAATGCAGAAGTTGCTGCTGCGTACTTTGATGATCCGGACGCCGCATACAATCAAGAGATCGGGGAGGTTGATTTCACCCGCCCGCAGCGCACCACCACCGTGCAGGACCCGGTCACCTTGGACGATATCGTAGTTCCTGATCCGCAGGACCTGATCACCGACTACTTGAACCCCGACGGCACGCTTGCGCTGGAAAGAGACAGCACCAGCCTGCCGCATTGCGCGCCAGAGCCGTCGCTGAACCCGCGTCGTCGTACGGTCGTTGCAGCGGTCGTTGATTGTGTCGCTGAAGAAGACGAACTGCGCGGGCGTTCTGGTGAAGGAGCTGCCACATGGTTTGTCGAAGTGTTCCTGCCAAGTGTGGCTGGCGGTGTGACGACAGGAAGTGATTTTGACATCGAAGTCGAGATCATTAGCGGTGCACTGCAGACGGGTGATCCGTCGTTCGCAAACGGCAGATTCCGTAACCTTGTTCAGCTGTATCGGTAACTGGTCATGCATCGTATCCCAAATATCCTGAAGCGATTTCGCCGCGATGAAAGTGGCGTGGCGCTGGTGGAGTTCTCGGTTTTCCTGCCGCTCTTTTTGCTGTCATTCTTTGTGGTCGTAGAGTTTTCGCGGATCTTTTTCTCTTATCAGGGTGCAATCGTCGGGGTGCGGGATGCCGCGCGGTACCTAGCACGCGTGGCCGAGGCAGATATTTGCGTGACAGAACCTGCAACACCAAACAACGGGACGGTCACTTTCGCTGGAAGCACAACCATTGCCGAAGGGATCGTTGAACGTACGATGTACAACGAATCCGATGTGCTGCCCAATAACGTCTCTCTGACCAGTGTGGCCGTTCTGGTGCGCTGCATTGTCGAGCCGGGCGAATACCGTCAGGCGAACATCCCTATCGTTACGGTGACTGCAAACATCTCGATCACCTTGCCTCTTGGCGCAATCCTTGAGTTTAATGGCCAGCCTCTCCTGCCGCCCATCACGCCGACAATCATTGATGAATCGCGTGTGTTTGGAGTGTGATGGATATGATTGATCGTCAAAAAGCATTCAGACCTTTCAGATGGTTCGTTCGTTCCGAAGCAGGCACGACACTGGTTGAATTTGCCCTGTGCATCGCTTTGTTCCTGCTGATCCTGTTTGCGGTTCTCGACTTTGGACGACTGGGCTACAACTGGGTGGTTGCCGAGAAAGCCATGCAGCGCGCGGTGCGTATTGCCTCGGTGCGCACGACCGTTTGTGCCGATGTGCCCGAGTTTCATTCACGGTCTGATCCAAACGACGGTACATTTCCGGCAGGCACGCTTTGTCGCGAACAGCCCGGTCTGTGTCTTGCCGTGTCAAGGCAGTGTCTGTTGTCAAATCCCGATCCCGCCCGCGCTGCTGCTGCGGCCACGGCGGATGAGATTTGGGCTTCTATTGCGCCTTTGATGCCGAATAACGCGGCACGAGAGAACGTTCTGATCCGGTACGACTATGATCAACGACTGGGGTTTTTGGGCGGGCCTTACGTGCCGATGATCACGGCAGAGCTTGGAACAGATTCAAACAGTGATGGCAATTTTACAAGCGCTGACGAGGACTTCTTGTTTACGTTCATTTCGCCGCTTTCCGCATTGGCCGGACAAGCGACTGGTACGAGTAATTCTATTCCCAACAGTATCCCATTTCCTGATATTTCGGTCTCGCTTCCAGCGGAAGACCTGAACGTCGGAAATGGTGGTTGATCGGGTCAAAGGGGACAATCAGTATGAGTAATTCAATTCTTCTTATTTCTGCCGACAAAGACATTTCCGACTCTGTTGGAAAGGCGCTGGACGGGCTGGAAGACGTTCGCATTGATCGCGAAGACGCCAGCGTGTCCAAGCTGAACGGCACGGCTGTCGAGATGGCGGCCAACCACGACATCGTCATTTTCGCCACCGATCCGTCAAACGCGGCAGACCTGACCGCCATCGAACATCTGACCGAGCAGCGCAAGGAGGACACCGTCTATCTTGCCCTGACTGATGGGGATTTGCCTTTGTCCAAGGCGCGGGCGCTGACCCGTGCCGGGGTCGATGATGTTCTGCCCTATCCGGCGGCAAACGATGAGCTGTTGGAGCAGGTCAATTCTTGGTTGGCCAAAAAGCGCGCAGCGCTGGAAGAAAAATACGCCAATGCGGCGTCATTGGGCAAAGTCATTGCCGTTCAGCAGGCGCGCGGTGGCATTGGATCGACAACCGTGGCTGTGAACCTGGCCGATCAGCTTCTGGATCGCAAAGGTACTTTCAAAAAGGAAGCAGCCAACAAGGTTGTTGTTGTGGATCTCGACCTCCAGTTCGGAACTGTTGGGGACTTTCTGGACTTGGATGAACAGGAAGGTTTGTTGCAACTGGCGGTCGAGAACTTCTTGCCGGACGTCCATTGGGTTGAACAGTCTTTGGTGCGTCTTCCTTCCGGTCTGGCCGTTTTAGCCGCACCTCAGAAATTTGCCCCGCTTGACGCGCTTGAAGCCAATCAGGTGCAGGTTCTGGTCGCGACGCTAAAATCAATGTTCGACTATATTGTTATCGATATGCCGCGCGCCTTGGTTGGGTGGATCGAGCCCGTGCTGGAAGATGCCGACAAGCTTTTGATCGTCACCGACATGACCGTGCCCGCAGTGCGTGCGTCGCGTCGCCTGATGGAGTTCGTCCTGGCCGACAATGCACAACTGCCCATTGAGATTATTGTGAACCATGAGAAGAAACCGATGATGCTTCGTGAGCATCA
The DNA here is from genome assembly GCA_013003245.1 of Silicimonas sp. Lineage (GTDB taxonomy): Bacteria > Pseudomonadota > Alphaproteobacteria > Rhodobacterales > Rhodobacteraceae > JABDJX01. The sequence goes on along the minus strand of JABDJX010000149.1, from coordinate 14,478 downwards.
TCGCGAAGCAGCCAAAGCGCTGGATGTAAAGTTTAACCATTGGATCGCTCACGACGAAAAGGCGGCGCGTGAAGCTGTCGATTTCGGTAAACCTGTCTCGGAAGTGGCAGGACGGTCAGATCTGTCAAAAGGGATTGCAGGCCTTGCCAAAGCAATCATGACAGAGCTGCCCAAAGACAAAGCGGTCGCACGCGTACAGTAGGAGACTAAACCATGTTCAAATCATTTGGAAAGAGCGACGAGAAGGCACCTGCGCCGGTGGTCAATGGCGATGCCGCTGTTGGCATGGAAGCGGCTCAGAGGGTGACTTCTTCGGCGCTTAAGTCTCTGACAAAGCAAGATAAAGAACTTACCGACCGTCTTGAGTTGAAAAGCCGGCTGCACGAGGCCCTGCTTGAGCGACTGAACCTGTCGGTGATCGACAAGGTCCAGACCGAAGAGTTGCGCCGCGAGGTGGCCAACCTTGCCCAGGCGGTTCTGGCAGAAGAAAAGCGCCCGATGCGCACCGAAGACTTCAAAGCCATCGTCGATGAACTGATGCACGAGGTTCTGGGCTATGGCCCGCTTGAACCCCTGCTTGAAGACCCGACGATCAACGATATTTTGGTCAACGGCCACGATAGTGTTTACATCGAACGCTACGGTGTGCTGGAGAAATCAAACGTCCGCTTCCGCGACGAGCGTCACTTGCTGCGGATCATCGACAAGATCGTTGCCAACATTGGCCGCCGGGTCGACGAAAGCCAGCCTTGGGTTGACGCGCGCTTGCCCGACGGCAGCCGGGTGAATGCCATCATTCGCCCCTGTGCCATCGATGGTCCAAGTCTCTCCATTCGTAAATTCTCGAAAAAGCCCATCCTGCTCGACAAGATGATCGAGCTTGGTTCACTGTCACAAGAAGCCTCGGCGCTTCTTCAGGCGCTGGTTGCGGCGCGGATGAATATCCTGATCTCGGGTGGTACAGGTTCCGGTAAGACAACGCTTTTGAACGCGATGTCACGCTCGATCAACGACCTTGAGCGGATCGTCAGCATCGAAGACGCAGCCGAACTTCAACTGCAGCAGGATCACACGGTCCGGCTTGAGACACGGCCACCAAGCGCCAATGGTACAGGTGCCATCAGCCAGCGCGAATTGGTTCGTAACGCGCTGCGGATGCGCCCGGACCGCATCATTGTGGGCGAGGTGCGTGGCGCTGAGACCTTCGACATGTTGCAGGCGATGAACACCGGCCACGACGGCTCGATGACAACGGTTCACGCCAACACCGCACGTGACGCATTGGGCCGTCTGGAGCAGATGGTTTCAATGATGGGTCTTGATTTGCCGCTCTCAGCGATCCGATCGCAGATTGCCTCTGGTATCCACTTTATCGTCCAGCTGAACCGTTTGTCTGATGGTAACCGCAAGGTCATGAGCGTGTCAGAGATCACTGGCATGGAAGGTGATACGATCACCATGCAGGACATTTTCGTTTTCCGCAAAACCGGCGTGAACGAAAAAGGCGAGGTTCAGGGCGAGTTCACTGCAACCGGCATGCGTCCGAAGTGCGCCGAGCAACTCAAGGCAGCCGGTGTTGATCTTTCCGAGACCAGCTTTTTGGCACGGGGGAAATAAACAATGGAACAGATCCTGGAAGCCCTGCGCAATATAGACATGCAGTTTGTGGTCTATATTGGCGCCTTTGTGGGCGTACTCATTGCCCTGGAAGGCCTGCGCCAATTGCTGTCACGCAGCGCCAATGCCGAACAGGCGAAAAGCCGGCGCATGCAGCTTATCCAAAAAGGCGCGACGACAGAAGAAATTCTGAAAATCCTCAAGCCGACGGAAAAGAAAAGCTTTGTCGAGCGTCTGCCGTTTGTCGGTGACCTGCCTGTCGTTCTGCGCCAAGCGGGCATCACAATGGCGCCCGGTGCGTTCCTGATGACGTGTTTTGCGGCGACGGTTGCGATCTTTATCGTCTGTTCGCAGTTGACGAGTGCAATCAATGCGCTGGTATTTGCCTTTATTATCGGCCTGTTCCTGCCAATTCTTCAGGTGCGTGCAAAGCGTGGTGAGCGGATGCAGAAGCTTGTCCAGCAATTGCCAGACGCGCTTGACCTTATGGCCCGGGGCCTGAAAGTAGGTCATCCGCTGAACACCACATTGAACTCGGTCGCCAACGAAATGGCCGACCCGGTCGGTTCAGAGTTTGGCATTGTTGTCGATCAGGTCAGCTTTGGTGACGATCTGACCGAAGCATTCCGTGATTTCTCGTACCGGATTGATCAGGAAGACGTACATTACCTGTCCACCGCGATTGCCATCCAGCACGGCACCGGCGGTGATCTGGCACGTGTTTTGAATGTGCTTTCTCGCACCATCCGTGACCGTCTGAACATGCGCAAAAAGATCAAGGCGCTGACGGCAGAAGGACGCCTGACCGCAGCCTTCCTAAGCTTTATTCCAATTTTGATCTTTGTGGCGATGCAGGTGCTGACGCCAAGCTACTACGGATCAATTGCCAATGAACCCGAAGCCGTTCCCTTGGGAATTGCAATTGTTGTCCTGACGGTTCTGAACGCGCTTGTTTTGCGCAAGCTCGTCAATTTCCGGTTCTGAGGGAGGGTTAACCAGTGTTTGAACAAATTACAGCCTTCATCGGTGGCGTTGGAAACGCAGGGGCCCTTGTGGTCATGGGGATTTTCATCGGCACCTTGTTGATCGTCTATGGATTTTTCGGCGGTCTCATCGCGCAAAACCCGGTCGGTCGTCGGTATCACAACGGCAAAAGCGTAACGCGCAAAAGCTCGTTTGAAGCGGGTATTCTGAACAACGCGGACGTAGACCCAAAGGGCTTCATGAAAGCCCTGATGCCGCAAAACCGCGAGAAACGCACCCAGATCAGGCGGCAGCTTTTGAACGCTGGTATCGTGGGCAGCAACGCGGTCGCCAAATTCTACACGGTGCGCATTGCCATGGCGCTGGGTCTGCCCGCCATTTACCTGCTGCTTTTGGTGATGCGTCAGGCGACGCTTTTGCCGCTGCCCGAAGCGCTGGGCGATATGATCGACGGTCAAAGCCGTTTGGTGACGTACTACATCCTGACCGCGCTTTTGCTCTTTGGATATGTCATGCCTTCGCTCTGGTTGCGTGCCAAAGTGGATGAACGCCAGCTGGAAATATCTGAAACCTTTCCAAATGCGCTGGATCTGATGGTTGTTGCGGTTGAAGCAGGTCTTGGCTTTGATGCGGCCATGACGCGCGTTTCAAACGAGATGGAAATCACAGCGCCTGCGATCAGCCAGGAGTTTCGTCTGGTGCAGCTAGAGGTTTCGGCCGGTGGTGATCGCGAGAAGGCCATGCTGGACATGGCGCGCCGCACCAATGTGGACGAGGTGACTTCCTTTGCGGGTGTGATCCTGCAATCCATTCAGTTTGGGACAAGCGTTTCAGACGCGTTGACCACCTATGCAACAGAAATGCGGATCACTCGCGAGCTTAAGGCGCAGGAGATGGCCAACAAGCTGCCGGTCAAAATGTCCGGTGTGATGGCATCGCTGATGTTGCCAGCGCTGTTCTTGCTGATCCTTGGACCGATCGCGATTCGCTGGGTGAATACCTTCGGCGGGTAAAGCCAGCCATTTTAAGGACTGAACAATAGGGGTTTGGCAGCCCTTATTGTTGCATTTTTGCGAACATTCGCTGCGTCACGTGTCAGCTGTGGGAATGGATATTCCCGAACCGCTTGACTCTTAAGGCCTCTTTGCAGTCTTTTAGTTGCAGGGCGACAGGCAAATTGTTTAATTGAGCGGCTGGGCCGGAGGTGTATCCTCCGGAGCGTGGGAGCCGAATTTGAGTGTGAGTATAGATCAGTTGGCCAGTACGGCAATTCGCAGCACAGATTTGAAGATGCTTGATGGCATCGCCGGGTGGTGTGGCGGACTGCATGGATCTATGGCGCTTGCCGAGACGCTGGGTGCGTTGGCGAACGGATGCGGTGCGTCTGCAGCGGCCATTGCCCGGCATCACCGTGGCGAACATCTTCCAAGAACCGTTGCTGTGTTCGATAGCAAATCACGTGCAGAAGATCTTCCGACACTTCAGCGCCCGCTGGCGCGCGATGCTATGGGGTACATGTATAAAAAGGCCAAGCCTGCGACGGTTTGGTTCCTGACAGATCTTTTGGATGATGCGGCCTGGTCGGGCACTCAAATGCTGACCAACTGGAAAATGTCGCGTGAGATAAGCGAGATCGTTGTCATCTCATTGGGTGGCGCGCAGAACCGCGATTACGTTGAGTTCCATTTTGAAGAGCATCTGCAGTACAGCGAGAAGCTGGAATTCGAAGCGCTGACACCAACGATTGTACGGTCCTGGGCTGGACGCAAGAAAGGCCTGGTCACCGAGACCTTGATGGGTGGGCGCAGACGCCCCGCAACTGCTGCGGCCCAAAAATCGGTTTTCCTGGATCCGATCCTGAGCATGGCCAATCCTGCGAACCTCAGCCGTGCGGAATTTCGCGTGTGCCTGATGTTGTCGAAAGGACTTTCGGTCAAAGGCGTGGTCGAAGAATTGGGCACTTCCGAGGCAACTGTTCGGTCTCACTTGCGCTCGATTTACCAAAAGACAGACGCGCAAGGCATGGCCGAGCTTTTGTACAAAATCCTGGCCAAGGATGCTCAGGCAAACGAGCTGAAAGCGCGCTCGGCCTGATCAGAGATCAATCTCAACCACACCATCCTTATCGGCTGCCCGCGACTGACAGAGGATAATTGCGTCTTTGCGCTCTGCCTTCGACAGTACAAAATCGCGGTGTTCCACGCCGCCCGAGATCAAGCCGCATTTGCACACACCGCAAAGCCCGTCCGAGCATTTGACATCTACGTGTATGCCATTTTCGGCCAAAACATCCGTGGCGGTTTTATCGGCAGGCACCACCAGATCGCGCCCGGATTTTGCAAGGCGCAGGGTGAAGTCGTGGTTTTCATACTCAGGCGCATCAGGGACCGAAAAGTACTCAAGGTGTTGTGCCTCTTCAGGATAACCTTGACGCTCGGCAGCTTCCAGAACAGCGCTCATAAACCGATCGGGTCCGCAGGTATAGACATGCCAGCCGTCCTGATACCCCCCAAGCAGCGCATTGAAATTGGCACGTGAGCCCTCGTCCGAGACATGGAGGTGCACCTTGTCCGTCCACGCAAACGTCTCAAGATCGTCGAGAAAACCCGCCTTCGCGCGCGATGGGATGGAATAGTGCAGCGCGAAATCTGCGCCAAGCGCGTGCAACCGGTGGGCCATCGCGATCATTGGCGTGACCCCGATACCACCCCCCATCAGCAACGTGCGTGCCGCGTCTTCGATCAAGGGGAAGTGGTTAATCGGTTTGGCCAGAAAAACCCGACGCCCTTCGGTGAAAATCCGGTGCATCAAAAGCGAACCACCACGGCCTGCGTCTTCGCGCAGAACGCCAATCTGATAGACGGACCGGTCCGCGGGATCGCCCGACATCGAATACTGCCGCAGAAACTCGGGTGCGACCACGATGTCCAGATGCGCGCCTGCTGTCCATGGGGGCAATTCGCCTCCACCCGGTGCGCGAAACTCAAACTTGGTGACATCCGCGCTCATCGCCTCGGCCTTCGAGACGGTTACCTGCAAAACAGGGCTTTCCGAATGATCGGCCACACGATGCGCCAGCCTGTCGGTTTCACCACGGGCCAGTCGCGCGCGGTACTCTTGCGGTGACAACATCGCCTTGTGCGCCGCAATCCCGGCCTCACGGTCCATCGGAAAAGGATAGGGCCAGGGCGGCGGCACCAGGGGGGCAGGGTAGACCGCCAACGTCTGTTCCTCTGGCACCAGCTTCAACTCGGGCTGCAGATCGCGCGCGTTCACTTGGTGTGGCGAAGGGCGATAGCCGCCGTCTTCTTCCAGCTCCAGATCCCACCACCACTTTTTGACGGGGTTCAGCGATCCATTCCCAAGCCTGTCGTCAAGGGCGGCCAGCGCGGGCGCAAGCTTTGGCACTTTCATCGCCGCCCAGCGGAACGGTTTCTCGGCAAACAGCCCCTCCAAATTCCAAGGGCAGGTCTTCATGCAACGCCCGCACATCGCCCCACCTTCAGTGGTAATCCGATAGGTTGCGCATTTCTGGCTGTCGGATTTCCAAATCTCATAGCCGTTGAACATCGTCTTTGGTCCGGCGGTGATCGCGCCCGAAGGGCATTCGCGCGCGCATTTGTTGCACGCCTCACAAAACGACTGCAGGCCAAAATCAATAGGCAAGTCATGCGCTAATGGCATGTCGGTGGTCACGACGCCGGATTTCAGCCGGGGCCCAAGGAACGGGTTCAGGATCACCTCGCCAATGCGGCTGACCTCTCCCAGACCCGACAGCAGCAAAAGCGGCGGTTGCAGTACCTCGCCATCCATTACGCTGTGTGCTTTGGCCTTGTAGCCAAGGTTGCGGATCTGGCGCGCGATCACGCCGCCTAGCAGAGAAAACCGCAGATAGGCGCGCATGGATTGCGCCACGCTGATCCAGTCGTCGCCGCTGGCACCCTCCATCGTCTCAAAGCCCTGATCGACGATCATAGAGATCGCCTGATCATGCGGCGGATCAATTGGCGCGCCAGTGGCGTCATGGCTGTACCATGTCCACTTGGGGCAGCGGCTCAGGCCCACGGCGTCGACGCCCAAGAAATAAGCGGCGGCCTTGATGTTGAGCGCGTTGCGCTGCGGATCAGCCGGACGCGGGCCGTCGGCGCTTTCTCCGTCTTGCAGCAAAACGAAAGCGCCAAGCATGGAGCGTTGCGCCATCGAAGGAGCTGACTTTCTGGCGTAATGCCCCCCCTTCGCCCCATCCTGCAGACGTTTGCCCATGTCGCCGAACTGCGCGCGCGCGAACATGTCGGTGCGCTTGGGCACGCGTGGGACGCGTGGCTCGTCGATAAACGTGGTCGGATCGGTAACACGCTTCAAAGTCTCAAACGGATGCGGCCCGTCGGCAAAGCGGCGGCCCTTGAAGGGATCGACGTTCAGCGCGTTTTTCTGGGTGCGATAACCGGCCCACCACGCAGGTCCCTTGGTGCCGAAAAGCGGTTGTTGGCGTGACAGTGGCCTGTCGGGCGCCATCTCGAACGTGGTGGTCAGAGCGGCAACGCCAAAGCGGTCGCCAAGGTAGGGGTTCACCAAGCGTCCACCTTCGGGCACGGCCAGCCCGGCTTCAACAGTCAACCGGTGCAGGTCCACATCCGAAGATGTGGCCGTGTGTGCCTTTGCGTCAAAGCCCAAAAGCCGCAGGTAATTCGCCAAAACCACCGCCGTTTCGGTCGCCCGCAGTGCTGCACGGTGGGCCTGCGCGTGGTGCAGCCAGTCACAGCCTGCCTCGTCTGGCGTCGGGTCACGCGGCATCGCGTAAAGAAAGACCGCCGCATGGCTGTGCGCCTCGATGGTGGCCGGAGGAGCCTCAATCGCCTCTTTCAGCCCCGCCATGATCTGGTCAATGCCCGAAGCCAGCGTTTTGGTCTGCTTGGTCCTCAGATCATGCGCCAAAGCGTCAATGCCCGGATTGCGCCAGGGTGCATCCAAAGCGGCCTCAGATGGCAGCAAACACGTCCCCACCATCGAGGCATCGGCGAAGTATCCAAATGCCTTCACGTGATTGGCCCGCTCCAGCAGGTCGCCCGGACATTCTGCCACTGCCTTATTGACCAATCCGTCGCGGATCGCGTCCATCATCGCCTGATAATCGGCCATCGCGTTGACGATGTTCTCAGGTGCTTCGGGGCGCAAAAAGCTCAACGGTGCGGGTGCAGGCAACCCGTCCAATTCGGGCGCGCTTTGACGGCGCAGGCGCTCAAGCGGGTAGGGGCCAAGGTGAACGGGACGATTGCGGTCGGAAAAGAAGCGAAGGCTCATGGCCTAATGCTATCACACTCACGCGCAGTAAGGGAAAGGCGATTTGCCCTAAGTCCAATGCGTGCTAGCCTTTTTACCAACAACATCGGAGGACATTTATGAACGTCAGGCTTCACGCCCCCTTTATGGCAGCGGCACTTTTAACCGCCGCACCGGGTTTTGCTGAAAATCACGCGCAGACGATAACCAGTCATGGCATTTCGGCTTTCGGAGAGCTGAAATACCCAGCCGATTTCCCGCATTTTGACTACGCGAACCCTGATGCGCCAAAGGGTGGCACGATGAGCTTTCGCGGCACAGGCGCATCGCGCACCTTTGACAGCCTGAACCCTTTCATTCTGTCAGGAGAGCCAGCACAGGGCATGACCCGCGTTTATGACACGCTGATGGTACGGGCCTTTGATGAACCTGACGCGGTGTATGGCCTTCTGGCTGAGAAAATCGAATTTCCCGAAGATCGCTCGTGGGTCATCTACACACTTCGGCCAGACACAGCCTTTGCCGACGGAGAACCGCTGACCGCAGACGACGTGGTCTTCACGCTCGACATCCTGAAAGAAGAAGGCGCACCAAACTTTCAGATCGCGCTTAAAGACGTTGAAAGCGCCGAAGCCTTGTCAGACCGTGAAGTGAAGGTGACCTTTGCCGAAGACGCCTCGACCCGCGATCTGATCGCGACGGTGGGCGAGGTCGATATCCTGCCCGAGCATTACTACGAGACCGTTGATTTCACCAAATCCACGCTGGAGCCACCCTTGGGATCGGGCCCCTATGTCGCCAGTGACGTCGACGTGGGCCGCTCGATCACGTACTGCCGCAACGAGAATTACTGGGGCGCGCAGGTGAACGTGAACATCGGTCGCGATAACTTTGATTGCCTGCGCTACGAATATTTCGCCGACAGCACGGCGGCCTTCGAGGCGCTGAAAAGCGGTGTGTATCTTTTCCACGAAGAAAACTTCTCGGCGATCTGGGCCACGGGCTATGACTTTCCAGCGCTCGACAAAGGCTGGGTGATCCGCGAGACGATCCCCGATGACCGCTCGTCGGGCGCGCAGGGCTTTTGGTTCAACCTGCGCCGCGACAAGTTCAGCGACCGCCGCGTGCGCGAGGCGATCTCGATGATGTTCAATTTCGAATGGTCGAACGAGACGCTGTTTTACGGCCTTTACAACCGCACTGACAGCTTTTGGGAAAACTCGAACCTGCAAGCAGAAGGCATGCTGGAAGGCGATGAATTGGCCGTGTTAGAGCCTTTTCGCGATCAACTGCCCGAAACCGTCTTTACCGAACCCGCCTATTCTCCGCCGGTCAGCACACCGCGCAAAACTGACCGCAGACTGCTCCGCCAAGCCATTGCTCTTTTGGACGAGGCAGGCTGGACCATCGGCGATGACGGCAAGCGGCGCAACGCTGACGGACGGGTGTTGAGCGTCGAGTTTTTGGAAGACGGCCCGGCATTTGAACGGATCATCCTGCCGTTTGTCGAAAACCTGAAGACGATCGGCATCGAGTCCAGCTTCGAGCTGATCGACTCTGCCGAGATGGAGCAGCGGCAGGAAGACTTTGACTACGATGTGCTTGTCGCCCGTTTTGCATTGCCGCTCAGCCCCTCGGGCGAGTTGAACACGCTCTTCTCCTCTGACAGCGCAGACAGTCCCGGAACTTTCAACCTCTCGGGTGTCAAGGACCCGGTGGTCGATGCGCTGATCGAGCAAATCATTCAAGCCGAAGACCGCGAAGCGATCACAACGCGTGTTCAGGCGTTGGATCGCGTGCTGCGTGACAAGATCATCTGGGCTCCAAACTGGTTCAAGGGCACCCATTGGCTTGCTTATTGGGATGTCTTCGGCAAGCCCGACCAAAAACCTGCCTATGACCGCGGCATCGACTGGTGGTGGTGGGAAGAGGAAAAATACCAAAGCCTTAAGGCACAAGGGGCCTTAAGGTAACGTAAGCGTAGGGTTCAATGGGTAACGCTTGCCGGACACCATTATCTATGGTTGAACCGTGTATGGGTATCTGAACGAAAGAGTTTAGCTGATGACTGATTTTGCGCGGCGCCGGACAACCATGGTCGACACTCAGGTGCGCCCGTCGGATGTGACCAAGTTCCCGATCATTGATGCGATGCTGAACGTCGCGCGCGAGGATTTCGTGCCTGTCGACAAACGTGATGCAGCCTATGCCGACGCGCATATCGATCTGGGCGGCGGGCGCGTGGTGCTTGATCCGCGCACCATGGCCAAGATGCTGGAAGCGGCCGACATTCATGCCGACGAAATGGTGCTCGATGTCGGCGCTGGGCTTGGGTATTCATCGGCGCTCGCGGGCCGTCTGGGCGAAGCAGTGATCGCGTTAGAAGAAGATGAAGATCGCGCCGCAGCGGCTGGCAATCTGCTGGCCGAAGCCGGAATCGACAACGCAGCAGCCGTACAGGGCACGTTGACCGAAGGAGCTGCAAAACATGGTCCCTACGATGTGATCATGATTCAGGGGGCGGTCGAGCACATTCCCGACGCGCTGACATCCCAGCTTAAAGACGGCGGTCGGATCGTGGCGATATTTGCCGAAGGTGCGCTGGGAAGCGTGCGGGTTGGCTATATGATTGATGGCGAGGTGTCGTGGCGCTTTGCTTTTAACGCTGGCGCGCCGGTTATCCCCGGGTTCGAGGCAAGGCGCGCGTTTACACTTTGATAACGATTGGCATCCTAGATGGCAGAGGTATGGCTATGGGATTGAAATACAAGGCAACGGGCGTTTTGGCGGCTCTATTGCTCTCTGCGGTCCCTGCAGCATCCGAAACGCTGACAGACGCGTTGGTCACGGCCTACAAATCCAGCGGCCTGATCGCGCAGAACCGTGCCGTGCTGCGTGCGGCTGACGAAGATGTCGCGCAGGCGGTAACAGCCCTGCGTCCGGTGCTGTCCTACGCGGCGGCGGCCAATTACACCGATCCGACGGTGGGCGATAACGTCTCACTTTCGCTGTCGCTGAACGCCTCGATGCTGCTTTATGATTTTGGCCGATCGCAATTCGGTATCGATGCCGCAAAAGAACAGGTGCTGGCAACGCGCGCTGCATTAGTTGATGTTGAAAACACCGTTTTGTTCAATACGGTACAATCCTACTTTGGTGTGCGCCGCGCGGAATCCTTCGTCAGCCTGCGCCAAAACAACGTCCGACTTCTGACGGAACAGTTGCGCGCCACGCGCGACCGGTTCGAAGTAGGAGAAGTTACGCGTACAGACGTTTCACTGGCCGAAGCACGCCTTGCTGCCGCGCGCAGTGGCCTGGCAGCGGAACAAGGTGGTCTGGAGCGGGCAAAAGAGCAGTTCAAAGCGGTGGTTGGGCGTTACCCCGGCAGATTGCTGGCACCGTCGCGCCTGCCGACCATTCCGCGTACCGAGAACGACGCGCGCGCCATTGCGCGCCAGCAAAACCCGCAAGTCCTGCAGGTCCAGCATCAGGTGAAGGCTGCCGAGCTTTTTGTGGTTCAGGCCGCGCGAGCGAACTATCCGACCCTTGACGCCACCGGACGAGTATCAATTGACGATGACGGCGACGACAGCAGCAGTATCGGTCTGCAGCTAAGCGGCCCGATCTATAACGGTGGCTCCATCGCTTCGGCGACACGCAAAGCGCAGGCACAACGCGATCAGACGCGGGCAAACCTTTATTCCACCGGGCTTTTGGTCGATCAGCAGGTGGGCAATGCCTATGCCAATCTTGCGGTTGCTATAGCAAGTATCGACGCATCCGACCGTCAGGTGCGGGCGGCACAGCTTGCCCTTGCCGGTGTGCGCGAAGAGCTGCAATTGGGTGCGCGCACAACGCTTGAAGTGCTGGATCAGGAACAAGAGCTTCTCGATGCTCAAACCGACCGTGTTTCTGCCGAAGTAGATCGTGTGATCGCCGTCTATGAAGTTCTTGATTCCATGGGGTATCTTACGGCTGAACGTCTAGGGCTGAACGTCCCCATTTATGACCCCGCCGCCTATTACAATGCGGTCAAGGATGCCCCGGGCCATCTGGTCAGCCCTCAGGGCAAAAAGCTGGATCGCGTGCTGCGCGCTATCGGAAAAGAGTAGTGGATAACTTCAACATCCCGCTTGGATGAACTTGTCGAATGCTGGCTGTGCCGTTAGGTTATCAAGACGGCAGTAGAGTAGACATAAAAAATGGCAAAATCCGCACCGGATACAAAGCTTGAGGACGTTCTGTCCTCGGTCAGACGGCTTGTTTCAGACGAGCTCCCAAGAAACGAGCGTCCGAAAGTGCCCGAAGGGCCGGGCGCTTTGGTGCTGACCGACTCTCAGCGGATCGAATCGAACGCAGCCATTCGGATTGCGGGCCGGTCGTTGGAGGAGCGCATTGCCGAGTTGGAAGCTGCTGTTAGCGAAACTGCCAACGATGACGAATTTGAGCCCGATGGCAGCGAGGATCAGGCCGTGCATCGCCCTGATCGCATCGTTTACACCCGACCCCCGCAGCCCGAGGAATCCGAGGAAATGGGGCGCAATACACTCCGCCTGAGCCAGATTGCCTTGATTGATACAGGCCCAGCAAATGAGGATCCGGACGAAGACAATGGCGTCCAGCTTCAGTTCCACCACGAAACGTCACGCGAAAGCACTGACGAAGCCCCTATGGCCGAAGACGTTAAGGAAACGCAGACCGCAGCTGACGTGCACATTTTCTCAAGTCCCGACGATGAAATTGCCCGGATCGAGGCGCGCCTGAATGGTGGGCCCGAGCCGGAAAGAGCGCCCGAAACAAAGACTGCCGCGCCCATTGTGCTGCCTTTAGAGGACGCGGTGCCAATCGACGAGGCGCGTGTTGATCCGGATGCCGATGATGCGCCGGAAACGGATACCGCAAAAAACGAAAAAGCGGATGGGCCGCAGGAGGTTGCCAAAGACGCGCCTTCCGCCTCTGCTGAGGACGATTTCGACTCCCAGCTGAAAGCAGCCATATCCTCGGCTAATGAGATAGAAGAACCGGCCGAAGACGTCTCTGACACTGATGATCAAGCGGAGACCGAGTTGGCAGAGGCCGCGATCGGCACGGCTGTGACAGAGCTTTTGGACGAGGACGCGTTGCGTCCGATGGTGGCCAGGCTGATCCGCGAAGAACTACAGGGCGAGTTGGGCGAGCGTATCACGCGCAACGTGCGCAAGCTTGTGCGGCGTGAGATTTTGCGCGCACTGGCTGCACGCGACGCCGAGTAGGACCGGGCAGGGCGATGAACACGCCCGCACATCTGATCTTTGGCACCGCCGTTTTTGGAAAAAGAACGCCAAGGGGCGCGTATTGGGCCGCCCTTGCCGGTGCCTTTGCGCCGGATTTCTCGCTTTACGCAATGGTTGCTGTTTCGATCTGGGTCATGGGCACTCCCGCGCAGATCGTTTTCGACCAGTATTATTACTCGGATGCCTGGCAGGCTGTATTTGCCGTCGACAATTCTTTCATCCTGTGGGGCGCGATCTTCGCTTTAGCTGCGTGGCGCAAGATGCCGATAATAATTGCTTTTTCGGGCGCCGGATTGTTGCACCTCGCACTTGATTTTCCACTGCACACACATGATGCGCGCATGCATTTCTGGCCCCTGACCGACTGGGTTTTTGTCAGCCCCTTCAGCTATTGGGACAACAGCGCGCATGCGGGGATCATCGGGCCACTGGCGTTGTTTGGGTCGGCTTTGCTTGCCTTTGTGCTGTGGCAAAGGTTCGATCAGTTGAAAATCCGGCTGATCACACTGCTGCTGCTTATGGCCGAACTTTTCAGCTCTGGCATATGGCGGTTTGTCTTTTAGCTGAAAACCCTTTGTCTTTTTGCCGATGGACGCTTTTCATGTGCCAGCAAGGCGTAAATATCGGCGGGAAGCGGTTTGTCGAACTCAAAGCCAATCTTGTCTTCATCCACCCACTTCAGTGTGCCCTCAAAGGTTTTTCCCCGCACCGTCAAGACGCCCTTGGTACCATCGACAACTTCATGGGGCCCCTGAAGCCTTGCACCCTCGGGGGTGATATCAGTGAGCCGAAGTTCAAACGAGACGCGGTTGACCTCTAGCGTGACAAAAAAATTTGTGGGTTTTCGGCGCTTTCTGAAATGCAATTTTGGGCCTCAAAAGTTGTTGAGGTCTCCAAGATGGCAGAAAATCTTTAGAAAAGTCTGAACGTCAGACAGCCTCGATTCGCAGCGCTACTGGCTCGGAGGCCAAAACGCCCGTATTTTCCATGGCTTGCAAGGCGCGCTCCAAGTCATCGCGTGCCGATTTGTGGGTGACGATCAGCACCGGTGCGGCGGGCGCATCGTGCCCATACTGACGCATCCGGTCGATGGAAACACCTGCCTCGCCCATGGCGGTCGCGATCTGCGCCAAGGCTCCCGGTTTATCGACCAGTGTCATGCGCACATAATACGCGGCAGGCGATCCGCTGACGGCTGCCTCCAGCGGTTCAAGCTGATCTGCGGGGATGCCAAAGACGGGCAGACGGATGCCGCGCGCCAAATCACAGACGTCGCCCATCACGGCACTTGCGGTTGGGCCTTCGCCTGCACCTGCGCCGCGCA
>JABDJX010000130.1 GCA_013003245.1 Silicimonas sp. | reverse complement strand
AACCCTTTGGAACGCTTTGATTTTTTCATCGCTCAACTTTCTTTGATCGGTCAGGATCGAGCGGAACTCGGCCCCCTCACTGGCGATAAAGCCGGCACTTGCGCCACGCTCTTTCTGCAACTCATGGGTCAGGGCACCCACGACCGTGGCGATTGAAACCAGCTTCTGATCATCGCGCATCTGCCGTAAATCAACAAGACTGCTGGAAATATTGACACCCGCATAGAGAAAGACCGCCAAAAATCCCAGAACCGTCAAGACGATCATCGCCATTGTGACGGACAGCTTCCCCAACAATACCTTCATGCAAATCTCCAGCACATTCCCACATCCACTAATGGCTTTTCATTAAGGGTCGGTTATCGCGAAAGTGACCTGACCCGGGCTTGTTCTAAAGGCTCTTGAGCCGTAAGGACCTGCCATGGCTGATCCTGATTTTGTTCTTGTGCGCCCCCAGATGGGTGAGAATATTGGCGCTGCGGCGCGGGCGATGTGGAATTTCGGACTGGACCGTATGCGTCTTGTCGCCCCGCGCGATGGCTGGCCCAACCCGGCGGCTGTTGCGATGGCCAGCGGGGCAGGGCGCCTTCTGGACGACGCGCAGGTGTTTGACACCACGGCAGAGGCGATCGGTGATGCTACTTTTGTCTATGCCACAACCGCCCGGTCGCGCGATCTGACGATGCCGGTGTTCACACCCGAGGCGGCTATGAAGGATGCGCGCATGCGGCTAGGAGCGGGTCAGCGGGTGTCGGTTCTGTTCGGGCCCGAGCGGTCGGGGTTGGAAAACGATGATATCGCGCGGGCCAACGCGATCATTTCCGTGCCGGTCAATCCGCAGTTCCCTTCACTCAATTTGGCACAGTGCGTTTTGCTCGTGGCCTACGAATGGCGACAAATCAGTCACTTAACGGAAGAACTTGTACTCGAAATGGCGGGCACCGAGCCTGCCACGCAGCTTGAGATCGAAAAGCTGGCAGAGCACTATGAAGAGCGGCTGGAGACCGCGAGCTTCTTTTTCCCCGAAACCAAGGCAGCAGGCATGAAGATCACCCTGCGCAACCTGTGGTCGCGCATGCCGTTGACACGCGCCGATGTGCAGATGCTGCACGGGATGATGCGACAGATGGTCCGGTGGAAAGAGCGCGGCGAGTGACTGGACGCTTGGGCCTGCGCGGCTTAGGTAACAGGCACCCCCGACGGAGCGGACAGGCATGACCACAAAGCGCAGCATTTTCGAGGACGTGACCGAAGACACACCGGCGCAGGCCGCACCCACCAAGGGCGTGATCGACAGTGCCAAACGAGGTGCACGGGGGCCGATCCGGGCGTGGCTGATGGTGCTTTTTGTGCTGGTCGTTGTGATGATCGCCGTAGGTGGGCTGACGCGGCTGACCGACAGCGGGCTGTCGATCACCGAATGGCGACCTGTTACAGGGGCGCTGCCCCCGATGAGCGCCGAGGCCTGGGATGTGGAATTTGAGAAATACCGCGCCATTCCTGAATATCAATTGCAAAACAAGGGGATGAGCCTTGAGGAGTTCAAGGTCATCTACTGGTGGGAATGGGGGCACAGGCAACTTGGCCGCTTTATTGGGCTGGTTTGGGCGGTCGGGTTCTTCTTTTTCCTCGCGACAAAGCGCATCCCCACGGGCTGGACGGGGCGATTGCTGCTGCCGGGACTTTTGGGCGGCCTGCAGGGGGCGATTGGCTGGTGGATGGTTTCGTCTGGTCTGACGGGCACAATGCTGGATGTGGCCTCCTACAGGCTGGCGACGCACCTTGGGCTGGCCTTCGTAATTCTCAGCGTTTTGGCGTGGTACATCATGCTGCTGAACCGGTCCGAGACCGATCTTTTGCAGGCCCGCCGTGCGCGCGAGCCGCGACTGGGCGCGATGGCGGGCTGGCTTATCGGGCTGGCGTTCCTGCAAATCCTGATCGGAGCGCTGGTGGCAGGTATCGACGCAGGGCGCACCTTTACCGACTGGCCGCTGATGGCAGGCGGCTTTTTCCCGCCAGATGCCTATTATCTGGTACCGGGCTGGCGGAACTTTTTTGAAAACCCCGGTCTGGTGCAGTTCATCCACCGGATGGTGGGCTATGTGTTGATATTCTATGCCCTTCTGACGTGGTTCAAATCGCGGCGGTCGTCGTTTAACGCAACCCGCACCGCGTTTTCGTTGATGATGGCGATGATGTTCCTGCAGATCGTTCTGGGCATAGTGACGGTGCTTTATATCGCGCCGCTGCACCTTGCGTTGATCCACCAGTTTGGCGCGGTTGTGCTGATCACGCTGATCCTGCGTGCGCGGTTTTTGACGCAATACCCGCTTTCGCAATCGTTGAGGATCTGAGGATGAGCGCCTTTGAAGAGCTGATGGTCTTTCAGCGCGAAACCGAAGCCCTGAGCCAGGTGATGGGTCGCTTGGGCTGGGATCAGGAAACGATGATGCCGCCCGGTGCGGCTGAACAGCGCGCCGAAGAGATGGCAGCCCTTGACGGGGTGCTGCACCGCAGACGCACCGATCCGCGGATTGGCGACTGGCTGGCGAGCGCAAAGGCCTCTGACGCGGTGGGAGAA
>JABDJX010000092.1 GCA_013003245.1 Silicimonas sp. | reverse complement strand
TCAATGATCTTCGTGGCGAGGTCCAAGGCTAGTCCGCTCTATCTGCTTCCGCATCAACTTGTAATGCTTCAACTGCCACATCCTCTGCCACGCTGCGCTCCACTTTGATCTTTGGTGCCGGTTTGCGCCACTCTTGCAGATTCTGGCCAATCTCACGATAAAAGAAGGGCACCACGTCTTCGAGCTCTTTGATGAAGTTGACTTGCTGTGTGAACTTTGCGCCTAAACGACGCGCTATGAAAATGTGGAATTTGGTGACTTGAAGGCCATTCTTGTCTTTCTCACATATCACAGGGTCTTGGATGAGTTCAGATAGCTGAAACTGAGTGGTTTCACTTCGCCCCGGCCATATCATTCGAACATAAATTTCCCCGGTCTTTTCGGTTTTCACTTGTCGCAGCAGCCAATTCACACGTGCCTTGGACGAAACTTTATCTTCCGGTGCACGAAGCGACATGCCGATATCAATCGTTCGGCGAGCAATATCTGCAACGACTTCCACCGGCGCAGCTGCGTTGGGCACGTCCAATACTGACTTGAGTTGTCCTTCTTCGCGCAGGTGTTGCAATTCGTCCTTTCTGCGCTGCGCGGGGTCTGCCTGGTGTTTTCTTGGTAATCTTTCCTGTACCGCAGTTTCAGTCTGTCGGCTTAGAATAAGCGACAGATCACGAGTTTCTTGGTGCCACGCATCCAGAACCACGGAAGCTTCATGGGATTTGGCCGGGATTTTTCCGCCAGCCGACACCAACCTATTGATCTCGGCCCACTCAGCGGGCATTCGTTCAAATCCTTTAACGCCAGCGCTTTCATGCGTCAGGAATCGCCTCAATTCGTTCAAGAGCAGTTTTTGATCGCTATCGGCAACGCCGTCCTGCTTGAGCAGGATGTCGGCAGTTGTCAGGATATACATCCAAGACCAGTGAAAAACTGGTATTTTCGAGCGGCTTTTGCGGACGTCTTCGACCGGGTGATGCTCGGGCTGGGTCGCGAACTGGTTTGATATCGTGATAACGCAATCAAGGCCCTGTTCTTTGGCAATTTCCCGATATTTCTCTACCTGTTCTGCGCCGATTTCCGCGTTACCAACCTTAGCTTAAACCAAAGCGCGCCACTCATTGGACCCATTGCGCAAGACGATGAGACCGTCAGGCCGGTCCTTGACTTGGACTTTCTCATTTTTGAATACGATTTCTGTATAGGTTTCAATTGTGGCACGCTTGCCGATACGCTTGCCGACGGAGTTCATAAGCTCTGAACCAAATTCCTCAATCTTTGAAATACATGCAAGAACGATTGAAGTCGTGCGACCCTCTTTGGAAGTCGTAGCCAGAACTGGAAAAAGGCGGGCGGCTTCGCCCTGGGTCAGATAATCAGGGCGAAGCATCCGCGCGTCTCCTTAAAACAACTGTCTAAAGACTAAGTGACCAGCACACATTTGTGCAACCTTTCGTTGATTATGTACTTAGCAGAGCGTTGTGGGCTTGCGTCGCTTCGATCTCACGTGGCCCCATTGTTCCGTTGTGAATGGCGTCCATGGGCCCGGAACGGCGCTCTGTTGGGCATTGTGCCAACGACCTCTTTTGGGTCGTCTGGGTCTTAAGATCCTTGTATTGAGGGTGAATTGGTGGTTTCTCGTGCTGAATCTATGGGCCAAAGGTTGGGTCACTTAACCATTCTTGCCGGGTCGTCAACACTAAGTGTTGCTTACTGGAATGTTCACTTTTGGTCGGACAGACGTTGTTCCAACTAGCAGATTTTGCACCTCTAAACGACGGAACTCTGACGAAAATGGCTCCGCTCTCTTAACTCCATCGAAAGCACGTTCCCGGTTTTTTGCTGCATTACGCAACCTAACTTTGATAGTCTTCGTACAAAAGCCGAGGCCACGCATGGAAAACACAACCACCGACGAGTTCGTTTTTGCCCGAACCTTTGCTTCAAGAGAAACGAAGAACAATCCGATCCAGCACGACGCCCGCCTCTCACTGGTGCCGTGCTCGGAGCAACTAAATGCCAACCACGTATTACAAAGGACAGGCTGATGACCGATCGCAAAGAACAAATTGAAATGCTCAATGACGCAAAGGCGGACGTCCAAAAACAACTGGATGCCATTTTTGTAGAGGAAGGTGAAATAGTGATCGCTTCGGTTTGTTGTTTGTCTGAGATTGACCCTGACAGGATGGCACAGTTTCTCGCAAAAACAATTTACGCTCACTTCAATTCGCAGGAAGAAGCAATCAGGTCCAATATAATTGAAAGTTTCTCCTCCGCTTTCGGGTCAATGGCGGAGGACGTGTTGCCGAACGGCGGAACAAGTTGGGATGATGAAGACGCGCAAAGTACGCCACAAGACGAAGCCCAGGCTGCCACACAAGCAGCTTAAATTCACCTAATGGCGCCTCGCACCGACCCGCGGGTCGTCAACATCCCCCTTGCGGTGGGGAATTGGGTGCACATGGCAGTGAAACACTGTCTGACTGGCCACCACCCCCAAGTTTATGCCAACGTAAAACTTTCGATGCTTGGATCGCGTACAGGCAAACCTGCTCTCTGCCCGCGCAACAGCGCTTGGGGTCTCATTTCATGATCAATAGATCATCC
>JABDJX010000029.1 GCA_013003245.1 Silicimonas sp. | reverse complement strand
TTTGTCTGCGACATCAAGGAAAGCCAGTTCGGCGAAGGGCTGCACATCTGGGGCAGGGCACCTGTGACACAGGATCGGTTCGAAACGCACGCCTCGACGCAGGCCGAACGCCAGGCGCTGCTTGACGCCTTGGCGGGCAAACGCATCGACGCTGGCCCGTCTGGCTCACCCTATCGCGGGCGCTCGGATGTGCTGCCCACCGGGCGCAACCTTTTCACCACCGATCCACGCAGCGTGCCGACACGCGCGGCCCACGCTCAGGGTGTGACGCTGGCCGAAGAGCTGATCCGCCGCCACCTGCAGGACGAAGGCGATTATCCCAAGGGTTTGATCGTCGATCTGTGGGGCTCGGCCACCATGCGCACGGCGGGCGAAGAGTTCGCGATGGCCCTGCATTTGCTTGGCGTAAAGCCGGTCTGGGACGAAGGCTCGGAGCGTGTCTCGGGCATCGAGGTGCTGCCTCTGGCCGAACTTGACCGCCCCCGGATCGACGTGACCTTGCGCGTCTCGGGCCTTTTCCGCGATGTCTTCCCGACGCTGGCCACGCTCTTTGCCCAAGCCGTGGAGACGCTGGCTGCGCGAGACGAGGCGCAGGATTTCAACCCGTTTGCCGGGCGCGCGATCACCCCGCGCGTCTATGGCCCAGCGCCGCAAAGCTACGGTCTGGGCATGGGCGATCTGCCGGAAGACTATTCGGAAGGCGGGCGTCACGCGGCAGGCGAGGCGTGGCTGACGGCCAGCGGATGGGCCACGGACGGTATGCAGAGTCACAAAGACGCCGCTGGCATCCGCGACCGCGTCACACAGGCCGACAGCTTTGTGCACCTGCAGGACCTGCCCGAAACCGATCTGCTGCTGGCCGCAGATTATGCCACGCACGAGGCCGGGTTCGCTGCCGCCAAGAAAATCACCGGTGGAAAAGCCACGCTCTATCACCTCGACAACACCAACCCCGAAGCGCCCCGCGCACGGCTCTTGCAGGAAGAAATCGCCCGCGTCGTGCGCGCCCGTGCGGCCAACCCCGATTGGATCGCGGGTATGCGCCGCCACGGCTTTCGCGGCGCGGCCGAGATTGCAGCTACGCTTGATCACATGGCGGCTTTCGCAAATCTGGCCGACGCCGTTGGGCCGCATCTTTTTGATGCCTATTACGAGGCTACACTTGGCGATGAAGCCGTCGCCGAATTTCTGCAAAACGCCAACCCCGACGCGCTTGCCGCCATGCGCGCGCGTTTTGCACAACTGATCGACGCCGGGCTTTGGAACACGCGCCGCAACGCGATCCGCGCCGATCTTGAGGCCTTGGCATGAGCGCGCAAGTTAAAGGCTGGTGCCCCTCGGCGCACCGCCCGATGATGTCGGGGGACGGGCTTTTGGTGCGTGTGAAGCTGCAAAAGGCGCGGCTTGATGCGGATGAGGTACAGACGCTGTGCGAGTTGGCCGAGACTTTTGGCAACGGGATGATCGACATCACCTCGCGCGCCAATCTGCAGATCAGGGGCGTGTCTGACGGCACCTATCCCAACCTTCTGGACCGCCTGATTGCCAAAGGTCTGGTCGATGCCGATCCCGAAAAAGAGGCTGGGCGCAGGGTCACCGTGCAACCGTTTTGGCGCGCAGGCGATCTGACGGACCGTCTGGCGACAGCGCTCGAGCACATGGTGCTTCCTGATCTGCCAGACAAAATGGGCATTGTCATCGACACTGGCCCCGAACGACTGCTGTCCACCGTTTCTGGTGACTTTCGGCTCGAAACGGATGCGGCAGGCAACCTGATCCTCCGGGCGGCTGGCGCTTTGGCGGGGCGTCCGATCTCTGAAAATGATGCTCCAGAGGCGCTTGCGGACCTCATTGCGTGGTTCCTCGCAACGAGTGGGGCGCATGCCGGACGCATGGTACGTCATTTGCGACAGACGGCTCTACCGCCGGAATGGCAGACAAGGCTGCCAAGGCATGAAGCCGATCGGCCGGATCCCGGTCCTGCCTATGGAGCGCATCTGTATGGGGTCCCTTTCGGACAGACCGATGCCGCCGCCCTGCGCGCCCTGATGACCACTAGCAAAGCCAGCCACCTGCGCGTCACCCCGTGGCGCATGCTCTTTCTGGAAGACGCAAGGCTTGTCGATGTGCCCGGGTTTTTCAGCACGCCCAATCCGCTGCTTGGCGTGGCCGCGTGCCCGGGCGCGCCCGCCTGCGCGCAGGCGACAGTGGACACACGCGATCTCGCGCGCAGTCTGGCGGGCCGCACGCGGGGCAGGCTCCACGTCTCGGGGTGTGACAAGGGCTGCGCGCTTCGCACGCCTGCTGCGACCACGCTGGTGGGCCGCGACGGAAGATTTGACCTTGTACAAGACGGCACGCCCGCAGATACGCCCACGAAGAGGGGCCTGACGCAGGCCGAGGTTCTGGAGCTTTTCTGCTGATGCCCTATGAGTACGAAAAAGACGGTGCCGTGATATACGCTCAGTCCTTTGCCACGATCCGGGCCGAGGCTGATCTGGCGCGGTTCTCGCCCGATGAAGAACCCATCGCGGTGCGGATGATCCACGCCGCCGGCATGGTCGGACTGGAACACTCGGTGCGGTTTTCCGAATCCTTTGCCACGGTCGCGCGCAAGGCGCTGGAAGCAGGCGCGCCGATCTTTTGCGATGCCTACATGGTCAGCGAAGGGGTTACGCTAAAACGCCTGCCTGCCGAAAACGAGGTGATCTGCACCTTGCGCGACGGGTCCGTCCCGGAGATGGCGCGCGAGATGGGCAACACCCGCTCCGCCACCGCGTTAGAGTTGTGGCGCCCCAAGTTGAAGGGTGCACTTGTGGCCATCGGCAACGCGCCCACAGCACTTTTCCATCTGCTCAACATGCTCGAAGACCCCGACTGCCCGCGCCCCGCCGCAATCATCGGCTGCCCTGTCGGATTTGTCGGCGCCCGCGAAAGCAAAGACGCGCTTTGGGCCGCCAACCCGGTGCCCAACATGATCGTCGAGGGCCGTCTGGGCGGCAGTGCGATCACGGTGGCGGCGATCAACGCCATAGCGAGCCGCGCCGAATGACGGGCCGCATCTATGGAATAGGGCTGGGGCCGGGCGATCCGGACCTGATGAGCGTCAAGGCGCATCGGTTGCTGTCATTGGCGCGCCACGTGGCCTATTTCCGCAAGCAGGGTCGGGCAGGGCGCGCACGCACCATGGTGAACGGGTTACTCCCCGAGGCCGCACAGGAAGTGGCAATGGAATACCCGGTGACCACGGAAGTTCCGGTCAGTGATCCGCGCTATAACGAGATGCTTTCGGGCTTCTACAGCGATTGCACCACCCGCCTGACGGACATCACCGCGCGCGGCGAAGACGTGGTGGTTCTGTGCGAGGGCGATCCATTTTTCTATGGCTCTTTCATGCACCTTTACGAGCGTCTGAAGGACAATACCGCCGTCGAAGTCGTGCCCGGCATCACTGGCATGTCGGCTGCGTGGACGGCAAGTGGCGCTCCTATCACATGGGGCGATGATGTTCTGACCGTCCTGATGGGCACGTTGTCAGAGGCTGATCTGACCCGTCACATGGGCGACAGCGATGCTTTGGTGATCATGAAAGTTGGTCGCAATTTCAAAAAGATATGCGACGTTTTGAAGGTTTCAGGCAAGTATGATGCCGCCTGGCTGGTGGAATACGCGGCAATGGACGGCCAGACGGTGCAGCGCCTGTCTGACGTGTCACCAGACCACAAAGCCCCGTACTTCTCGATTATCCTCGTCCACGGACAGGGCCGCCGCCCATGACCGGCACGCTGACCATAGTGGGCCTTGGCCCCGGCAATGATGCGATGGTCACGCCCGAAGTGTCAGCCGCGCTTGACGTGGCCACGGACATCATCGGCTACATCCCTTACGTCGCCCGCGTGCCGGAGCGCGCAGGCCTGACCAAACACGCCAGCGACAACCGGGTCGAGATCGACCGTTCCAACCACGCCCTGACGCTCGCGGCGGAAGGCAAGCATGTGGTCGTCGTCTCCTCTGGCGACCCTGGTGTTTTCGCTATGGCCTCGGCGGTGTTCGAGGTGCTGGAAGCAGGCCCTACGAGCTGGCGCGACCTTGATATCCGGGTGCTGCCCGGCATCACCGCGATGCTGGCCGCCGCTGCTGCAGTCGGAGCACCGCTGGGCCACGACTTTTGCGCGATTAACCTTTCCGACAACCTCAAGCCCTGGGCGCTGATCGAGAAACGCCTGCGTCTGGCGCTTGAGGCTGACTTCGCAATCGCCCTTTACAACCCGCGCTCCAAATCGCGCCCCGAAGGCT
>JABDJX010000022.1 GCA_013003245.1 Silicimonas sp. | reverse complement strand
GCGCAATGCCCCACAGCGTGTTGCCGGGTTGCACGGTGATCAAAGAGACCGGAGCGAGCGACATTTCGGTTTCCTGCTCGATAGAGCGGATGGCGGCGATCGCCTCGCGCCGAAACGGCGTTTCTGCGCGAGATATCACATCGCCCGAAGCATTCACTTCATCGACGCGTAACGTATAGGTGCCGGTGTCGACATCGGGCAAATCCGTGCGCCACTGCCCGCCGGGTCCGATGTCGGCCTCGATCAACAACGAGTTGTTCAGATAGACCCGCACCAGACTGCTGCCGGTTGCGCGGCCAGACAAGGCAACTTCGCCCGCCGCGTCGTAGCTGATCGAATCAATCGAGACATTGGTCAGCGCGTCGGGAACATCGCCTGCCGATTGCAGCACGCGCACACCTGTCTCATCCGCAATGAACACGGTTGGCGCCGCGGGCGTGGCGATCTCTGGTGTGGGCTCGGTTGCTGGCGCATCACCGGTGATCGGAGCGACCGGATCAGGCACAAAGGCAATTGCAGGCTCTTCTGTTTCGGCTTCGGGCTGCACGGCGGCGGACACCTCCGCCGACTCCTCTGCCTCTGCCTCGGGTTCAGTCGCCGCAACGTCCTGAGTTTCTTGGGTTTCCCTCGAAGGCGTCGGTGCTGCGACCACGACCTCTGCGGGCGCGATCGGCCCAAGGATGACCGAGGCTTCGGCGTCGAGTTCGGTGCCGTCCAGCCAGGTCTCGGTCAGGGCCAGAACACGGGGGGTGTCCGATGCGCCCAGGTTCAGGAACATGACAAAATTTCCACTGGTATCCGCCGTGGCTTCGCCCGCCGTTTTGCCGTCAACTGTTAGCTTGATCCCGGCACCGGGCACAGAGCGCCCTGCGATCAGGGTCGCGCCGCCAGGTTCTACGCGCACGATGTCAAATTCAGCCGAGCTTTTGCGCTCGATTGGCTGCGGGTCACTGGCCGCCGGAGCGTCAGGGGCAGGCTCTGCGGTGGTGGCTGGCGCTGTTGTGTCGGGCTCTTCTGCAGATTCTGCAGGTTCCGCTTCTGCCAGAGGGAGTGCTGCGACGCGTTCCTCGGCTTGAACCGTCTCAGCTTCGGGCGCTTCCGTTTGCGCTGTGTTTTCTGTTTCAGCTGGTGCAGCCGGCACCGCTGCCGCAGGCACCTCCGGCCCGGATGCAATATCCTCTCCGGGGCGCGCGCTTGGCGGGCCAAAAAGCCAATAGACCGCAAACAGCAAGCCTGCGAGGGCCGCGGCAGTTATGCCTCTCCAGATGGGCGTCACGAGCGTCTTTCTCCCCTAGTCACCGGGTTATTCCCCTTTTTCGCCCACCGTCCCGGATGTGCGCTTGAGCGACCTTATCAACAGGGGTTAGAAGGGTCAAAACACCATTCATCAAAGGCCATTCAGCAGATGCCCTCACCTCAGTTCTCGATATGCGTCTACTGTGGCGCGCGTCCCGGCACCAGTCCCGTCTACATGGAGGCAGCCCAGGCAATGGGCGCCCTGATCGGCAAAAATGGCTGGCGGCTGGTTTTTGGTGCGGGCGACCGGGGCATCATGGGCGCTGTGGCCGACGCCGCGCGTGCGGCAGGCGCCCGGACGCTGGGCGTTATCCCGACGCACCTGATCGGACAGGAGATGAACCTGCGGCGGTCCGACCAGATCATCACCGAGACGATGCATGAGCGAAAAAAGGTGATGCTGATGAATGCCGACGCCGTGGCTGTGCTGCCCGGTGGTGCAGGCTCGCTCGATGAGTTTTTCGAGGTGCTGACATGGGCGCAGCTTGGGCTGCACGACAAGCCTATCGTGCTGGTGGATGTGGGAGGATATTGGGAGCCGCTTGTGGCGTTGATTGATCATGTGATTGATCAGGGATTTGCCGATGCGAGCATGCGCGGGTTGTTTCGGGTGGCCTCTGATGTGGGTGAGGTTTCCGATCTGGTGAAGTGATTGCGCCGCCTGTCGGCGTCGCCTCGCTGGGGGCTTTGCCCCCAGACCCCCAGAATATTTTTACCAAGAAGAAAAGCAGTGCCTAAAGAAGTCGATCACTTTGGGCCAGTTTGGGGACGACGACCTCTTCTTCATCAGGGGCCAATTCTTCAAAGTCAAAATTATCTAAACGCCGGGCGCGGCGGCCTGCCTTGTCGGCGGAAACCTTGATGTCGGAGATGTCCTTGGCGGCCTGTCCAAAGTGGCGGTCGAGATTGGCCACGCGTGTGGTCAGCCGGTCGACGTCTGAATAAAGCAGCGCCAATTCTTTGCGGATTGCACCTGCCTGTTCGCGCATGCGGGCGTCTTTCAGGATGGCACGCATGGTGTTGAGTGTGGCCATGCAGGTCGTTGGCGAGACGATCCAGACACGCATGCCAAAGCCTTCGCGCACCACTTCGGGCAAACGCGCGTGCAGCTCGGCATAAATCGCTTCGGACGGCAGGAACATCAGCGCCCCATCAGCGGTCTCCCCATCAATGATGTACTTGTCCGAGATCGCCTTGATATGCACACGGATCGCTTGTTTCAGGGCTGTCATCGCGCGTTTCTTGCTGTCGTCATTGTCGGCAATCACCAGCGCCTCGTAAGCCTCGAGCGGGAACTTTGCATCGATCACAATGGACCCCGGTGGGTTGGGCAGGTGGATCAGGCAATCGGCGCGTTTGCCGTTTGAGAGCGTCGCTTGGAGTTGATAGCTGTCAGATGGTAGCGCCTTGGAGACGATATCAGTCAGCTGGATTTCACCAAAGGCACCGCGGGTTTGCTTGTTCGACAGGATGTCCTGCAGCGACAGCACGTCGCCCGAGAGCTTTTCGATGTTGGTTTGTGCCTTGTCGATGGTCTCAAGCCGGGTTTGCAACTCGCCCAGCGAACGCGCGGTCTTGGTGGCCGAGTTGGCCAGATTGTCATGCATTTTCATGGAGACATCGGCAAGGCGTTGCTCCATCAGTTTTAGCATGTTTGACTGGCTGGCTGCTGTGGCCTCGGACACGCTGGTCAGCCCACCGGCCAGTTGCTGCTGACCCGCAGAAAGGCCTTCAACACGCGTGGCAAGGGCGTCCACGCCTTGCGCCAACGGTGCAATCATCTCAGCCGAGCGCCCTGCCCGACGCACCGCCATGATCAGAAGGATGAGCACCAGCATAATGAGGCCAGCACCTGCAATAGCTGCAAGGTGCGTGGGGTCATCCAGCCGGATGGTTATGTCGCCGATTGTGATCATCGCCGTCCAAAGAGCCTTTCGATATCGTGCAGTTTCAGTTCCACATAGGTGGGCCGTCCGTGGTTGCACTGGCCGGAATGCGGGGTGGCCTCCATTTCGCGCAAGAGCGCGTTCATCTCGTCGCCGCGCAGGCGGCGGCCAGAGCGCACCGAGCCATGGCAGGCGACCCGGCTGATCACCGCCTCAACGCGCGCGCCAAGGATTGTGGTTTCGCCCAAGTCGTCGAGTTCATCAAGGATGTCGCGCAGCAGGGCTTCGGCGTTGACCTGCCCCAAAAGCGCAGGTGTGGCGCGGACGGCGATCACGCCTTCGCCGAAAGGTTCGATCTCAAGGCCAAGTTTGGACAGATCACCCGCCACTTGAAGAAGTTGGTGTGCCCCTGCCCCAAGCTCGACGATTTCCGGCACCAGCAAGGCCTGGGCCGCCACGCCGTTTTCAGCGATCTGGCGTTTCAGCTTTTCATAGACCAGCCGTTCGTGGGCGGCGTGGGCGTCGACGATGACAAGACCATCAGCGGTCTGGCTAATCACGAAGGTTTCATGCACATGCGCTCGCGCGGCGCCCAGCGGCAGGTCTGTGGTTTCATGTTCGATCGGAGTTTCGAAGACCTCTGCCGTTTCAGCGAAACCATCAGGTGCGAAACTGGATTGCGGTGCCTGCGGGCGGGGGGCAAGCGAGGGGCGATCCATCTGGTAGACGCGGGCCTGAGTTTCAGGGGACTTGAACGCGCCAAGGGTGTCTTGTGCGACTGTGGTCGAGGCGCGGTGCCCGGCTTCGGCCAGCGCGTGGCGCAGGCCCGAGACGATCAGACCGCGTGCCAGTCCGGGATCGCGGAACCGCACTTCGGATTTGGCCGGGTGCACGTTGACGTCGACCAGATGTGGGTCGCAATCGATGAAAAGTGCGGCAGCGGCATGCCTGTCGCGTGAGAGGTAATCCATATATGCGCCGCGCAAGGCACCGATCATCAGTTTGTCGCGCACGGGCCGTCCGTTGACGAAGAAATACTGATGCACCGCAGAGCCGCGCGAATACGTGGGCAGTGCGGCGAACCCGGTGAGGTGCAGGCCTTCGCGCATCGCATCGATGGCAAGAGCGTTTTCGGCAAAGTCCTTGCCCAGGATCGCGCGCAAGCGGTGCGAGAGGGCTTGCATCGGATCACCCGCCTCAGCCTCGACCCTGAAGACTGAGCGCGGCGTGTCGCCGCTTTCGTCGATCAACTCAAAGCGCACGTAAGGCTCGGCCATGGCGAGGCGCTTGACCACATCTGCCACCGCCTGCATTTCGGCGCGGTCGGTTTTGAGAAATTTCAGGCGGGCGGGCGTGGCAAAGAAAAGATCGCGCAATTCGACGTGTGTGCCCGGCGCACCCGAAACCGGGCGGACGCGACCCATCACGCCGCCGGTGACATCGATGCGTGCGGCGTCTTCTCCTTTAAGCCGCGATGTGATGATCAGACGGCCAACGGCCCCAAGCGAGGGCAAAGCTTCGCCTCGAAAGCCGAAGGTGTGGATGTTGAGCAGGTCAGAGCCGTCTATCTTGGAGGTTGCGTGGCGCGAGAGGGCGAGGCCCAGATCATCGGCTGCAATGCCGCAGCCATCGTCGGTGACGCGGATCAGGCGTTTGCCGCCATCGGCCACGGCAATGGTGATGCGTGTGGCACCTGCATCAATGGCGTTCTCGACAAGCTCTTTGACCGCCGAGGCGGGGCGCTCAACGACCTCGCCTGCCGCAATCCGGTTGATCGCAGCATCGTCCAACTGTCGGATTCTGGGCGATTTTTGGCCTATGTTGGGGTCTGTGACCTGCATCCCACTAGGGATAGCAGGGTGTGGCGGTGGCGTCCATCGATTTTGCGCCACCATCGCCCCCTTGCAAACAACGCCGATCCCGGCCTATATCGCCTTTGATTTTCAAAGAAGAAACGCGAGGACCGGCATCATGGCAGGCCACTCAAAATGGGCAAATATCCAGCACCGCAAGGGGCGTCAGGACAAGCTGCGCTCGAAGCTTTTCTCAAAGCTGTCCAAAGAGATAACAGTGGCGGCGAAGATGGGCGATCCCGACCCGGAGAAAAACCCGCGTCTGCGGCTGGCGGTGAAAGAGGCCAAGTCAAATTCGGTGCCCAAGGACGTGATTGATCGTGCAATCAGCAAATCTCAGGCCGGTGAAGGCGATGATTACGAAGAGATCCGCTATGAGGGCTATGGCCCCAGCGGGGTTGCGGTGATTGTCGAGGCGATGACCGACAACCGCAATCGGACGGCCTCGACGGTGCGCTCGACCTTTGGCAAGCATGGCGGCAACCTTGGGGAAACAGGTTCGGTGTCGTTCATGTTCGATCGCAAGGGCGAGATACTGTATCCCGCAGAGGCAGGCGATGAGGACACCATCATGATGGCCGCGATTGAGGCGGGCGCCGAGGATGTGGAAAGCTCGGACGACGGGCATGCGATTTACACCGCTGATACTGATCTGAACGATGTGTCAACGTCGCTGGAGGCTGATCTGGGTGAGGCGGAATCGACCAAGTTGATCTGGAAACCCAACATCACGACTGAGTTGGACCTTGATGGCGCCGAGAAATTGATGCGGTTGATCGAGGTGCTGGAAGACGACGATGATGTGCAGCGTGTGACGGCGAATGTCGAGTTGTCAGACGAGGTCATGGAGCAGCTTTCGGCTGAATGATGATTTGCGCCGCGGCTTCGCCGCGCCGCCTCACTGGGGGCTCTGCCCCCAGACCCCCGGGAGTATTTCTGAATAGATGAAGATCAGTCGACGCGCTTAACAAGCGCGTGACGTTTTTTTCCGGCGCTGAGTTTTATGGGGGCGGCCAGCGCGGTTGCGTCGAACATTTTGCCCGCGTCGGTCAGCGGTTGGTCACCAAGTCTGGCGCCGTTCTCAGCAATCAGGCGCTTTGCGTCCTTGCCGGATTTGGCGAGGCCGGCGCGCACGATCAGCTGGGCGGCCGATATGCCATCTCCGATGTCCTCGCTGGTGAGTTCCAGCGTTGGAAGGTCATCGCCCACGCCGCCTTTTTCAAAGACCTCGCGCGCAGTGGCCT
>JABDJX010000011.1 GCA_013003245.1 Silicimonas sp. | reverse complement strand
CTTGTGAAGGGTCAGGTGATGGCCGTCTACAAGGACGCCAACACCGGCATGGAGGTCTTTGGCATCGCCCGCGAAGACCTTGAAAAAATCCCCCGCATCGCCGACCCCGAGACCTCGCTGGGCAGCCTTGACGACTTCGAGAATGGCATCGCCATAGGGCAGGAGGCCGCGCGTTCCCTCGGTGTGACCATCGGCGACGTGATCCGCATCATTAACCCTGTCGGCAGCCGCAGTGCGTTCGGAACAAGCCCCCGCGTGAACGAATATTTCGTCGTCTACATCTTCAATTCCGGCCGATATGATATTGATAAAACAAGGGCTTACCTGCCATTTGCCGAAGCGCAGGTGTTCTTCAACCGCGAAGGTGTGGCCGACGAAATCGAGGTCAACGTGATCGACCCCGAACGCATCGACGCCATCACACCATCCATGCTCGCCGCCGTCGGCGACCGCGGTCTGACCTGGACATGGCAGCAATCCGCAGGCGGTTTTTTGCGCGCGCTCGAGGTCGAAGACACGGTGATGTTCGTCCTGATGAGCGTGCTGGTTCTGATCGCCTCGATGAACATCATCAGCGGCCTTGTGATGCTGGTCAAAAACAAGGGCCGCGACATCGGCATCCTGCGCACCATGGGCCTCACCGAAGGCTCGATTATGCGCGTGTTCTTCCTCACCGGCGCCCTTGTCGGCACCCTCGGCACCCTGTTCGGCGTGATCATTGGCTGCCTCTTCGCGCTTTATTTCGACCAGATTTTGGCCTTTGTGAACAGCGCTGCTGGCGGCGGCGTATGGGATGCCTCGACCCGTGGCATTTACAAACTCCCGGCGAAACTGGAGCTTGGCGATGTGCTTTCTGCCGTCACCCTGTCGCTTGTACTCAGTTGGGGCATAACGCTTTTTCCGGCCCGGCGCGCGGCGCGGATGAACCCTGTCGAGGCACTGCGCTATGAGTGATGCGCTAAAGCTGGACGGCGTCAGCAAAACCTACAACACCGGCAAGCCCAACGAATTGCAGGTCTTGCGCGGTGCCGACCTGACGCTCGCCCCCGGAGAGGTCGCCGCATTGGTCGCGCCATCAGGTGCTGGCAAGTCGACGCTGCTGCACATCGCAGGTCTGCTCGACAGCGCGGATGACGGTCACGTGTCGATTTATGGCACGGATATGACGGGGCTTTCCGATGCCCGACGCACGGCGGCACGGCGCGAGGACGTGGGGTTCATCTACCAGTTTCACCATCTGTTGCCGGAGTTTTCCGCGCTGGAAAACATCATTCTCCCGCAGCTGGCGAACGGAGTGTCTGACGCGGTGGCGCGCGCGCATGCTTTGTCCTTGATGGAAAAGGTGGGCGTTGAGGGTCGCGCCAACAACCGCCCCGCAGCCCTTTCCGGCGGCGAACAACAGCGCGTCGCCTTTTGTCGCGCGCTTGCAAATAAACCGCGGCTTTTGCTGGCTGACGAGCCGACGGGTAACCTTGACCCCGCAACTTCGGACACGGTTTTTGCAACATTGATGGAGATGGTTCGGGAAACCGGGCTGTCTGCTTTGATCGCCACGCACAACCCTGATCTGGCCGCGCGCATGGACCGCACGGTGCGGTTAGAGGCCGGGAAGCTGACCTAAGGTCAGCTTTGCCAGAAAAACCAAGACAAGATCACGGTTTTGTGACATAAGGCCCGAAAAGGGAGTGGCGTGCGCAAGCGCGTCTGACTGAACCGGGCCTGCAAGGTGCCCGGTTTTTCTTTTTTGACAATAGCTTGGCGTGATCTATTCGGCGGCCTTCAGGGTAAAACCCTTCTCAATCTGGTCGGCGGGCGCTACGGGGTATTCGCCCGAGAAACAGGCATCGCAATATTGCGGTGCGTCGGCATCGCGGCCCTTCACCTCGCCAACAGCCCGGTACAATCCATCAAGTGAGATGAACTTGAGCGAATCCACCTGAAGATGCTCGCACATCTCTTCCTCAGACATCGTGGCTGCCAAAAGCTTCTCGCGTTGCGGTGTATCGACCCCGTAAAAACAAGGCCACGCGGTGGGCGGTGAGGCGATGCGGAAATGAACCTCCGCTGCACCGGCATCCAGGATCATCTCTTTGATCTTCCGGCTGGTCGTGCCGCGTACCACGCTGTCATCGACCAAAATTACGCGTTTACCTTTGATCAGCGCGCGATTGACGTTCAGCTTCAGGCGCACGCCCATGTTCCGAATCTGCTCGGTCGGTTCGATAAACGTGCGGCCCATGTACTGGTTGCGGATGATGCCCATGGCATAAGGAATGCCGCTTTGGCGACTGTACCCAATCGCTGCCGGTGTGCCGCTGTCGGGAACGGGGCAGACAAGATCGGCGTCAACCGGGGCCTCTTTGGCCAATTCCTCGCCAATGGCCGACCGGGTTTCATAGACGGAGCGACCACCGAGAGAACTGTCGGGGCGCGAGAAATAAACGTGCTCAAAGATGCAAAACCGCGAGCTTTTGCGCTCGAAGGGATGGTGGCTGGTCAGTTTGTCGTCCTCGACAACAACCATCTCACCGGGCTCGACTTCGCGGACGAAATCGGCGCCGATGATATCAAGCGCGCAGGTTTCAGACGCCAACGCCCATCCCTCTTCCCCGATGCGGCCTAGCACGAGAGGACGCACGCCCAAGGGATCGCGCACGCCGATCAGCTTGGTGCGAGTCATGGCGACAACAGAAAATGCACCTTCAACGCGGCGAAGCGCGTCTTTCATCCGTTCAGGCACGGTCTTTTGCAGCGATCGCGCCATCAGGTGGATGATACACTCGCTGTCGGAATGAGACTGGAAGATCGAGCCACGTTCGATCAACTCACGGCGAAGCGCATCGGCGTTGGTGATATTGCCGTTATGCGCAATCGCGGCCCCTCCCAAAGAAAACTCGCCAAAAAACGGCTGCACATCGCGGATTTGCGTGGCGCCTTTTGATCCGGCGGTCGAATAACGCACATGCCCGATCCCCAGCGAGCCAGGCAGATGGTTGATGACGTTCAAATTGGTGAAGTTGTCGCGCACCAGACCAAATTTGCGCACCGCGTTAAACCCGGTTTCAGGTTCATAGGTGACAATCCCGCCTGCTTCCTGTCCACGATGCTGAAGCGCGTGGAGGCCTAGGGCGACGAAGTTCGCCGCGTCATTCACGCCGATCACGCCGAATATGCCGCATTCCTCGCGAAGCTTGTCATCGTCGAAGGGGTCGGTCGTCAGGGCGCGTGGCGTACTGGGATCAGACATGGGAGCGTTTCAAACTCGTTGGCAGCGGCAAGCGCCTTCGTCTTACTGCGTCATGAGGGGGGTGGCAAACAGCCATTTGCCAAAATGTCGAAGACCCGCCAAAAATTGACGGGCCTTCTTATTTTTGCACCGGACAGGTGACACTTTTAAATCCGGGCACACTCACAAACCAAATACCGGTCACCGCCCTCTGGGGAGGCGTCGAGAGCCTTTCAGCGACCCGACGCCCAACTCACTCACTCGCTACGCGGTCTCGAAAGGAACGTCCCTCGATCCCGCTTACAAGAACAGTTATGCCAGTGGCGGGCGGCAGCAGTTGGGCGCAAATGATAAGCAGTTGGGCAGGTTTGTGGACTTTGATGTTTCAAAGCCGTGTCACGAATGCGGGGACTGATCGCGAAGCGTGAACAATACCGATTTTCCTGATGGTGTTGTTCAATAGCGCAAGGCGAAAATTGGATTACTGTGCCGTGAGGATGAACAATTGAAGGAAAAAATTTTCAGCAGAAGTAAAGGCAAGCTTGCCATAATCGATATTTTCAGTCTGCGTAAACAGTCTGTTTCCATCGCTCGTTGACGCTTGGTAAACCCAAAACGCAAAATGGGGAGCATCTGCCCCCCACGTGTTTTTGCGAAATTGTCACAGGTTTTTAGTTGTCAGCGTCTCGTCCGGCGGAGCACTGACCAATCAGATCGTCATAGCGCTGTGCAATCCAGCCCGGTGCGTCGGTTGGGATTTGTTCGTCAATGGTGTCTGACAACTGGCTGAAAATAACCGAAGTGCGGCTGTCATCCACCATTGGGATTGGGTCAGAAACGATGACGCGCTCGTAAATGATGAATGCGATGGCGACCAAAAGGGCGCCGCGCAGTGCGCCAAAGAGAAATCCAAGCCCCTGGTCAATGCCGCCCAGGGCAGACCGCTGTACGGCGCCTGCAAAAAGCGGCGTGAACACCGAAAAGACGATCAATGCCAGGGCAAAAACGGCGGCAAAAGCCGCAATCATCGCCAGTTCGCATGAATTTCCAAGGAAATCAGATAGGATCGGCACCTGTTTCATCAACGGCTCGGCCGTTGGCGCAAAGACATAGGCCACGACTGCGGCCAGTATCCAGCCGCCGATCGACAATGCCTCGCGCACAAATCCTCTCGAATAGGCCAAGATAGCCGAGATGATGATGATCACGGCCACGATGCCGTCGATGATTGTAAAGCCTTCCATAAGCCCTCTCGCCTTTTCCTGTCCTCTAACGCTTACCCTGCGCCAAACACATCGCCCACAAGTGCTGCCAGATCAGGCATCTTTTGCACCTTCACCCCAGCCACTGCACCCGTTTTACTACGTTCCGGTAAAAGTGCCGCCTCAAACCCAAGTTTTGCTGCTTCTTTTAACCGAGTCTCAGTCTGACCAACTGGTCGTAAGCTTCCTGATAGGCTGATTTCGCCGAAAACGACAGTGCGCGCAGGAAGCGCTACATCTTCGCGTGCGGAAAGTAGCGCAGCGGCCACAGCCATATCGGCCGCAGGTTCAGTGACGCGCAGGCCGCCGGCCACGTTCAGATACACGTCCAGCCCCGCAAAGGGGATGCCGCAGCGTGCTTCCAGCACCGCGAGGATCATCGATAATCGCCCGCCATCCCATCCAACGACCGAGCGGCGGGCCTGACCTGCGGGGGCAGGCGAGACCAGCGCCTGGAATTCGCACAAGACCGGGCGCGTGCCTTCGATGCCCGCAAAAACAGCCGAGCCTGCGGTTGCGGCCTCGTGATCCGACAGGAACAGCGCAGAAGGATTGGCCACCTGCGACAAGCCTTCGCCAGTCATTTCAAAGACGCCAATCTCATCGGCGGGGCCAAAGCGGTTTTTAACCGCGCGCAGTATGCGGAACTGGTGTCCCCGCTCGCCTTCAAAATATAGCACTGTGTCGACCATATGCTCGATCACCCGCGGACCGGCGATCTGGCCTTCCTTGGTGACGTGGCCCACCAGAATGACGCTGATACCACGGCGCTTGGCGAACGTCGTCAACTCATGTGCGGTCGAGCGCACCTGGCTGACAGAGCCGGGCGCGCTGTCAACGGTATCAAGCCACATGGTTTGAATTGAATCGATGATCGCCAGATCAGGCGTCTCTTTTTCCAGCGTCGTCATGATGTTGCGCAGGTTTGTCTCGGCCGCCAGCTTTACCGCGGCGCCCCCCAATCCCAGACGCTGGGCGCGCATGCGCACTTGGCTCGCGGCCTCTTCGCCCGAGACATAAACGCTTTTCAGACCCTGGTTCGCAAAAGCCGCGGCGGCCTGAAGAAGCAATGTTGATTTGCCGATGCCCGGGTCACCGCCCACCAAAACAGCGCTGGCAGGCACAAGACCTCCGCCCAGAACACGGTCCAGTTCGGGAAGGCCGGATTTTGTGCGCGGTGGCGGTGCATCTTCGGTTGCCAAATCACCCAGCGGCACGGTCTTGCCGCGCGCAGCTCCCAAACCTTTTGACGCAGGACCAGCAGAGAGCGGCACATCCTCCGAAATGGTGTTCCATTGCCCGCAGTCGTCACAGCGCCCGGACCATTTGGAATGGACCGCGCCGCAACTTGCGCATGTAAATGATGCCGTCTTTGCCATAAGCGCTTACATGCCCGCGCGCGGCGGGGCAGGCAAGCAGGTTCAGGCGGTTCCCGACGTCTTGATGAAGGGAAGCTCTGCGACGGACGGTGAGGGCAGAAGTTTTGGCCGCCGTTCGTCCGTTGATCTGTTGCGCCGCATTTCACGCGCAACATCGAGCACTGACTTTTCGCTGATGGGTTTCGGCTTTTCTTCAGGTGCTGCAGCCACCGAGGGGGCATCCGTATTGGCAGGTGTCTTGTGCGCGAAGACCGGAGTGGGCATGTCCTTTATCGGATTTTCCAGCACCAATGGTTCTGCTTTTTTCAGGCGCGTCTTGAACAATATGGATGAGAAATCGTCCACTTCGGGCTTGTAAGAGCGTTTTCGTGTCGTGTCGCAAGTCGTGGTCACACCAAACCAGATTGCAGGGCAAAATGCGGCGAGCACGAAGAAAACCCAGCTGGACGCATCCATTCCCACCGCCCATGGCAGCAGGCCTGCCGTGGTGACAGCGGCAAAGAGGCAGGTCACCGCGTATATCCATGCGTTCGATGTTTTCGATTTCGCCAGCCGCCGAAACGCCAGCGCCCCCACCAGAACGGGAAGCAACACAACAAAACTTCGGAAAACCAGCTGCAGCACAAGCGCAAGAGCGTCCATTTACGACTCCATTTGCCACCCCACGGGCGCAATTGACCTGATTGTCGTTAAAAAAGGGTAACTCGTATGTTCGATTGTTTCCAATATCGAACCTAAGTGTTCACAAGTTGCACATTTGCAACCAGCCGTCAATCAATCCAGTCGGTTTGATCGCTGTTCAGCAAAGCCTCAGAGGCTGCATAGGTTGTGGCACCTTTCTTCACCACCTCCTCAGACGCCACCTCGGCTGAAAGAATGTGGGTCACTTTCGCCGCAATGTCGTCGATAAGCGCAAAGGGTACGACGACAACCCCATCTCCATCGGCCACGACCATATCGCCGCTTTCAACAGTTTGGCCGCCGATAGAAATCGGCAGGCCAATCGTGCCCGGCCCGTTGCTGAACGGTGATGCGGGCGTGCGCCCTTGGCACCACACCGCCAGTCCGGTTTCGATGATGCCGGTCGCATCGCGCACGGCGCCGTCGGTTACAAAACCTTCGGCGCCAGCATTCTTTATTCGTCCGGCGACCAAATCGCCCATGGTAGCGGAGTGTGTGAATCCTTTCGAAGTTGAGACCACGACATCGCCCGGCTCAATGAACGAGATCGCTGCTTTCAGCGCCAGAATGTCACCGGGTTCGCAGCCGACGGTCAATGCAGGTCCCGCAACATGCGCCTCGCCCGCCAAGGCGCGAATGCCCTGCTGAAAGACACCGTCGTTGATCATTGCGTCGGCCACGACCGACGACGGCGCTTTTTGAAAGAGCGCGATCTGCTCTGCGGTCGGGCGTTTTGTTGGGCGCCTGACGCGCAGGGGCTTTGGTTCTTCAAGCACGGCTCACCTCACTGTCTCAATGGGGCCATCTGCCGAGCCACTGATAAATTGCGTGACATAAGGATCGCCGCTGGCGTCCATGTCGCCCACCGGGCCGGTCCATTGAATGACCCCGCCGTGCAGCATCGCCACTTTGTCGGCAATCGCGCGCACGCTGGTCATGTCGTGGGTGATGGTCATCGCAGTAGCTCCCATTTCCACCACGATCTCGCGGATCAGATCGTTGATCACACCCGACATAATCGGATCAAGGCCGGTCGTGGGTTCGTCAAAGAAGATGATGCGTGGTTCTGCGGCGATGGCGCGGGCAAGACCCACGCGCTTTTGCATACCACCCGAAAGCTCGG
>JABDJX010000006.1 GCA_013003245.1 Silicimonas sp. | reverse complement strand
CTTGGTAGGCTTTTACCCCACCAACTACCTAATCCAACGCGGGCTAATCCTTCACCGATAAATCTTTCCCCCGAAGGGCGTATACGGTATTACTCTCAGTTTCCCGAGGCTATTCCGTAGTGAAGGGTATATTCCCACGC
Organism: Silicimonas sp.; assembly: GCA_013003245.1. Taxonomy (GTDB): domain Bacteria; phylum Pseudomonadota; class Alphaproteobacteria; order Rhodobacterales; family Rhodobacteraceae; genus JABDJX01. Next base: position 17,942 of record JABDJX010000006.1, on the reverse strand, counting down.
GTTACTAACCCGTCCGCCGCTCACCCGAAGGTGCGCTAGACTTGCATGAGTTAGGCCTGCCGCCAGCGTTCGTTCTGAGCCAGGATCAAACTCTCAAGTTGAAAGTGTCTTGCGACACTAACCTTGACGTTCGAACCTCTGCACATCGCCCCGGTCGGAAAACCGGGGCAGTCTTCTGTTTGTTGTGCTTCAGTTACCGAAGTAACAAAAGCCGTCCAAACAGTGAAGCTGACCTCTCTATAATCGGTCCCAACCTAAGTCAGGCCCTAAGAGAGTCGATATGAAGAGGCTGATCCATCGAAAAGGACCAAACCGCCCACATATCTCTTCAGTTACTAGCGATTTCAAAGAGCGAAGAGACAAAAGAAACTGAGTGCGCCCTAACTTTTCGGCGCGCCCCGCCTCATCTATCTCTGTTTTTTGTTCTTGCGTCTCGTTGCGTCTGCATCTCTGCATCGGCTCGTCTGGCGCCCCGCCCGCACATCTCTGCGCTGCCGGTGAAGGGGTATTTACGTCCGGGTGCCGGAGTCCGCAAGGGCTTTTTTGCAGAAATATGACATTTTTTCTGTGCGCCCTGATTGATGAACAAAATATGGGGTTTTACGACAGATCGAACCCTATGCGCGGGGTGTCTGCGAAAGAATAATGCGCGCCAACTTGGATAAAGGTGAGCAGCAAACCTGAATCGCCTGCGATTCACTCCTCGTTTTGCGACGACTCACGGGGCTGCAGCACGTGCGCCACCGCAAAAGCCGCCAGAAGGCCCGGAATCATGACCGTGAAGCCGACGCGCAACCCAAAGGCCTCAGATAAAAAGCCAATAAGTGGAGGACCAACGAGGAACCCCATCAGCGCTGCCGTCGACATCAGCGCGACATTGCCCGCCTCGTAGACATCATCCAAAGCCGCCACCGCCGAAACACCCAATGGATAACCCGAGGCCACGCCAAGCCCGACGCAGGCAAAGCCCACAAAGACAAATGGCAAAGGCAGCGGAAGGATCAGCAGCAACAGCCCCAGAACCGTGGTCGCAATTGACCCCCTTGCATGGACCAGTGCGCCAAAGCGGTACTTGAGCCAATCGCCGGCAAAGCGGCCTGCTGCCAGGAAACCAGAGAAGACCGTGACTGCAATTGCGGCGTCTGTAAGGGACGACTCCATGCGCTCTGACAAATAGACGGCCGCCCAGTCGGCCATAGCGCCTTCTGTCAAGGTTATCGCGAACATGAAGATCGCGATCAAAAAGAGCGAGCGCGGCAGTTCACTCAATTTGCGGCGCGGCAGAGTGCCTTTGCCGTCTTCCTCGCCGACCTTTGGCAAGCCAAGGGCAAGATAGAAACCGATGATGGCAGTTGCGAAAGATCCGAACATCATTGCACCAAGCGGCGACAGAGCACCGGCCATCAGTGAGACGACCAGCGAGCCCGTCATCAGGCCCAGTGCCCAGAACCCGTGGCAGCGGTTCATGATCAGCCGCGCGGCTTTCTTCTCGATCCGGCCCGCGTAAACGTTGAGTGCGACCTCCATCAAAGCGATCGCGGCGCCAAAGGCTGCCAGTCCCAGAAAGAGGGTCAGTTGGTTGATGGCGACGATTGGCAGAACCGAGGCGGCGGCCTGAAGCGGGAAGGCATAGAGAAAGAGTTTGCGTACACCGAAAAGGCCCACCGCTTTGCCGGCGATCTGCAGGGCCACCAAAAGGGCCACCGGCGAGCCCAGCAAGGCGATGGAGAGTTCCGCCTTGCTCAGTTCAAGCGTTTCCTTGACGAAGGGGATCAGCGCCAGCCAGCATCCGATCGCGACCGGCTGCAGGAAGAAGAGCGTCATTATCAAAAGAACGCCTTTACGGGTGGTCGCGAGATCCATGACGGCACGCTAGCGAGGAATGGTGTGGAGCGGAATTATTATTTGCGCCTTGGCTGCGCCAAACCGCCCAATGCGGGGGCTCTGCCCCCGCACCCCCGCCATATTTTTGGACCGATGAAGTTCAGGAGGCGTAGGCGCGTCTCGGTAGCGTCAATCTCGCGGCAAGCAGCCCCAGAATGACGGCGAGATAGATCAGCGGCTCGAACTGGAACCCTTTTGCCAGCATTACAAAATGAACCGCGCCGAGGATTGCGGCAATGTAGGTGCCCTGGTGCAGTCGTCGCCAGGCTTTTGGGCCCATTTTGCGGATCGACAGGTTGTTGGAAGTGATGGCGAGCGGCAGCATTGCCACGAAGCCAAGCATACCGATTGTGATATAGGGACGTTTAAGGATGTCTTTCCAGATCTCTGAGAGGATTTGTACGTCGAGGATCAGCCAGACCAGCAGGTGGCAGGTGACAAAATAGAAGGCCAGGAGCCCCAAGGCGCGCCGGAACTTGGTGAGGTTCACGCCTGTCCATTTGCGCAGGGGTGTCACGGCGAGGACGACGATCAGCATTTGCAGGGCCAATTCGCCGAGCTTGTGTTCCAGCCTCTCGATGGGTTCAACGCCCAAGCCTCCTGTCAGCCCGAGGTAGAACCACCAAACAGGTGGCAGCGCGCCCACTATATAGAGTGGCCAGGCTGGCAGCTTGCCGAGCCCGATGTTTATCCGCTGCGCCAATGTCACCCGCAGCAGCCCTCACCCATTTGGATGGGCGGACACGGCACATCGCCGTAAGAGCACCAAACGCAGCAATCGCCGGGCTTTGGTTTTAGAACCGCCTTGCATGCCGGACAGTCATAGAAAAACTGGCAGGCATCTGTCGACATCTGGCCGGTGCTTTCGGTTTTGCACTCCGGGCAGGTCAGCGTCGATGTCAGTTTGATTTCAGGCGTGTCCATCAATGGTACTTTTGCAGGTCCATGCCTGCATAGAGATCAGCCACTTCGGGTTCATATCCGTTGAACTTCTGTGTCGGCATCTGCTTGGCGAACAGGCCACCGCCCACGCGCCGCTCATAGGCCTGGCTCCAGCGAGGATGGTCGCGCTCGGGGTTTACGTTGGAGTAAAAGCCATACTCGGCGGCACTGTAGGTTTCCCATGCCGTTGGCGGTTGTTCGTCGACCAAGGTGATACGGGCAATCGATTTGATCGATTTGTATCCGTACTTCCACGGCACGACGAGGCGCAAAGGGGCACCGTTTTGCTTTGGCATTGGCTCATCGTAAAGACCGGTCGCAATCAGCGTGAGTGGATGCATCGCTTCGTCAAGGCGCAGACCCTCTTTATACGGCCACTCTATAATGGGGTAATTGACCCCGGGCATCTCATCAGGCCGCAAGGCCGTTTCAAAAGCGACGTATTTCGCACCCGGCTGCACGCCGACGCGTTCCAAAAGATCGGCAAGCTCGAATCCGACCCAGGGGATAACCATCGACCAGCGCTCGACACATCGAAAGCGATAGATGCGTTCTTCCAAAGAGACGCCTTTCATTATGTCGTCGAAGCTGTAGTCGCCCGGTTTTTCGACCATGCCGTCAATTTTCACCGACCAAGGATCGGTTGTCAGCGCGTGTGCGTTGCGCGCCGGATCACCCTTGTCTGTGCCAAATTCGTAAAAGTTGTTGTAGCTGGTGATCTCTTCAAGCGTGTTCGGCTCAAGCCCATCACCAAACGCGGTCTTCTTCGCACCCAAGCTGGCAAACGCAGGCCCGGCAATTGCGCCAAGCGCCCCTGCCCCGGCGGTGGCCATGATCTGGCGTCGATTAAGCCAAGAGGCCTTTGGGGTGACCTCGGACCATTTGAGATCAGATTTATACCGTCCTGCCATCACGTCCTCCGTTTGCGGGCTTGTCTTTAGAATGCGGTCCAATACGCATCAAGGCAATTGCCCTCACGCATTCGTCATGCGGTCGATAGCACTGAAAAATAGCTGGATTGATGACATCGCTCTGACGCTGGTTCACAGTAACGTGACTGGAGAGTTTTTCGGCCCGTGGCTTAGTCCACGCCCTTAGTGCGTCAAGTGACATCGGCGGAAAAGCCCGCTGATCCGATTTCCCATGCGTCCCGTAATCTCTTTCGATGCCAACAACGGCATCCTTGAGACAACTTGAGGAGATTAAGATGCTACGTACAACTATGGCTGTTGCCGCCGCTGCCCTGATCGCTGGTTCTGCTTTTGCAGGTTCGATGAAAAAAGACATTGTCGATACAGCTGTTGAAGCTGGCTCGTTTGAGACGTTGGTTGCTGCGGTACAAGCCGCTGGTCTGGTTGAGACCTTGAAAGGCGACGGTCCGTTCACTGTGTTTGCTCCAACCGATGAGGCATTCGCTGCACTGCCCGAAGGCACCGTAGAGGAGTTGCTGAAGCCAGAGAACAAGGATCAGCTTGCTGCGATCCTGACCTATCACGTTGTGCCGGGCAAAGTGATGTCGGGCGATCTGTCGGATGACATGATGGCAACGACCGTTCAGGGTTCGGACGTGATGATCGATCTGGATAACGGTGTGATGGTGCAGGACGCGACCGTTGTGTCGGCTGACATCGAGACATCGAACGGCGTGATTCATGTGATCGACAAAGTGATCCTTCCAGAGGGCTAAACGCTCCTCTTATGACTATCAGGGGGCGGCTTTTGAGCCGCCTCTTTTTTTTCGCATCAAGTGTCAGCTCGGCCGGTGCGAAGGGCTCTGCCCCTCGCGCTCCCCGCCATATTTCCAGACCGATGAAAGGTAGCTGCTTTTTAGCAAAAACTGCCCTGACAGAACCAGCCCGGTGACAGCGTCCCGCCATGGGCAAAGTAGAGCCAGAGCCGTTCACCTGTACGAGTGGTGACGCGCCAGTAATCCCGCACGCCGGTGCGCCAATCAGGCTCATCGAGCCACCATTCGGGTGCGATGCGCTCGGGGCCGACGCCCGCAATAGTCTCAAGCGTGCGTCCGCGCCAGCGGAAGGTTGCCGGAAGAGCGGGGGTTTCAGAGGCCGTGACGATCTCGGGTCGCCAAAGTTCCAGCGGGCGCGGGCCCGGCGGGTCAGGCCAGGCGGGCGCAGGTTCGGACCATGCTGCGGCCAGCACTTTCATCGTCTTTTCCGGGATATGGCTGTCGGCCGGATGCAGCCGGGTGATCGCCTCAAGCCCGATGCGCGCACCAAGCCTGCCGATCAGGTCATCAAGACCTGCGTTGCCAGCCAGCCGCGACATGCCCTGGGCTGCGGCATCGGCGTGGCCTTTGTGCTGATGGGCATGCACAGGCTCGGTTTGCACCGCGATCAGACGTACCTTGTCGATACCAAAGCCTGCGTCAATCTCGTCAAGCTTCATGAACAAGAGCGGACGGATGCGATCGGGGTTGGCCGAGGGGCGTGCCAGCCCGACCTCGACCCCCTGCATCGTGTGATCAGCGCGATAGCATTCCAGCCGAACACGGCGCACGCCCCGCCCTGCGGTTTTCAGCTTGGCCGAAAGCGGTGGCAGAAGGCGATCAAGGGCAGCCAGAATATCGTCGTGCAGCCCAATGGGTTCCGGTAAGGTGAGACGCACGGCGAAATGATCGGGCGCGCGCGCGGGATTGACCGGCTCGGGCTCGACCCCCAGCGCCTGATCGAGCTTTTGCACCAGATGGCGGCCAAAGCGGCGGGCAAGGGCGGCGCGCGGCTGGCCCGACAGATCAGCGACCTGACGCAACCCCAGACGGTTGAGCATCGCGACCGTGTCGGGTTCCAGTCGAAGGGCGGCCACTGGCAAGGGTGCCAGGGCGGTGCGCGTCTGGCCGGGTGCCGCGATCTTGGCAGTGCGATTGGCAGGCGTTTGCGCGCCCGGTGCCGCACCCCCGCGCTCCCAATGGCGGCGCTTGGCGGCACGCGAGCGGGTGGCGCGCGCCTCTTGCGCGATGTCATCGCCAGACCGCACCGCACCTTCTGGCCCGCCTGCATACCGCGCCAAAGCCCAGGCCGCGCCCACGGTGTCGGCCACGCCCGCCTGCACGCTCAGGCCCAGCATGGCGCAGTCGGCCTCCACCGCGTCGATCAACCCCTCTTCCCCGCCAAAAAGATGCGCGCAGCCGGTGAGGTCGATCACCAGTGATTCAGGCTTCTCCTCGGACACCCACGGCGAGAATTTCCCCGCCCAACGCCGCAAGATCGTTAAAAAGGTGGCGTCCAGACGCGGGTTGGCCAACTTGGTCTCCAGCTCGGGACACATCGCGTGCGCATCGCGCAAAGGTTGGCCGCGCGTCAGGCCTTTGGCCTCAGCCTCGGCAGTCAGCGACGTCAGCACCTGCGCATTTTGCACATCGCCCACCACTGCAAAAGGACCGTTAGGCGGCAGGCCACGCCTGTCACGCAGGCACCGCTCGGCTGCCAGACGGGGGAACCAAAGCGATAGGATACGACGATTTTTCATAACTCTTCAGCAAGAATATTCTTGATATGTTCTCACATTATCAAAGCCGCCTTTTTGAGTCGAGTCGCTGTCAGATGATTTCATCCTCATCAAACATCGGATCATCGGCCAACTGTGTTGAGTGATCGTCAAGCGCGCTCTCGGCTTTTTTCACCGACTGCACCCGGGCCAGATGGAAGACCGCATCGCCTTCGTTGATCACCGGCAAAACCGCGCGGCCCACGATGATGCCGCCAAACGGCGCTTCGATCTCGATTTCCTGTTCTCCAAAAGGGTCCGAAACCGAGCCAAGAATGTCACCTGTCCGCACCGGATCACCGTCAGACTTAAAGCTGCGGAAAAGCCCGCCCATCGGTGCGCGCAACCATTTGCTGGCGCCGCAAAACTGCGGTGGCGTCTTGGCCGCGGCCACGCCACGGCCCGATATCATCTCCAGCGATTTCAACACACGCAGGATACCCGCCTGCCCGGCCCGCACCGAGGTTTCATCAAAGCGCAAGCCTTCACCGGCCTCGTAAAGCAATACGCTTTTGCCAAGCTCTTTTGCAGCCCCTCGAAGCGATCCTTCGCGGATTGGGGATTGCATGATTATCGGCGCCCCAAAGACATCGGCGAGTTGGCGCATATTGTCATCATCAGGCGAGACGCGGATTTGAGGGTAGTTCGTGCGGTGGATCGCGGCAGAATGCAGATCGATGCCCAAATCTGCCCGCGCCACGATCTCGGTCAGAAACAGATGCGCCAGACGTGCGGCAAGTGAGCCGCCTTCGCTGCCGGGAAACGACCGATTCAAATCGCGCCGGTCGGGCAGGTATCGCGAGCGGTTGATGAAACCGAAGGAATTTACAATCGGCACAACAATCAGGGTGCCCTTTATCCGGCGCAGCGCTGTCGCTTTCAGCAGCCTGCGCACGATTTCGATGCCGATCACCTCGTCGCCGTGGATTCCCGCGCTGATAAAGACAGTCGGCCCGTTGGTGCGCCCGTGAATGACGTGTGCCGACATCGTCACGGGCGTGTGGTCAGAAAACTCACTGACCGGCAGATTGATGGTCTTGCGACTGCCCGGCGCGATAACCTCTCCAGCGATCTTGAAACCGGGGCGTTTGGCCATCAGCCCTTGCCTTTGGTCTTTGTGGCACCCGGTTTTGCGTTTTTCTCGATAAAGGCGATGATCTTGCCGGCAATATCCAGACCCGTTGCTTTCTCGACGCCTTCCAATCCCGGAGAGGAGTTTACTTCCATCACCACTGCCCCGTGATTGGCGCGCAGCATGTCGACACCGCAGACGTTCAGGCCCATCGACTTGGCCGCACGGACGGCAGTAGAGCGTTCTTCCGGCGATAGTTTTATCAACTCGGCAGAACCACCGCGGTGCAGGTTGGAGCGGAATTCACCTTCGGCACCGGTGCGCTTCATCGCGGCAACCACGCGCCCTCCTATCACGATTGCGCGGATGTCGGTGCCGCCTGCTTCCTTGATGAATTCCTGAACAAGAATGTTGGTGTTCGTGGCGCGAAACGCCTCGATAACGGATTTCGCCGAACGGTCAGTGTCGGCAAGAACGACGCCCAGACCTTGGGTGCCTTCAAGCAGTTTGATCACCAGCGGCGCGCCGCCGGCAATTTCCAAAACTTCACCCGTTTGCTTCGGGTCATGGGCGAAGGTCGTGACCGGCAGGCCAACACCATCACGCGCCAGAAGCTGCATCGAACGCAGCTTGTCGCGCGATCGCCCAATCGCCACACTTTCGTTCAGAGGGTAGACGCCCATCATCTCGAACTGACGCAGAACGGCTGTGCCGTAGAAGGTGACCGACGCACCGATGCGCGGGATAACCGCGTCGGGTTTCTTCAGTTTCTCGCCATTGTAGTAAATCTCTGGCCGTCGAGATGCGATGTTCATGTAACACCGCAACGTGTTCACGACCCTTATTTCATGGCCTCTTTCCTCGGCCGCCTCAACCAGACGCCTGTGCGAATAGAGCTCTGCATTTCTGGCAAGCATGACAATTTTCATCACAGGTTCCCTTTCAAAGGTGATATTGCTTTTGATTTCAACAACAGGTCTTTTTTCCCGGGGTGCACGACGATCTTGTGGCGGCGCAGAGCAGTCCGCCCAACGATCATGCGGAATTTCATTTCGGTGCGTTCGGCCAGTGACAAATCGATATTCCACAGCCTGCGCGAAATGCGAAACTTGGTGCGAATGATAATCCGCGTCTCGGGAATGCCGCTGGTGTTCTTGATATCACGCTTGGTGTGAATGGGACATTCCACATCAGTGTCGCGGGCGTCATCGTCGAACCGAGTGTGAAAGCGCACCCAAGGCACACCGTCGCGGTCAAACTCCACGATATCAGAGGCGTGCAACGCTGAAGTGCGCGCGCCGGTGTCAATCTTTGACTTAAGATTGGTCAGCCCCAAAAGCGGCAGGTCCACGTGTTCCTGCCAACCTATAACGAGCATAGTCGCCCCTCCAAAACTCTGCACTCAAAGTCCCAAGTATATCTTCAATTCCTGGGAACCACTACGACAACTCAGCTGCAAAAAACCCTTACAATCTTGCCGCTTGTATCAAAGACGACATTTGTACGTTGCGGGATGTATTCCTGGGTGACGATGTCGGCTTCGCTGTAGACGCGCAGACGCTCGCCTGTTGGAAACACCGTGTCGGTAACGGTGGTTCCGATCAAGGGACGGTAATCAGCCGCGTCGCACTCTTCGAGCTCTACTTCGTCCCCGCCCTGCTCAATGCCGCCGGGTCTATCCGAGATATCGACAACGCCCGAGGTGTCATCGGGTACAGGCGCGCAGGCGGTTGCGCCCAATAAGGCGAACAGGCAGACATATTTCATCGCATCCTCAATGGGTTTGGCGTTGATTTCGCGTCATGAGTACAGCAGGCTCTCCAAGACATAAAGATCAGGGAGAAGAGCCTATGCGTACCCGTGCCGCCGTTGCAACCGCTGCTGGAAAACCGCTTGAGATCATGGAGGTAAACCTCGATGGCCCGCGCGCGGGCGAGGTTTTGGTCGAAATCAAGGCCACAGGCATTTGCCATACCGACGAATTTACCCTGTCGGGCGCCGACCCAGAGGGGCTTTTCCCGGCGATTCTGGGGCACGAGGGCGCAGGCGTTGTCATGGAGGTGGGCGAAGGGGTGACCAGCCTGAAGCCGGGCGATCACGTGATCCCGCTTTACACCGCTGAATGCCGCGAGTGTGAGTACTGCCTGCATCCCAAAACCAACCTGTGCCAGAAGGTGCGCGCGACCCAGGGGCAAGGGCTGATGCCCGACGGGACATCGCGTTTCTCGACGCTCGATGGTGATCCGATCCTGCATTACATGGGCTGCTCGACATTTTCCAACCACACCGTGCTGCCCGAGATTTCGCTGGCCAAGGTGCGCAAGGACGCGCCGTTCGACAAGATTTGCTATATCGGCTGCGGGGTCACGACGGGCATCGGGGCGGTGATCTATACCGCCAAGGTCGAGATCGGCAGCCGGGCCATCGTCTTTGGTTTGGGTGGCATTGGCCTAAACGTGATCCAAGGGCTGCGGCTGGCGGGAGCCGATCAGATTGTGGGCGTTGATGTGAACCCTGACAAAAAAGCCATGGGCGAGCATTTTGGCATGACTGATTTTGTGAACCCCACCGAGGTTGAGGGTGATTTGGTGCCCTATCTGGTTGATCTGACCAAGGGTGGTGCGGACTATACCTTTGATGCGACAGGCAACGTGCAGGTGATGCGCGCGGCACTTGAGTCAGCGCACAAAGGATGGGGCGAGTCGATTATTATTGGCGTGGCACCGGCGGGTGCAGAGATTTCCACCCGGCCTTTCCAACTGGTCACTGGCCGGTCGTGGCGCGGCACAGCCTTTGGTGGCGCGCGTGGTCGGACGGATGTGCCGAAGATTGTCGATTGGTATATGGACGGCAAGATCGAGATTGATCCGATGATCACCCACACGCTGGCGCTGGAAGACATCAACAAGGGGTTTGATCTGATGCACGCGGGTGAAAGCATTCGCAGCGTGGTGGTTTATTGATATTCCCCCGCGTGTTCCACGCGTCGGCCCGCTGGGGGGCTTTGCCCCCCAGACCCCCCAGGATATTTTCGCCAAGAAGAAATGCAATTTTGGCGATTGTAGCGCTCTGTTTCCCAGCCCACGCGCAGTTCGCCTCAAGTCTGATTTTTCGCGCCGGTGACGATCAGGTCTTTGCCAATCCAGGCGATGTGCAGGCCGAGGCGGTTTTGCTGGCGGATGGTGGCATTGGCGTCACCCTGCAGTTGGAGGGCTTGCTACGCTATCAGTTCGAGCAACTGACGGGCGCGCATTTGGGAAATCCGCTGGCGGTGATCCTGTGCGGAAGGACCTTGATCAATCCGGTGGTGACCGAGCGGATTTCGACCGGTCAGGTGAGCCTACCCGCGCCCTCTTTGGACGCCGCGGACCGTATCGCAGATGTGATCAGCGGGCGCGCCGGGTGCGCGCGGCTTGATCCATGATCATCCGCATCGCTGAGACGCGTGACAAGGGCGCGATCTGGGCGATGCTTGAGCCTGTGTTTCGTGCAGGCGAGACCTATGCGATTGATCCGGGCATCTCGCGGAGCGACGCGCTGGACTATTGGTTGAGCGCACATGCTTTTGTGGTGGATGACGGGGGCGTACTAGGAACTTACTACATCCGACAAAATCAGGCCGGAGGCGGTTCACACGTCTGCAATTGCGGCTTTATCACACGCGCTGCCGCTGAGGGCAAAGGGGTTGCACGCGCGATGCTGGAGCATGCGTTGACCGAGGCCAAGCGCCTTGGCTTTGAGGCGATGCAGTTCAATTTCGTCCTTGCCAGCAACACCCGCGCCGTCGACATTTGGAAACGCGCAGGTTTTTCCGAGATAGGGTGTCAGCCGCGGGCCTTTCTTCACCCGACGTTAGGCCATGTGGATGCATTGATTATGCATAAGTTTCTGGATTAATCGCGCGCTTCCCTTGCCAATCGGTCGCGAAGCACCGACATTCCCGGAAAAGCCCAGAGATTAAAGCGGAGTGCCCAATGGCCGACGACAAAAAAGACGACGACAAGAAGGACGATGTAGGCCCGAAAGCGGGCGAGTTGTTCTTCAAATCCCGCAATGTGCTGGTGACCGGCGGGATCGATGACAAGCTGGCCAGCAAAGTGACAACGCAGCTATTGGCACTGGCCGAAGACAGCGACGATCCGATTAACATGTTTATCTCATCCCCCGGCGGTCACGTTGAATCGGGCGACATGGTACACGACATGATCAAGTTCATCACGCCGACCGTCCGCTGCATCGGCTCTGGCTGGGTGGCCTCTGCGGGAGCGTTGATTTTTGTCGGTGCGAAGAAGGAAAACCGCTTCTGCCTGCCCAACACGCGGTTTTTGCTGCACGAACCGCGCGGTGGCGTCGGCGGCTCGGTGTCGGACATCCAGATTCAAGCCGAGCAAATCCGGCTCATGCGAGAGCGGTTTCACAAGATTTTTGCGACCGCCACAGGTCAGACCGAAAAGAAAATCGCCAGCGACATGGAACGTGATTTCTGGCTGACCACGGAAGAGGCTCTGGATTACGGGCTTTTGGGCAAGGTTATCAAATCTGCCTCTGAGTTGAAGTAATGGCCGAACGCGACCGGCCCCTTTATGCCGTTTTGATCGACGCGGATAACATTCCGGCGAAGTATGCAGGCGCGATCCTCAAGGAGGTCACCTCTTTTGGGGAGCCTGCGCTGCGCCGGGTCTATGGGGATTGGTCCTCCGGGCGACTGAACGCCTGGACCAAGGAAGTCCTCGCACTAGGGTTAGTCGCCCATCAGGATACAGCGAACACAACCGGCAAGAACGCCAGCGACATTGGTCTTGTGATTGATGCCATGGACATTCTTCACACCGGGCGTTTCGACGGATTCGTTCTTGTCTCGTCGGACAGTGATTTCACTTCTCTTGCCAATCGACTTCGTGAACAGGGTTCTGATGTGATCGGAATCGGCGAGAAAAAGGCGCCGGAGAGCCTGCGTAATGTGTGCAACCGATTTGTTTTGATTGAGAATATTATCGACGAGCCCGCACCATCTGCAAAGGACGGTGCCAAATCGCAGAAGCGCAACCCGACAGAAGCCGTACCGTTGATTATCCGGGCAATGGATAAGATCAACTCCGACGACGATTGGTACACGCTGGGGCAGTTGGGGCAGTACATCACGCGCGACAACCCCGACTTTGACCCGCGCACTTACGGCAAGCGCAAGCTGAGCGATCTGGTTGATGGTTTGAACCGGTTTGAGACGAAGAAAGTCGGCAATCACCTGCATGTGCGCCGTATCGACTAGGTGTCGACACCGTACTTGCACAGGAACATATCGACCGCACCTGCAATCACGCGATCAATCTCTTCTTCGGTAACACTGTCGCGCAGACCGATGGCCAATTGCAGGTGGATGCCTGCCTTGCAAAGCTCGGGAAACTGATGTGTCGCCAGCTCAAGATCATCGATCTTTAGTTTCCCCTGATCGATACCTTTTTGCAAAAAGCCCCGTAGTATGTCTCGGACCACGGCGGGGCCACAGTCATAGAACTCACGGCCCACTTCGGGAAACCTTTGGCTTTCTGCCACGACGATCCGGTAAACTTGTATGCCGACGGGCGAGGTGAAGAACCGGATCATCCGACTGGCTGCCATTGTGAGCGCCTCGCGGATATCGCCAGAGGTTTCGATGCTGCTGACGGCCTCTTGCGATTGCGCCTGGCATTCCATCTTGGCAACTTCCAGAAAAAGCAGCCGTTTGTCGGGAAAGTAACTGTAAAGCGTCGCCTTCGAGACGCCGGCCACACGCACGATGTCATCCACGCTTGCGCCTTCAAATCCATCGCGCATGAAAACCGTCCGCGCGCCTTCCAGCACTTGGTCCCATTTGCGGCCTTGTTTGATGGCAGTTGGTGCGTTCATCGATAATCCTTTGTCCTTCCATTAATATAAACTGTTCAGTTCAGTTTTTTCAAGGTTTCCGGGGCAAGAATGCTTGCGGAGTGCGGCAGAAGTCCTAGATTAGAACACTTCTAAAGTGGAGTTTGAACTATGATTCCGGGTGTCGTGCATCGCCGCAGATTTGTGGACCTGTCAGAGCAGGAAATTCTCGCGCTTGCGATTTCATCCGAAGAGGATGACGCACGCATCTACCGCACTTACGCCGAGCGTTTGCGAGTCGAGTTCCCCGCATCAGCAGCCATTTTTGATGGCATGGCCGAGGAAGAGGACGGGCATCGTAAGCGTCTTATCGAGCGACATCAGGCGCGGTTTGGCGAAGTGATTCCCCTGATCCGGCGCGAGCATGTGTCGGGGTTTTATTCGCGCAGACCGATTTGGTTGGTGGAAAACCTGGGCCTTGAGCGCATGCGCGAAGAGGCAGAAGCCATGGAGCGCGACGCGCAACGGTTTTATGAGGCAGCCGCCAAACGCACATCTGATGCCGAGACGCGTAAACTCTTGGGCGATCTGGCGGCCGCCGAGGCGGGGCACAGCGAGAAGGCAGATGCCCTTGCGGAAAAACACCTTGATGGGGAGGCGCGCGATCAGGAAGAACGCGCAGCACACCGCCAGTTTATTCTGACCTGGGTGCAGCCGGGGCTTGCCGGTCTGATGGACGGCTCGGTTTCAACACTGGCGCCAATTTTTGCCGCCGCCTTTGCGACGGGTGATACTTGGAACACCTTCCTGATCGGTCTTGCCGCCTCGGTCGGTGCTGGTATTTCGATGGGATTCACCGAAGCCGCCTCGGATGACGGGCAGATCTCGGGGCGCGGCTCGCCGTGGAAGCGCGGCTTTGCCTCTGGCATCATGACGACGCTTGGCGGGCTGGGGCACGCCCTGCCCTACCTGATCTCGGATTTCTGGACAGCCACGACTATCGCAATCATCGTTGTGTTCTTTGAGCTGTGGGCGATTGCGTGGATTCAGAACAAATACATGGAGACGCCTTTTTTCCGGGCCGCGATGCAAGTGGTACTGGGGGGTGCATTGGTTTTGGCGGCGGGGATATTGATCGGGTCGGGTTAAATGGGGTGCCACGATACTCTGGTTTAGGCGTCTATACCTTTGGTTTATTGGGCATGCGGGGCATTTGGCGTTGAATATGCTGGCACACTCGAACTGAAAAAGGACCCCCTCCCATGAAACTTGGAAAACTTCTTCTGACCACATCGCTTTGCGCCAGTATGGCGGTTCCGGCTTTTTCACAAGGTCGGCCATTCAAAGAGATCGATACGAATGGCGATGACTTTTTGTCCGAATCCGAGCTCACCGAAGCATTCGGTGAGCGTGGTGCGGCACGCATACTTGCACGCAGTGACAGCGATGGTGACGGCGTACTGACACGTGCAGAGATCCGATCTTCAGATGATGAAGACGACGACGAGTCGGATGAATCTGACGACGAGGAAGACGACGAATCGGATGACAATGACGAGTCGGATGAGGACAGCGACGAGTCGGACGAAACTGACGACGAAGACAGCGACGAGTCGGATGATGACGAAGACAGCGATTCTGACGAAAGTGACAGCGACGAGTCGGACGATAGCGAAGACGACGAAGACTGATATCGGTTCGTCACGGCCCGTCGCAACGGCGGCGGGTCACCCAAAAGGCAAAGTCATGATCGAGCAGACCAACTACGAAAAACTATTCGCAACCCCAATGCTGCGCTACCGTGTTCCCGACCACGAAGCGCTGAATGTCGCCCTTCTGGAGGAAGGTCGCAGGTTGCAACAATCCGACGACGGTGTTTCAAAATCGAACCGGGGCGGTTGGCACTCTAAAGGCAATCTGTTCGACAACAAGACCGAGTGCATCACGCAGGTGCGTGATCTGGCAATCGAGGCAATCTATGAGGCGACCCGGAAGATCAATGCAAAGGTCGATCCCGAAACACTGCGCCTCAAGCTTTTCGCGTGGATGAATGCAAACCCACCAGGCGGGTTCAACGCGCCGCATACCCATCCGGGGGCACATTGGTCGGGGGTCTACTACGTTTCTCAGCCAGAAACCGAAGACGGCACATCTGGCATGATAGAGTTCCTCGACCCGCGCACCGATCTCCCGAACTGGCGGTTGTTGCGGGCGCCAGCATTTCGACTAAAGCGCAAGTTTCGACCTGCGCCGGGCGAGATCGTGATTTTCCCGTCCTACCTTGTGCACTGGGTCTATCCCAACGAGACTGACGACGAGCGGGTTTCCATCGCCTTCAATGCGACCTTCCGCAAACCGAAATCCAGCGTCGGAGAATGACGCTGACTTAGACCTCCGCGATCAGCTCTGATCCTTGTCGTAGGCCTCGATGATTTTGGCGACCAAGTGGTGGCGCACAACGTCCTTTGCCGTGAAATAGGTGAAGGCGATCTTGTTGATGTCCTTCAAAAGCCGCTCGGCATCCGACAGGCCCGATTGCGTGCCGCGTGGCAAATCGACCTGGCTACGGTCGCCGGCGATGACCATGCGAGAGCCTTCGCCCAGCCGTGTGAGGAACATCTTCATCTGCATGGCGGTGGCATTTTGCGCCTCGTCGAGAACCACGAAGGCGTTGGCAAGCGTACGCCCGCGCATGAAGGCCAAGGGCGCAATCTCGATGCGTTTTTCTTCCAGCATCCGTGCCAGTTGCTTGCCGGGCAGGAAATCATTCAGCGCGTCATAAAGCGGCTGCATATAAGGATCGACTTTGTCCTTCATATCGCCCGGCAAAAACCCCAGGCGCTCGCCCGCCTCGACCGCGGGGCGTGACAGGATGATCTTGTCCACGTGCCCGCCGATAAAAAGGTTCACGCCGACGGCAACCGCAAGGTAAGTCTTGCCGGTGCCTGCGGGCCCGATGCCAAAGGTCAGTTCGTTTTCATAAAGCGCCTTGACGTAGGCCTTTTGTGCTTCGGTCCGCGGCTCGACGGTTTTCTTGCGGGTCTTGATCTCGATCCGACCGCCCTGGAACAACTCCATCTGGCCGGGATTCTCGTCTGTCGACCCCATGCGAATCTCGGCGTCTATGTCGCCTGCCCCGATCTCGCGCCCGGCCTCCACCCGCTCGTAAAGCGCGCGCAGCACGTCTGCGGCCTTGTTCACCGCATCCGTTTCACCAAAGACGGAAAGCTGGTTGCCTTGATGCATGATCTGCACCGAAAGCGCCTCCTCGATCTGTGTGAGGTTGCGATTGAACTCGCCAAAAAGGTCGATGAGCAGGCGGTTTTCAGGAAACTCGATACGCGTCTCGAACGGCTTGTCGGACGATGAAGGCGGGGTCAGCGGACTGATGGCCAAATACGAAAACTCCAGAATTGAAATGCCTGATTGAGTCGCAGCGTGCCAAGGGTCGTAGCAAGGCGCAAGCATATCTGGGCAAAATTCATCAATCCGTCACGAGATGTTGCGGGGTTTTGCCAAAATTTGAGGCATCATTCATCTTTATGGTTGACTGATAGTGCATCCTGGTGTTTATTCATCTTTATGGTTGAACGAGGCATGAATACCGAACTTACGGCAGTCTTAAAGGCAGCGTCAGATCCAACCCGAAGACGGGTTCTGACCCTGCTGGCACAGCACGGGCCCATGCGGGTCACTGATCTGGCGCGACATTTTGAGATGAGCCTGAATTCAGTGTCCAAACACATTAAGACGCTTGAAAGCGCGGGGCTTGTCAGCCGTAGAACAGAATGGCGTGAGCACCTGATCGAGCTGCAAACAGAGCGTATGGCCTTGGTCGATACATGGTTCAAAGACCTGCGATCAATCTGGGATATGCGATTGGAAAAACTGGACACTATCATCACCAGGGAGCCTTGAGATGACAACTGACACAGACCTGAAACTTGAGATCACTCGTACGATTGCAGCCTCACCCGAAGCCGTATTTGACGCATGGCTAAACCCCGAGATGCTGGCGCAGTTCATGACGCCGATGCCCGATGTGATCATCCCTGAAGCCACGGCGGATGCGCGCGAAGGCGGGCGGTTCAAAGTGGTGATGCGCGTGGGCGATCAGGACTTGCCTCATGCGGGCACTTACAAAACCATCAAACGCCCCGATGAGTTGGCATTTACATGGGAAAGCCCGATGTCGCCGGTGGAAGACAGCACCGTGACGCTGAAATTTGCATCGGTCCCTGACGGCACCGAAGTGACCTTGCGCCATGTGCGCTTTCCGTCGGAAGAGAGCCGCGACAACCACGAAAAAGGCTGGGGCGGCATTCTTGAGGCGCTCAACCGCGTGCTCTCGGCCTAGCGCTGTTCCGTTTGCCATTGCGGGTGCACCCACGCGGTGCGCTCGTCACGCGGAAGAGATCTGCCCAGAATATGATCTGACACCTTCTCGCCTGCCATAATCGAAGGGCCGTTCAGGTTACCATTGGTCACGGTCGGGAAAATCGAGCTGTCCGCAACGCGCAGGCTATTCACCCCAATGACGCGCGCCTGCGGGTCGACCACGCTGGCTTTGTCTTGCGGATCGCCGATCCGGCAGGTGCCGCAGGTGTGATAAGCGCTTTCGGCATTGTCGCGCACGAAGTCGTCTAGCGCCTCGTCTGTGATTACATCCGCACCCGGCATGATTTCCGATTTGACG
>JABDJX010000005.1 GCA_013003245.1 Silicimonas sp. | reverse complement strand
CAAAGCCGGTTATGCGTACTTGTCGGTCGTCGCCGGAGAGGTTGTCTTCAATCAGACGTTCCAGAAAGGAACCCTGGTCTTCCGCTTCTTCGCTTCCGCCGAAGATGCGGTCAAACAAGCCAGGGCTTTCCTGCTGCTGTGCAATGGCGGGAATTGCAAGTAAAATGGCGCATATTGCGAGTAAATTCCGCATCAAAACGCCTGCCCTATACCGACGTAAATATAAACGCCCGCGCTGTCGCTTGGGCCCGTTATAGGCGTTGCCAGATCAAGCCGTATAGGGCCAATGCCTGTGTTATAGCGAATACCAAGACCTGCGCCGGCGTGGCTATCGCCAGTGAAATCGGGGAACTCTTCCGCTCCGATATAGCCCCAGTCGATGAATCCCACAGCTTCAATATTATCCGTCACACTTGCGCGCACTTCTCCCGACAGGCCCAGAAAACTGCGCCCGCCGGTGCGGTCCGTTCCGACATCAACACCCAACGATTGATAGTCTTGTCCACGCACGGTGCCGCCACCGCCAGAGTAGAAGCGATAAAAGGGCGGGCTGTCGGTCAAGGAGGGACCCCAGAGAGACCCAAATTGAACGCGTGCAGCGACAGTCGTGCTGTCAGTGACGTGCTGATAGCCGCGGGCATCCAGCTTCAGCTGACCTCCGCTTCGCGTGCCCGTTAGACCCAGAAATGGTGTGACTTCCAGATCAATGTAGTAGCCATCGGTTGGGTTCAGCACGTTGTTTCGGCGATCCAGTTCAGCACCCAATGGCAAGGTCAGCAAGTTGAACGTCTCGCGTCCAAAGTCATCTTCAACGTCGGAATAAAGATAACCAAGCCCAAAAGTGACGACCAGTTCATCGGTAGCATAGCGGGTGAAGCCAAGTGTGAACTCGGTGGTGTTTGAGGTGAAATCAGGCTCGTCCAAAAGCTCGAAACTGAGTTCAGCGAACAGATCAACATCGGCACGCGGCGTGGCGGGGCGTCCGTAGCGCATGCCAAAGTTATAATCGACACCGCCAGTTTCACCGCCAAGGCCCGCGATGGCGCCATCGACGCGAAAGCGCTCGGCCCCGCCCAGAAAGTTGCGATGAAGCCAAAAGCCTGACAGGCGAACGCCCTCAATGGTGCTGTATTCGGCGCCAAAACCAAAGCGGCGCGGCGTTTGCTCCACTACTTCGATGTCGAGAGGAAGCGTATCGTTCGGCCCGATGGTGTCGGTCTCGCTTACAGTGACAGACGCAAAGCTGCCGGTGCGGCGCAGACGGCGCACGGCGCGATCAATCTCGACAGGGTCGTATTGGCGGCCTTCTTCAAGGCCGGAAATTGTACGAATACGGCGCGAGCGCACGTCTTCATTGCCCGAAACCGAGATGGTGCCAAAGCGCAACCTTGGTCCGGGTGTCAGCGTCAGCGTGGCGGAGAGGCGATCTTCGGCGTGGCGCGCGACGATGCGTTGCTCGGTGACCTCGGCCTTGGCGTGCCCCGCGCCGCGCCATGCATCGACTGAAGCAGTCGCCGCCTCACGAATTATGCCGGTTTCCGCAGGTTGCCCCCGACGAAAACCCTCGGGCAATTCTGTACCGGGCACCAGTGGGCGCACCTGCGTCTCTGCAAATAGATAAAGTGGTCCGGGATCAACGCGCACTCTGACGCGGCGAACGTCTTGGGGCGGTGAGAGCGGTGGGATTGATGACACCTCTCGTCCGTCAAACAGGATCGAGACCACTCCGCCATAGCGTGCATTGGCATAGAGCGCGCCCAAAAGCCGGGCATAATCCGCTTGTGCGGCGGCCAGAAGCTCTTGTGGGTCCGTGTCCTGCCCTTGGGTTGCCAAGACAAGCGAAGACGCACGGAGTGCATTGTGCAGGTCCTTATCCGCACCGGGTGTTTCCAACGCATAGTTTGGCTCGGCCAGACCCGCGGTAGCCGTCAACACAATACAAATCAGAACACGAAACAGTTTTGCCGGAGCCAACGTCGGGCCCTCCTTGGGGTTCACTCTGGATATATAGCGCGGCCACGAAAGTTGACAGAGGCTCAGGCCGTTTCAGGGGTCTCATTTTCGTTATCCCCCAACATGCGCACTTCGCGCTGTGGGAAGGGAATCGAGATCTCGTTGGCCTGAAACGAGTCCCAAAGTGCAAGATAGACGTTGCCACGAATGTTGGTCAGCCCGCCGGTTGGGTCAGTGATCCAGAACCTTAGGATATAGTCGACCGAGCTGTCACCGAACCCAGTAATGTGGCAAACAGGCGGACGCGAGGCGAGAACGCGGTCAACACTGGCCGCGGCCTCGATGGCCAGTTTGCGCACAGTGTGAGGATCGTCACCATAGGCAGTGCCAAAGTGAATATCGAGACGGACAAAATCGTTTGAATGTGACCAGTTCACCACTTGACCGGTGATCAGGTCCTCGTTGGGGACAAGGTATTCGCGACCGTCGCGGGTGGTGATCGACACGTAACGCGCGCCCAGTTTGTTGATCCACCCAAAGGTGCCGCCGACTGAAATGACGTCGCCCGGTTTGATCGACTTGTCGAGCAGGATGATCACGCCAGAGACAAGGTTCGAGACCACCTTTTGCAGACCGAAACCAAGACCCAGACCGATGGCACCTGAGAGAACCGCAAGCCCGGTCAGATCAAATCCAACGGCTTTCAGCCCCAGAAAGAATGCCGCGCCGTAAAACAGAACCTGGGTAAATTTGCTGGCCAGTACCTTGATCGACGGCGAAATATCCTTGTTGCCTTGGATCTGCTTGGTGATGGCACCATTAATCACCCTCGCTCCGGCAAAGAGCACACCCATGACAATTAACGCGGAAATGACGGTCAGCGCTGACAGGCGGAAGTCGCCAACTTGGACTGCCAGACTGTCAAGGAACTGCGAAAGCTCGTCGATCAGGCCAAGGTAATAGAGGACGACATAGGTCCATAAGCCCCATGTTACGATCTTGCGCAGCGTCGGGTTTTTCACGACGCGTGCAGCAAAGCCAAGAATGAGGATCGCCAGTGTGATCGTGCCGACCAGTTCCAGAAGGAAACGGCGTGACAGGAACGGTGTTATTTCGGCCATCGTCCAGGCAGATATCCAGACCAGCATGGTCAACAGGATCAGGAACAAACGCTGGCTGAGGATCGCAAGCCACCGAATTTGCCATTTTGGGCGTTCGTGCAGCGACCGTGTCCAGTTGCGCAACTTGGGATTGAGCCACTTGTTCAGGCTCCAGGCGACAATGAAACAGGCTGCGAGGATCCCAATTTGATAAAGGCTGGGAGGCCGCATTAGGCGCTCGCCCTGCAGCATGGCTTGCGACCAAAGGTCGGCCAGTTGTTCGCTGTAAGTGGCGAGTTCCGCTTCCATGAGGGTACTTTGACGGGGTGCGCGGGCGACCGCAACCCGTTCAGCGGCGGGCGGGGCCTGCCAGTGCTGTGACCATAAGAATGACGCCAGAAACGGTCGCGATCATGCCAGCTGCGCTGACGGCATTTTCGGAGCCGAACCAAAGGGGGCCGTATCCTGCGAGGAAATACCCGGTGAAGGCCGACATCAGGGCAAAAACGACAGACCAGAGCACCTGGATCCCCAATCGATTGGTCATCAGACGCGCGGCGGCCGGCGGACAGATGAACATGGCGATCACGATGATCGAGCCGACCGCGTCAAAGGCTGCCACAGCGGCGACGGCAGACGCAATGACAAGACCAAATCCGATTGCACGCACTGGCAGGCCAAGCGTGCCCGCAAAGCCCTCGTCAAACGTCGATATCGCCAACGGACGCCAGAAGATCGCAAGGCCGATGATCATGGACAACGTCACCAGAGCGATACGGAACAGTTCTGGAGGCAGGCCGGACAGAGCGATTGGATCGGTGAGTGACGACCAGTCGGTGGCATCCAGCCAAATCAGGCTTTCAAGATTGCCAAAGAGTGCGTGTTCGACATCCAGGTGCACGCCCGAGGTGTCGGACTGTTCAAGCAGTAAGACACCGGCGGCGAACAGCGTGGTAAAGGTCACCCCCATCGCGGCGCCCGGTTCGATTTTGCCAAAGCGCCGGATCCCTTCAATCATAGCAACCGCCAAAAGGGCGGCTGCGGCAGAGCCAAGGAGCATGGGCCATGTCGAGATCGTACCGGTGATCAGAAAAGCGACCACAATGCCGGGTAAGACAACGTGACTGATGGCATCGCCGATCAGGGCCTGACGGCGCAGCACCAGAAAATTGCCGGGCAGGGCGCAAGCGACCGCCGCGAGGCATCCTATCAGCAGGGGAGTGAGCGAAAAGGCGACAAACTCGTTCACGTCACCACCTCCGGGCCGCCGATCCGCGCATCAATCACGGTGATCTGATCTGGCGTCAAAACGTCTTCGATCTGTGTCAGCCCGTCATAGCGCGCGGCTGCGAGTTCCAACGCCGGAGTTGCGCGCGCAATCTCCCAACGCTTTTCATCGCGGTGCGCGCGCGCAGCACGGGCCTTACCATCTTCGGTGGCAACCCCATCAGCACGAGCCAGCCCCTCGCGTTGCAATAGGCGTAGTGTGAACGGCTCATAGATCGGCTGGCCTTGAGCCAGTGACAGAAGGCCTTGGCGCACGTGTATCGCGGTTTGAAACCGCCTGTGCCGCAAGTAAGTCGAGAGCAACCCGCGCGAAGGAGCCAGCAACATAGAGGCAGCAAAGAGCGCGAACGCGACCAGCACGATGATCGGACCGGTGGGAACGTTAGGTGCGCTGGCCGAGATCGCGGCGCCGATCCATGCCGCCAGCCCTCCGAAAGCACCTGCGCCCAGCACGACCCAGTCAGCGCGGTCTGTCCAGAAGCGAGCTGTCACGGGCGGAATGATTAAAAGCGCAACGATCAGGATCAGGCCAACGACCTTGAGGCCTACAACGGTCACGCCAAGGACCAGCGCCATCATGATCAGATCAACCCGGTTCAGGTTCACGCCGCTGGTTTCGGCGAAGCCCGGATCAAAAGCGACCAGCGTCATGGGTCGGCGAAAGATCATCACAAGCGTGACGACAACGGCGGCGCCCACTGCAATCAGGATCGCGTCAGCACGCAGCATTCCAGCGGTTGAGCCAAGCAGGAAACTCTCCAGCCCCGCTTGGCGCCCGGTCGACATGGTCTGAATGACAGTGAGCAGCACGATCCCGATTGAGAAAAACACCGATAGCACCGCACCGATGGCCGCATCCTCTGAAAGTCGCGTGTTGCGGGTCAGGAACTGAACGCAAAGCAAGCCGAGAAAGGCCGAGAGTGCGGAGCCGATCAGCAGCCCCGGCAGGTTACGCCCGTCCATGCCGATTAGTGTCATCGTGATAAACGCAAGGGCGACACCTGGCAATGTTGCATGGCTGATCGCATCGCTGACCAGAGCACGTTTGCGCAGGAACAAGAAAGTTCCTGTCACGCCAGCGGCCAAGCCCAAAAGCAGGGCACCCAACGTCACCAGCGTGGCGTTATAGCCAAGCTGAAATGTCAGAGCCTCGATAAACATGTCTTATCCGGCGGCGGACAGTCGGTCGATTTCCGCCGTTGCCAAACGCCCGCCGTAGGCCTGATCCAGTGCCTCTGCGGTAAAGGCTTCATCGACCGGGCCGTCGCTGATCTTGCGCACGTTCAGGATCATGACGTCGTCGAAATACTCGCGCACAGTGGACAGATCGTGATGCACCGCAACGACCGTTTTGCCTGCGTTACGCAGACCTTTAAGCACGTCGATGATGGCACGCTCGGTTGCTGCATCCACACCCGCGAAGGGCTCGTCCAGCAGGTAGAGATCAGCCTCTTGTGCCAGAGCGCGCGCGAGGAACACGCGCTGCTGTTGGCCGCCCGACAATTGGCCAATTTGGCGGCCGGCAAAGTCTTCCATGCCAACGCGCGCCAGACATTCCATCGTCTTGCTGCGGTGGCGCGACAGGAAACGGCCTACAAGCCCAAGCTCGCGGTAAAGACCCATCGAGACCACATCGATCACACGGGCGGGAAAATCCCAATCGACACTGGCGCGCTGGGGTACATAGGCCACGCGGGCGCGCATCTGCTCAAGTGGTTGGCCGAAAACGGTCGTGGTACCAGAAAGTGGCGTCACCAAACCGAGCGCTGCTTTCAGCAGTGTCGATTTACCAGCACCGTTTGGGCCAATAATCGCTGTCATCGCCCCTTTATGGATTGTAACATCCACTGAAAAAACGGCGGGTTTCTGATCGTAGAAAACCGTCAATCCACGAACGGCCAATGGACTGTCTGCCACTGTGGCATCGCGAAGGGCCGTCGCCTCGGGGCCTGCGATTTTCAAATCCAACGCCATATTGTCAGCTCCCAAATCCCAGTTTTCCAGACATGCCGCGATCCGGCACAATACCACCTAGCCCGGACGCAATAACTGTCACGTTGTGATCAATCATCCCAATGTACGTTCCCTCATAAGTGCCGGGTGCGCCCATTGCGTCAGAGTAAAGCTCGCCGCCGATGCGCACCTCGTGCCCGCGGGCGGCTGTCCCCTCGATCAACGCGCGAATAGAGCGATCAGAGACCGAGCTTTCGACAAAGACGGACTGGATGTTGCGTTTCACCAGTGTGTCAACAAGTGCCGTGATCCGGTTCAGGCCCGCTTCACTTTCGGTCGAGATGCCCTGGATGCCGATTACCTCGAACCCGTAAGCACGGCCAAAGTAGTTGAACGCATCGTGCGCTGTGACGAGCACGCGAGCCTCCTCGGGGACCGACGCCAGCACCCTGGTGGCGTAGTCGCTCAGCGCAGTGATTTCGGTCAAAAGCGCCTTTGTGTTGACCTCAAAAACGGCTGCGTTCTTTGGTGCCGCCGCTGTCATGGCGTCGCGGATATCAATCGCCACATCGTGCCAAAGTGCTGGGTCCATCCAGACATGCGGGTCAAAACGGTTGGCGTAGTCATCGTGGGCGACCAGCTTTAGCTTTGGCAATGCCTCGGCTACGGCACGGACATTTGTGTGGCGGGTCAGATCGCCCAGCACGTCTTCCATCTGTGCTTCAAGAAACAAGCCGTTCCAAAGCACCAGATCGGCACGGGCCATGGCAACGATATCGGTGCGCGTCTGGCGATAGGCGTGCGGATCAACACCAGGACCCATCAGGGCACGAACGTCCGCCAGATCACCGCCAATACGGCGCGCCGTGTCCGCGATCATGCCAGTTGTCGCCACAACACTCAGCTTTTCATCTGCTGCAAGAACAGGCAGCGGTGCCGCCAGCGCGATCAGCATTGCAAACCCTGTTAATATGCGTCTGCGTGTGGTCATTATCCCTCGCCCGTCTTTGTTGCGAATAATTCGCAATCTCACGTATATATGAGAATGGTTCGCAAAAAGTCAAGATCTGGACAATACTCTTGACCTTCCAGTCACTGGAAGGCCTATGTACGGATCATGAGTATGCATTTTCACAGTACGGTCCAGGGAATGAGCTGCGCCTCTTGCGTGGGCCGTGTCGAATCTGCGCTTTTGGCGTTGCCAGGGGTGCGCGATGTGCGCGTTAATCTTGCCTCTGCTTCGGTCAACGCCGAGTTTGACGCACCAATGACGGGGCAGCAGGTCGCAGCGACCTTGCGCGACGCCGGATACCCGCCAGTAACCGAACAGCAGCGTTTCATGGTCGAAGGGCTTTCATGTGCGTCCTGCGTCTCAAGGCTGGAGAAAGTCCTTGGGCAGGTGGTGGGTGTCGAAGCGGTGGTGGTTAATCTGGCTGACGCAACGGCCAGTGTGACATTGATTGGCGATGCTAATCTTGCCGACCTCTATGAGGTGGCCAAGTCCGCAGGATATCCCTTACGTCCTGTCGATGAAGAAGGCGCGTCCGTGCAGGACCGCGAAGCGCAAGCACTTTGGCGTGCGACCTGGCTGTCAGGGATATTGGTGCTGCCGGTCTTTCTGATTGAGATGGGCGGGCACATCTTTCCCGCGATCCACATGTTTGTTGCCGAAACCATCGGCATGCAAACAGCGCGCATTCTTGGTTTTTTACTGGTCGGGGCAACGTTGCTGGGCCCGGGCCGTGTGTT
This sequence comes from Silicimonas sp., assembly GCA_013003245.1. Classification (GTDB taxonomy): domain Bacteria; phylum Pseudomonadota; class Alphaproteobacteria; order Rhodobacterales; family Rhodobacteraceae; genus JABDJX01. The sequence continues at coordinate 20,827 of JABDJX010000005.1, read as the reverse complement.
CTTTGCCAAGGGGTTTCCTGCGCTGATCAAAGGGCACCCTGATATGAACGCTCTGGTCGCGATCGGGACAGGAGCTGCGTTTATATACTCTAGCGTGGCGACGTTTTTTCCTGCTCTTTTGCCCGAAGGCTCCGTCAACGTCTATTTCGAGGCCGCTGGTGTGATCATCGTGCTGATCCTGCTTGGGCGGTCTTTGGAGGCTCGCGCAAAGGGGCAGACCGGTGCTGCCATTCGCGCTTTGGCCGGACTTGCGCCTAAAACTGCAATGGTGCTTGACGGGACTGAAACGCGCGAAGTGGCGCTGGCAGAACTGCGCCCCGGCGATCTGATCCGGCTGCGTCCCGGCGAACGTGTAGCGACGGACGGAGAGGTGACCGAAGGCACCAGTTTTGTTGATGAAGCCATGTTGTCTGGAGAACCCCTGCCAGTACAGAAACAGCCAGGCGCGCAGGTCATCGGCGGCACCGTCAATGGTACAGGTTCGCTGACCTATCGCGCTACGGCTGTCGGTGCCGATACGGTTCTGGCGCAGATCATCGGCATGGTGCGCGATGCGCAATCGGCCAAGCTGCCGATCCAGTCGCTGGTGGACAAAATCACCGCGTGGTTCGTTCCAGCCATCCTTGTGATCGCTGTTTTGACCTTTGTCATATGGATGGCAGTTGGCCCGTCGCTTGCCCTTGCGGTCGTGGCGGCGGTATCGGTGCTGATTATTGCGTGCCCTTGCGCGATGGGGCTGGCCACGCCCACGTCGATTATCGTCGGCACCGGGCGCGCGGCTGAAATGGGGGTGCTTTTTCGACAGGGCGACGCGCTGCAGCGGATGAGCGATTTGAAAACCGTTGTGTTCGACAAGACCGGGACGCTGACCATTGGGCGCCCCGAAGTTGCGGCGGCGCTGCCAGTTGAGGGTATGGACGAGGCGCGACTTTTGGAAATTGCGGCTGCTGTCGAAGTTTTTTCCGAGCACCCCATTGCCGCCGCGATCGTGCGCGCAGTGAAGGATGTGCCGAAGGCGAGCGGGTTTCAGACAACGACTGGTTTGGGCGTGCGCGCCAATTTGGATGGCAAAGATGTCCTTGTAGGCAATGCAGCGTATCTAAGGGCTGATGGGATTGATGTCGCGCCTCTGTTTGTGAGGGCTGAAAAGCACGCTGGTATGGGCGAAACTGTCGTATTTGTCGGTCATGCCGATGCTTTGGTCGGCGCAATTGCCGTTGCCGACCCGATCCGAGAGGATGCTGCTAGTGCGATTTCTGCGCTGAAAGGCATAGGTGTGGCGGTCGCCATGGTGACGGGCGATGCAGAGCTTACCGCCAAAAGCGTGGCCGCGCGGCTTGGCGTGGATCATGTGGTGGCCGAGGCTTCGCCTGAGGACAAAGTGACCGCGATTGACGGGCTGAAGTCGCAAGGGCCACTTGCCTTTGTCGGGGACGGCATCAATGACGCGCCCGCGTTGGCTGTCGCTGACGTCGGCGTCGCGATTGGCACGGGCACAGATGTTGCCATCGAGACGGCCGATGTAGTGCTGATGTCGCCGGATACGCAGGGCGTGGTGAACGCGTTGAAAACAAGCAAGGCCACGATGCGGAACATTCGCCAAAACCTTGGGTGGGCCTTTGGATACAACGTGTTGTTGATCCCGGTCGCTGCGGGGCTGCTGTATCCTGCGTTTGGGCTTTTGCTGTCACCGATGCTGGCGGCAGGCGCCATGGCTTTGTCCAGCGTCGCTGTGGTGAGCAACGCGTTGCGGCTGAAAAGAGTGGGGCGCTAAGATGAATATTTCTGAAGTGGCCAAGGCATCGGCACTGCCCGCCAAAACGATCCGGTATTATGAAGACATCGGGTTGATCCAACCGGCGCGGAGCGAAAACGGTTACCGAACCTTTTCGGAAACGGACGCACACAAGTTGCGGTTCGTGGCCCGGTCGCGTGCGCTTGGGTTTTCGATTGAGGACTGCCGGGCGCTGCTGGCACTTTACGAAGATGACCATCGTGCCAGTGCCGAGGTCAAGGCAATTGCCAGAAAACAACTTGATGAGATTGCAGCGAAGATTGCAGACTTGCGCGCGATGGAAGTGACGTTAAGCCACCTGGTTGAAACCTGTGCTGGAGACGACAAACCCAATTGCCCGATCCTCGAAGATCTTGCCCGTTAGATCGGTAACGGCGCATCATCCTTGAGCTGATCCATGACGATCTGGCTTTGTACGCGCGCCACAGCAGGGTGGGGTAGCAGAACCTCGTGGATCAGGCTGTTGAGTTCGGGAAGTCCTGCGCAAAACACCCGCAGCAGATAATCTGCTTCTCCGGTAAGCGTCCAGACACTTGTAATCTCGGTGCGGGTTTTCAAGATGCGGGTGAATGTCTGGACCTTTTCCGGCGCATGGGTGGCCATTTGGACGGAGACGAGCGCCTGAATCTGCAGGCCCAGACGCGGCGCAGAAAGGTGCGCTCGGTACCCTTCGATATAGCCTTCGACCTCAAGCCGCTGCCGTCGCCGACCGATCTGGCTGGGCGAAAGATGCAGGATGTCTGAGAGTCTCTCGGCGGTCATATGCGCGTCGCGCTGCAGCGCCGCCAGAAGCAAAGTATCGGTGTTATCAAGTGTATTCATGCAAAAATTATGCACAAAAAATATAAATACGCAAATATTGTGTGTACATCACTCTTCTGGCAGTGAAATTGCGCGCTGCTTGCGACAAAATTGGAGTATCGTAGTGCATCCGTAAAAAGGAAAAACCATGGGCCCTTTTCCGCACGACGCTCCAAAATCAGAAATCACCGGCGAAAATCCGGTGGGAACTGATGGGTTTGAGTTCGTCGAGTTCGCGCATCCTGATCCAATTGAACTTCGCACGCTATTTGCCAAGATGGGCTACACCCATACCGCGACGCACAAGACGAAAGCCATCGAGCTTTGGCAGCAGGGCGATGTCACCTATGTGATCAATGCCGAGCCCGGTACGCACGCGGCGGCGTTTATCGAAGAACATGGTCCCTGCGCCCCTGCAATGGCGTGGCGTGTGGCTGACGCGGAGAAAGCCCTGGCACATGCCCTTTCAAAAGGGGCAAAGGCGTACACCGATCCGGGCAAGACCATGGATGTGCCTGCCATCGTCGGTATTGGCGGCAGCCTGATCTATTTCATCGACACTTACTATGAAACCTCGCCCTACAATGCAGAATTCAATTGGGTGTCTAGGGCGCACCCCGACGGTGTTGGTTTTTATTATCTCGATCATCTGACTCACAATGTGTTCAAGGGAAACATGGATGTGTGGTTTCGGTTCTATGGCGATCTGTTCAATTTCAAAGAAATCAGGTTCTTTGATATTGAGGGCAAGTTCACGGGCCTGCTGAGCCGTGCTTTGACCTCGCCTTGCGGGAAAATCCGCATTCCGATCAATGAAGACCGTGGTGAGACGGGGCAGATTGTAAATTACCTCAAGAAGTACAAAGGCGAGGGTATTCAGCATATCGCGGTAGGGGCGCGGGATATTTATGCAGCGACCGATGCGATTGCCGAGCGCGGCATTAAGTTCATGCCGGGACCGCCCGAGACGTACTACGCGTCGAGCAAAGACCGCGTTGAAGGGCATGATGAACCGCTGGAACGCATGAAGAAGCACGGCATCCTGATTGACGGCGAGGGTGTTGTCGACGGCGGCGAAACGAAAATCTTGCTTCAGATTTTCTCAAAGACCGTGATTGGACCGATCTTTTTCGAGTTTATCCAGCGAAAGGGCGATGATGGATTTGGCGAAGGTAATTTCAAAGCGCTTTTCGAGTCGATTGAAGCGGAAGAAATAGCGCGTGGCGATTATGGTAAGGAAGGCGCGGCTTGAGAGTCTTCGCACATGGACGTGAATTGATCCCGCCTTACGAGGAGGATAAAGAATTTTGAATGCTTGCACAAAATGAAATCCTGATCAATCTGTGACCGCAACCCGTCGGTAAGAAATAGGTTTTTGTCAACAAAGCGCTTAGACATGATAATATCAACTTGTGCCAGATCAATCCCTTTCATTCGATCTTTATTTGGCCAAACTGGAAAGCTGGAAACAGGTATGGATTTCATAGGAAACGAGAAATCTATCATTCCGTTCGCTGTAATAATCCGTTTGGTATCAATATTTTCCAATGTTGCCAAAAGTGATATCCCGTCGGAAAGTTCAACGTAAGCATCTCTGTTTTGTGCAGGGCCAGATTTCGACAAGCGGTCGTAGGCCTCTTGAATCGCAAGAACCCGACGCACTTTAATACTGGTATTTGATAGACGCGACATTTCAGAATTGGGGTCAGTAAATGCATAGTCGACCAACGGCCCATATGTCACAAGTTGATATTGTCGTGCATTTACGGACGCAAGCCAAGTTGAACTTGCAAACAGAAGTGAAGGAAAAACGATTATCGCCGCGAAAGAGTTCGACACAATGAGCGCCTTCCGCGCCTTGTCACCATCTAGTTTCTCAGCTGTGAAAAGCAGTATGAGAATTAGTGCCGGCAGAAGCATGAGATGGGGGCGACCGTTCATTGTTAGCGTAGCCACAAAAAACCCGGCTATACATAGCGCATGACAAACGATTAAACGTCGTGCGGGCAAAGCCGCACGATGATATAAAAACTGCCAAAAATAGAGGAGGCCAAGCAAGAAACCGGCATGCATAATCAGTGTCATGTAGGCATGCGCGCTGCGGCCGAGTGGGCCACCGGAGCGCTCGGCCGCGCCTGATTCAAGGATTGTGTAAAGCGACCCAAGGAACCGCTTTAGATTGGGGTCAGTAATCAAAGTAGTAATCAGCATTCCGAGCAATACAATGGCACATATTCGATACTGATTTTGGATTACTAAAACCAAAATGAAAAAAGGTATCGAGAATGCAAATGTTGGCTTCGTTAGCGCAAGTACTGTCAGTAGAGTGCCGCAGAAAAAGCTGGCGACATAATCGTGAGGCTGACTGCCTGATATAGGGTTTAAAACAAAAAGTGTCACTGCCAAAAGCAAGCCCATGCCAAAGTGATTATATACAAAGCTGTGATTTACAATGGGTGAATACCCGTCCTCAATACTCAATGGTCCAATAAGGATTGATGCAGATAAAAGGATTATCAGTGCTGTTGATTGAGATGATGTTCTTCGATATCCAAGTAAAAGCGTGAAGCTTGCAACCAATGCGAAAAGAATAAGATATGCATAGTCTAATGCTTTAAGGGTCGCACCAAATATTTTGAACGCCGCTGCTATTGCTTTCGCAGTTACGCCGCCATAAAAATGAGTGTAGTCCAAGACAGGACTTAGACCGTTGATCTCTCTCCATCCAAGTTGAGCAATAAAAAAGGTATCAACGATAAAGGCATTGTCGATGGCCAGATCGCTAAAAGCACGAAATGCAATTAGATAGACAATAAGCGTATATATAAAGAAAATTCGCCAGTTATTGAGCATTAACCTTTCGGCAGGCTGAGCGACAAAACTCGCCTACCTTTCTGATAAAGTAGCTCGCTGTCGGTGATCCGGGCCACGGTACCGCCGTCAATGCGGTCGCCAACTTTCACCTTGATATAGCGCCCGGACGAAAGTCGCACCAGCGCACGCCGGTCTGACGGCGCACCATAGACTCCAACAAGGTTGATGCGGTTGAGGCGTATGGCGTTCTCAATCGTGGCCTGACGTGCGACGGAGGCGTTGGAGGGGATCGCCAACCGCGGCGTGTCTTGCGGGCGGACCTCGGGTTCGCTGTCGTCGAGCGCGGCTTCTACCGCAGAGGACGTGTCGGGTGCGTCAAAGGCAATGGAGGCTGTCACGCGTGCAGCTTCGCGTTGGATCTGGGCCTGTGCGACGATGGCATCAAAATCGCGTGGCCGCGAGCGCGGCGGGGGAGCTGTTGCCACAGCCAAGGCGCTGGGAGGGCTTGTTGTAGCGGCGCGCAACGCGGCGATTTGCTCTGACTCCGGGCGTTTGCCGGGACGAATTTCCCCAAGTTGGGCACGGGTGCGGCCGCCGAATTGATCGCGTTCAATGTCTTCGACAAACCCACCGGGCCGCGCGCGAGGCGCGCGCTCCGGAATGGTGGCAGCGAGGGCCGTTGGGCGCAGAGTCTGCGGATCGGTGGTTTCGGACTGAGCGACGTCCACCGGTGGTGCCTCTGGTGCAAGACTTGGAACTGTTTCTAGAGGCGCAGGTTCTTCTTCGATTGGCGCGTCGGGTTCGATGCTTGCGATCACAGCACGTTCAATGGCCTGGGCCAGCGGATCAAATTCAACAAACGGTACGGGCGTTTCGCCCACGGCAGGTAACGCTTCAGCTGAAAAACGCGAGGCATCGGGCAGGGCAATTGCGTCGAAGGCAAGTGCACTGTGCTCAATGGATGCGATGTAGATGGTGTTTGTCGTCTCGTCCAGAACTTCGCGTGGGTCCGGTCCTTGCGGTGGAGCCGTGATCAACAGGTCGGCCAAAGCGGCGGGGCGCGGGGGCAGAGGCGCTGAGCGTCCTACGCCTGGGAGTGCATTTGCCATCGCCGTGACAGGAGCCAAACGCGGAGCTGCTCTCGAAACGGCGGTCGCAACAAGCTTATTTGGTGGGGTGGGACCCATGCCTGTATCGGTTTGGGTCTCGAACCCGATCATCTCGCTTTGCAATTCAGGAATTGGCAAATCGGGCAAGACTGGCTCTGGCAGTGTCGCAACTTCGGTTTCAGGCTCAGCGTCTGGCGCTTCGATAACCCCGGGTGCCGGTTCATCTTGGATGGCGGCGACATCGGCTTCGTGTGTTTCTGTCTCAAGCGCGCCATTTACGGGCGCGCTTACCGCAGGGTTCTCGCGTCCGGGCGATAGTGGCAAGACCGACCAAACAATAAAGGCGATGCCAACGGTTAAAAGAAAAGCAACCGCGAAGACCATGAGGGTCGAGACGCCGCTTGAGCGATGTATCCGTATACCGGGCGCCGATCTTGGAGAAAGCGTGGCCCCCACTTCATCAGAGACCGTTGAAGCAGCTATGTCTGTGCTGACCCGTGGTGCCGCCAATTCGGGATTAATCGGCGCACCCGGATCAAGCGGAACGGTTTCGCGCGCTTCCACTTGCATGACCGGGGTTGCATCATCGACCTTAACGACCGGGCTGGCCGCACCTGTTTCTGCATTTTGCAGGACGATCGGTTCAGAGCGTGGACGACTTGACGCGAACGGGACAGGAGCGATGGGATCTTCGTCGTCGATCGTATCCATGCCACCAAAATCAGGCATGCGTGGAAAGTCGACCGGATCCGCCAGTGAGGAGTAGCCCGCAACACTGCGTCCACGGGATTCTGCAAAGGCGAAGGCCTCATCAAGAGTTTCGCGTGCGATGGCGGCCACGCGCGCCTTGCCGGGGCCAACCATCTCCCAATCAATGGCGACCTCGTCGAGCGTGTAAGGGGTCATTCCCTCGACCGCACGTTCGATTTCTGCTTGCGCGTTGTCTTCTGAAGTGACGTCTAGGTCGGTGTAAAGGATTTGGTCTTTCGGCAAAAACACATCGACAGGCGCGCCTTCGTCAATTTGCTCTGCCATTGCCTGAAGGCGGTCTTCGATATCGTGGCTATCAATCTTTTCGACCGCGACCTCGCGCCAACGGCCCGCCTCCCGGCGCATCAGCCGCACAGCGGCCATATCCAAATCAAAACCCCATCGATAACTCATGCCAAAGGGTTAACACGGTGCAAACGGTGCGTCACCCTAAGAGGGTTTAAAATTGTACCGTGCACGACAAAATTTCCTGCGATACCTTGTCTTTGGGACATCAGCTGAAAGGAATGCATCATGCGGTTAATTGTTGGGCTTTTTCTGTGTGTTTTGGCACTTCCTGCTGTGGCAGACGAGGTCCGGACTGTTACTGTGACCGGTGAAGGGCGCATTAGCGCGGAGCCGGACATGGCGATCTTGCGCCTAGGCGTCTCTCGCGAGGCTCGAAAGGCCTCAGATGCGATGCGGTTGGCGAGCGAAGCCGCGACAGTCGTTTTGGCGCTGGTCAAGGCCTCTGGCGTTGAGGCGCGTGATGTGCAGACGTCCAATGTCTCACTGTCGCCGCGATGGCAAAACGAAAGGAACACTGCACCTCGCATCGTCGGTTATGTCGCGTCGAATGATCTGAGTGTGCGTGTGCGTGATCTGGAAAACCTTGGTGCTCTTATGGATGCCGTGGTCAGTGACGGCGCAAATCAGATGAATGGTCTCAGCTTTGCCATTGCCGAGCCGCGTCCACTTCAGGATGAGGCGCGCAAAGCGGCTGTGGCCGACGCGCGGGCAAAGGCCGAGCTTCTGGCCGCGTCGGCAGGTGTCAGCCTTGGGCAGGTTATCACGATTTCAGAACTTGGTGGGGGCCAGCCGCCAGTTGCGATGGCGCGCAGCACAATGATGGAGGCCTCAGCTGTACCGATAGCGACCGGAGAAGTGGACTTCCACGCGAGAGTGACGATCATTTTCGGGATTGCTGAATAGATAAAGGCCGCGCAAGTTACCGCGCGGCCTTGGATCAAATGGTGACGGCTTACGAGCCTTCTTCAGCCGAAAACTGGGCGAGATATGCGTAAAGATTTGTGGCATCTTCCTCGCCACGCAGCTTGAAGGACATCTTCGAGCGCGCGCGCTTGTTGTCGAGGAATTCACGCAGGAACGCGGTTGGATCCTGCACGTAAGAGACAAACGTCTCTTCGGTCCAGACCAGACCGGCTTCACCCGCTGCAAGGGCATCCTTGCCATACTTAAAGTCTTCATTAGATGCAGCAGCTTTGCCTGCGATATTAAATAGGTTCGGGCCAGTTTTGGCGCGCTTTCCGGCGAGCGTCTCGCCAGCGTCGTTCATCACCACGTGGCACGCAGCGCATTTAGCGAAAACAGCTTCACCAGCGGCGGCGTCGCCTGATGCGGCATGACCGTCGGCGAAAACAGGTCCTGCGATGAGCATCGCGGCGGCAATAGCAAATACGGATTTCATTGGGGTCTCCCTCGATTTCTTCGAGTGGCAATGTAGGAGGGTTTGCCAAAAAGGCAAATCACTTGCATGACATAGATCTCTCCTGACCGGAGTGTTGCCGCAACCTTAATTAATTGGCGATTAAGCTTTCAAGCGTGCGATAACTTTCAGCGAGGTTCCAAGCGCCTTGAGCGCTGTATTATATATATTTTCTGCACCCAGACCTGCCGCCGCGTACATGTCAGCCGGACTGGCCTGATCAATATTCATGTCAGGCAGGTTCAGAGTGCGCACGGCCAAACCATTGTCCAATGCGCCAGAGTTTGCCAGTTGGTGCAAAACATGGGCTCCGAATCCCCCGGAGGCGCCTTCCTCGACAGTAATCAGCGCCTTGTGCGTTTGGGCCAATGTGTCGATCAGATCAGTGTCGAGAGGCTTGGCGAAACGCGCGTCTGCAACAGTGGCCTCAATTCCTTGTGCGCCCAGCATTTCTGCGGCCTCTAAACACTCCTTCAGGTGCGCCCCGAGCGACAACAAAGCCACCTGATCGCCTTCGCGCACCACGCGGCCTTTGCCAATCTCGAGGACTTCGCCTTTTTCAGGCAGGTCGACACCCACGCCTTCGCCACGCGGATAACGGAATGCGATGGGGCCTGTGTCGTGCGCAATCGCCGTTGCCACCATATGCATCAACTCCGCCTCATCAGCTGCTGCCATCACGGTAAAGCCGGGCAAGTTTGAGAGATAAGCAATATCATAGGCTCCCGCATGCGTTGCTCCATCGGCTCCGACCAGACCCGCGCGGTCAACGGCAAAGCGGACTGGTAGGTTTTGCAGGGCCACATCGTGGACGACCTGATCGTAGCCGCGCTGCAGGAAGGTTGAGTAGATGGCGCAGAACGGCTTCAGACCGCTGGCGGCGAGCCCTGCGGCGAAGGTCACGGCGTGTTGCTCGGCCATGCCGACATCAAACACGCGGTCCGGGAAACGTTTGGCCATCATGTTGGTGCCTGTGCCCGACGGCATTGCGGCGGTTACGGCAACGATCCTTGGATCATCTTCGGCAGCCTTGGTCAGTGTGTTGCCAAAAACGGATGTATAGCTTGGCGCATTCGGTTTGGACTTTTGCTGTGCGCCGGATTCGATGTCGAACTTTGCCACGCCGTGGTATTTGTCGTCAGCGTTCTCGGCAGGGGCGTATCCTTTTCCTTTTACGGTACAGCAATGGATCAGAACAGGCCCGGTTGAGCGCGTTTTTACTGATCTCAGGACCGGTAAAAGCTGGGTCATGTCGTGCCCGTCGATGGGGCCAATATAGGAGAAACCAAGCTCTTCAAAAAGCGTGCCACCTGTGCCTGCGGCCCCTGTTACCATCTGACGTGCGCGCCGTGCGCCTTCGCGGATTGGGCCAGGCATGGCGCTTTCCAGTCCTTCAGCGATATCTTTGAGCGCGACAAGCGGCGAATGACCGTAGAGCCCGGACAGATACGACGACATCGCGCCCACGGGCGGATCAATTGACATCTCGTTATCGTTCAGAATGACGATCAGCCTGCGCCCTTGTGCGCCTGCGTTGTTCATCGCCTCATAGGCCATGCCTGCGCTGATTGAGCCATCACCGATTACGGCAATCGCGTCTCCGGTGGGCTGGCCCAGATCGCGGCCCACGGCAAATCCCAAGGCCGCTGAAATAGAAGTCGAGCTGTGCGCGGCGCCGAAAGGATCGTAGATGCTTTCCGAACGTTTGGTGAAGCCAGACAGTCCGCCTTTCTGCCGCAACGTCCGCATTTTTGCGCGCCGCTCGGTCAGCACCTTGTGGGGATAACACTGGTGCCCGACGTCCCAGATGATCTTGTCGAAGGGGGCACTGAAAACCGCGTGAAGCGCAACAGTAAGCTCGACCACACCCAAGGACGACCCCAAATGGCCGCCGGTTTCGCTGACGATTGAGATGACGTCCTCTCGCAGTTCATGTGCGAGCGTCTCCAATTCCTGGTCTGACATCCCTTTAAGGTCGGCCGGTGAATTGACGCAATCAAGCGTTGGAGTGGTCATCAGAATCTCCCAATAGAAAGTGTAAACCTATCATTACAGTACCCGCTAAACTCTTGGAATAAGAACGTTTGTAGAGTTCGAAACCAAAAGTTCACGGCGGGCTTTAATCTTTGGCGCGGAATTCCTAAGTGCGTATTAATAAGGGTCGGGCAGGCCTGCGTGACTGTGCAAATTTGCGTGATTGAAGAGCATTTCACTGGATTGGTGCATTGGCGACGCCATAGTGCCGTTTGCAGTTTTCGGGTTGAGCAAGCGTTTCGCAAAGGGGATGAACATGTCGATAAGCACGTGGGATGAAATCAGAACAGCATACCATGTGGCGCGGAAGGGCACGGTCAGCGGGGCTGCAGATGCATTGGGTGTTCACCATGCGACAGTTATCCGGCACATCGACTCGCTTGAAGATCGGTTGGGCGTCAAGCTCTTTCAACGGCACGCCCGTGGTTACAGTTCAACCGAGGCCGGGCAAGACCTGCTGCAGGTTGCACAGGCGACGGATGATCAGTTTTCGCAACTGGTCAATCGGATTAAGGGCCGTGGAGACGAAGTGTCGGGCGAATTGGTGGTTACCTCGGTCACGCCTGTTTCGCCCAGGTTAACGCCTGTGCTGTCTAAGTTCAGACAGTATCACCCCAATATCAACGTGCGGTTCTTGACGGGCGAAGAGGTTTTGCGCCTTGAATATGGTGAAGCGCATGTGGCGATCCGCGCTGGCACCAAGCCAGACAATCCGGACAATGTTGTGCAAAGGTTTGGCCATCTGCCCATCGCGCTCTACGCGTCCGAAGAGTACATCGCGCGGAAAGGTCGGCCTGAAACTCTGGAAGATTTTGCAGGGCACGATTTTGTGGGCCAGGACGATTTTGAATCGCGGGCACCCTTTGTGCGCTGGCTGATGGAACGTATTGCGCCTGAGCAGGTTGTGTTCCGCGCAACCGATTACCGGATTATTGCAGACGCGGTTGCCACCGGGGTTGGCATTGGCTTTGTCACCGACTGGGCGTCCGAGCGGTATTCGAACCTTGTGCAGCTTTTTCCGCCTCAGGAAAGCTGGGTCGCACCACTTTGGCTGGTCACGCACGTCGATCTGCACCGTACGACCAAGGTGCAGGCGTTTCTTAACTTCCTCAAAGAAGAGGCCAAGGCTTGGTAGCAATCAGCGACCGCGTGCCAGAAAGTACGCGGCCAGCAAAACGCCCGCGCCTGCAATAGCTGCGCCAGCGGGCGCGGCCCCCATTTGATAGGTCAAAGTATCGGCTACCGATTGCAAGGCTCGCGTTTTTGACGAGCCTCCATCCCCGCCCGGGACGGCATCAAAGGCCACTGCGTACCCGAACCAACCAAACAACCCCAGCGAAATAACCGCCTGAACATAATGCATGTTACACTCTCCCCGCTTGCGATCTTAGCAGAAAAAGCAGCTTTCCGGGAGAGGGCGCTTAGTCTTTTAGCTCTTGTTCAAGGAACGTCTCGAAGGCGTCCAAATCCAGCGCCTCAAATTGGCCAAAGCTTTGCATCCATATGCTCGCATCCCGCATTGCCTCGGTTTGCAGCTTGCACCAGGTCACGCGGCCGCGCTTTTCCTGGGCTATCAGCCCTGCGCGAGTGAGCACGCCCAAGTGCTTGGAAATGGCGGCGAGCGACATCTGGAAAGGCTCAGCCACATCGGTAACAGCCATGTCGTCTTCCAATAGCATCGTCAAAATCGCGCGCCGCGTTGGGTCGGCGAGGGCTGCAAAGATGGTATCAAGAGGCGGTTGAATGACCATCGTTGTGGCCTAGCGAGGCGGCAGGGACCGGTCAACGCCTATCGTCGGACATATTCTGTCATGTTTGCGAGTGTTTCCAGCTCGATGGGCGGCCATTTCAGCGTAAGCTTAACTGATTGGTTGAATATAGGGGCGCCGAGTGCCACGCGAAAATCATTCCATGCAATCCTAAAAAATTGCTCTAAAACAATAATTTGCACAGTTTTTGGCTGCGACCCGGCGTCGCTTGACTCACAAGGGGTCAATGGTAGAACGGCGCCAAGTTCTCACCTAGGGGCTGAGGCGATGTCGGAAGACCGGATACGCAAGGAAAAGTTGGCTGCGCTGGAAGCGCGATTGGCTGAAAAGCGTACACCGAACGACACCACCAAGCGCCACCAGGACGAGCACTATTCTCAGGCCCAGATGGCCTGGCGTTTGGTGATTGAACTGGTTGCTGGTCTTGCGATCGGGTTTGGGATTGGGTTCGGGCTCGATAAGGTCTTTGGCACGCTGCCTTGGATGATGATCGTGTTCACAATGTTGGGCTTTGCTGCTGGCATCCGCACGATGCTGCGCTCGGCCAAAGAGATGCAAGAGACCCCGAAAGGGGACGAGATGGGAGACTGACGCGTGGCAGAAGAAGCAGGCGGCGAAGAAGGCGGGCTGGTATTCCACCCGATGGACCAGTTTATCGTCAAACCACTTTTCGGCGATGGGCCTGTTAACTGGTACACCCCTACGAACGTGACGTTTTGGATGGCGATTGCGATCCTGTGCATCGTGGCGCTCTTGGTGCTTGGCACCCGTGGCCGCGCCATCGTGCCAAGCCGCGTGCAGTCGATTGCCGAGCTTGCCTATGGCTTCATCTACAAAATGGTCGAGGACGTGACCGGCAAAGATGGGGTCAAGTACTTCCCCTATATTATGACGCTGTTCATGTTCATCGTCTTCTCGAACTTTCTTGGTCTGCTCCCGCTCGCTTTCACAACAACAAGCCACATTGCCGTGACGGCCGTGATGGCAATGGCTGTCTTTTTGACGATCACAATCCTTGGCTTTGTAAAGCACGGTGCGGGTTTCTTGGGCGTTTTCTGGATCAGCAGCGCACCTTTGGTTCTGCGCCCGGTCCTCGCGCTGATCGAGGTGATTAGCTACTTCGTGCGCCCCGTCAGCCACTCCATTCGTTTGGCGGGCAACATGATGGCAGGCCACGCGGTGATCAAGGTTTTCGCGGCATTCGCGGCTGTGGTGTGGATCGCGCCGGTCAGCATCATCGCGATCACGGCAATCTACGCGCTTGAGGTGCTGGTGTCGTTTATCCAGGCCTATGTCTTCGCAATTCTCACGTGTGTGTATCTGAAGGATGCGCTGCATCCGCACCACTGATCTAGAATAAATGATTTTTTGAATTCCATCGTAAGGAGAGAGAACTATGGAAGGTGACGTCGTACAAATGGGTGCCTATATCGGTGCCGGACTTGCATGTACTGGTATGGGTGGTGCAGCCGTTGGTGTGGGCCACGTTGTGGGTAACTTCCTGTCGGGTGCGCTTCGCAACCCATCCGCCGCTGGCGGTCAGACAGCCACTATGTTCATCGGTATCGCGTTCTCGGAAGCGCTGGGGATCTTCTCGTTCCTCGTTGCCCTTCTGCTGATGTTTGCAGTCTAAGACCTTTTAAAGATCCTTACGCTTCTCGATGCTCTTGGTTGGGCATCGGGGATGATCTAAAAAGGTTTGGAGGAGGTCGCTATGGCGACAGAAACAACAGACGCAGCCGAAGCCGCAAGCCCGGGCATGCCACAGCTGGATTTCAGCACGTTTCCCAACCAGATTTTCTGGCTCGTGGTGACTTTGGTGGTGATCTACCTAGTGCTGTCCAAAGTGGCTTTGCCGCGCATTGCCGCGGTTTTGGCCGAACGGCAGGGCACGATCACCAATGATATCGCGGCCGCCGAAGAGCTGAAGCAAAAAGCGGCAGATGCGGAAGCGGCTTATGAAAAAGCGCTGGCGGACGCTCGTTCCGAGGCAAGCCGGATTGCTGGAGAGACCAAGGCTGAAATTCAGATCGAAGTTGATTCGGCCATTGCCAAGGCGGATGCCGAGATAGCGGCGCGTGCTGCCGAGGGCGAAGCCAAGATCGCTGAAATCCGCGAGGGCGCTGCGGCTGCTGTGAAGGAAGTTGCTGAAGACACGGCGAAAGCGGTTGTTGCTGCCATGGGCGTTGATGTCGACGATGCGGCCATCAAGTCGGCCATTGCTTCACGGTTGAAAGGGTAAGAACATGAAACATTTTCTTGCTTCCGTTGCCGTCGTAGCTGCAGGACCTGCTTTTGCAGCATCGAAAAACCCGTTTTCGGCGGAGTTTTACAAGCTTTCGAACACAGACTTCATTGTTGCGATATCGTTCCTGCTGTTTGTCGGTGTGCTGTACTACTTTAAAGTGCCGTCCCTTTTGGGCGGCCTTTTGGATAAGCGTGCGGAAGGCATCCAGAACGAGTTGGACGAGGCAAAGGCCTTGCGTGATGAAGCTCAAGCTTTGCTTGCCAGTTACGAGCGTAAGCACGGCGAAGTTCAGGAACAGGCGGATCGTATCGTGGCGCAAGCCAAGCAAAGCGCAGAAGAGGCCGCCGAGCAAGCCAAGGTTGATTTGGAGAAGTCAATCGAGCGCCGCCTTCAGGCCGCGCAGGATCAGATTGCCTCGGCTGAAGCAGGCGCTGTCAAGCAGGTGCGTGATGAAGCAGCGCGTGTTGCAGTCTCTGCGGCTGGCGAAGTGATCGCCAAAGAGATGAGTGCTGCCAAGTCAGACGATCTGATCGATGAGGCCATCAAGACGGTTCAGGCTAAGCTGCACTGAAGCGCCCTGACAGACATCTAAAAACCCGACCATCAGGTCGGGTTTTTTCGTATTTTTGGGCGCGTAAACTCAAGTTTATGACGGCCAAATAAACCTTAGATCAATAGCAGGGTGTCAGGAATTCAGTATGGTGAATTTTCCACAAGGCACTCACAGATACGCCTCTTGTGGGAACTTCTTCGTGACGATGGCAGCGACTTTGCTTGGGTAGCGAGGATGGGGAAAACGACTATCACTCACTTGTAAGGAAGTGGCGGGCCTTGTATTTTTTAGAAGGCCCGCCATGATTATTTAAATGCTTCGACTGATAGCCATACTGATCACGCTGGCTTTTGCAGCGCCAGCAGCCCACGCAGACAGCGAGGCCGTGCGAAACAGGATTGTCTCGGTCCTGCAACAAGACGGCTATACCGAAATTCGTATCAGCCGCACGCTACTTGGGCGCATGCGTTTTGTCGGGAGCCGAATAGATGCCCGCCGCGAGATTGTCGTGAATCCGATCTCTGGTGTGGTTCTGCGCGATTATGTGCGCTTTTTGAATGCGTCATCAGGTGGCTCGTCAGGTTCTTCCAATGGGGGCGGCAGCCAAGAAGCCGATGATGATGATTACGCAGATGACGACGAAGATTACGATGATGACGAGCACGACGACGAAGAAGATGATGATGACGGGGACAGCAACAGCGGTCGTGGCGGCAGCAATGACGATGACGATGATGAAAGCGACAATTCCGGTTCTGGCAGCTCAAACTCCGGCAGCGGTAGTGGCAGCGACGATGATGACGACTAAGGTGGAGGCTTTGTGACCAATTGGGTTCTATTGGCCTTTATCCTTGCGGTTCAGATCATCTGCGCTGCTTTTTTCGTGTCGCAGATCCTGATCACAGTGCTTGGCCTGAACATAGGCCCCTTTGACTGGGTCTATATTGAACTTATCGAAATTGGCGCAGCCATTGGTCTTCTTCTTGGTGTTGTCGTGGGTGGGGTCGCGTTAACACAATCGCGCGCCCGGACAGTCAGGGCGGAAGAGGCGTTGCGTCTTGCACGATCAGCTTTCCGCGACGTTTTGGAAGAACGGTTTTCAGAGTGGGAACTGACAGACGCCGAACGCGACGTCGCACTTTTCGCAATAAAAGGTTTCTCTACGCAGGATATTGCAGGATTTCGTGAGGTCAGCGAGGGCACAGTTAAGGCTCAAACGAACTCTATTTACCGTAAAGCGGGTGTGTCTGGTCGCCCTCAACTTCTAAGTCTATTCATCGACGAGTTGGTTGAAGACGATCCGGTTCAGTTTTCAAGGGCATGATCCATAAGCACGTCAAGCGGCACAATATCCAGTGCGCGCTGATGCGTGGATGCAAGCTTGATCCGCGGTGCAGCCCCTTCTTCGGCGGCTTGCAGAAAGCGCCCGGCACATAAGCACCAGCAATCACCGGGGGTCAGTCCGGGAAACAGGTACTCGGGCCGGGGCGTGCTTAGATCATTCCCAATGTATTTTGAAAACGCCAGAAATTCGGCCGTCATGATGGCGCAAACGGTATGGCTGCCGCTGTCTTCGGCGCAAGTGTTGCACGCACCATCCCGGAAGTATCCCGTTGTCGGCGTACTTGAGCAGGCCGCAAGTGGTTCTCCCAGAACATTCGTGGATGGGTCTTTTTTCAAGATGCAACTCCCTTGCGAAGAAAGGGTAGCGCGCTGATCCGCGCGATCAACTCTCGTGATGCCAATCAACCCAACGGCCGTGAAAGTCGGCGCGTCCAAGGCGTTCGACAGTTCCAGATGGATAGGTGATCAAGATAAGTGCTGCATCGCTCATTTGAACCTGTCGACCAATTTCTGTATCGACGACCGATTGTCCTCAACGGGAGGCTTTGGTTGGACAGTTGCCTTTTCGGCCTTCGGTGCCTTGGCCGATGTCGATGAGCGCGGCGGATTTAGACGTAATGCCACCGCGTTTTGAAACCGTCCGCTGTCTCCATCTGCCAGATGTGGTGCTCCGTCAGAGACGCCGGTTAACATATCCGCAAGCCACTCCTGATCGGCCTTGGCAAAGTCCTTGAGTACATAGGTCGGCACCGCATCCTTGTGGCCCGGGTGCCCGACCCCTATGCGCACACGCTGGTAGGTGTCACCAATATGAGCATGCAGCGATCGCAACCCATTGTGGCCCGCGTGACCGCCCCCTTGTTTGACCCTCAGCTTTCCGGGAGCGAGATCAATTTCGTCATGAAAAACGGTGATGTCTTCAGGGCCAAGTTTGTAAAACCGCACAGCCTCGCCCACCGACTGGCCGGAATTGTTCATAAAGGTTTCAGGCTTCAGCAAAACCACTTTGTCGTCACCAAGGCGACCTTCGGTGACCTGCCCCTGAAACTTGCCACGCCATGGACCAAAGCCGTGATCCTCGGCAATGCGGTCTACCGCCATGAACCCGATGTTGTGGCGGTTGCCTGCGTATTTTCCACCGGGATTACCAAGACCCACAAAAAGCTTCATCGCCGCGCTCCTGTATTCGCGGAGATCCTAGGCGTGACATGGCCAACCCGCAATGGTCGGATCAGCGCCCGATGCTTGAAAACGAGCGGCGCTGATCTTGTCCGAAGCCAAGCCATCCGCGTGTGACAAGATCAATATGATCGATGATCCGGCGCTTCTGCGTCTGCTCGTTGATCGCAGCGGCCACGGCTGCAGCCCCGACATAGGCCTCCAAGTCGGCCGAGATGACCTGCTCGGTTGTCAGCGCTTCGCCCGTTTCGGCATCAAGAACTTGTGCTGCGTATTCGATATTGTGCACTGCAGCCGGTGCACGCGCCACTGCAGCCGGTGTGACCGCGTGAAACTGGATGACGCGTGCAGTGATAGTAACCGGTCGTGCGCCACGCAGACCTGCCGCACCGCGTGTGATGCCTTCGTCCATGATTGCGGCAACCTGTGCCCGCCGGTCGCCGAACGGCTCGCCGTGCCAGACAATATCTGCGTTCGGTGCATAGGTGTTCGAATTCGAAACCGTCAAGGATGCTGGGACACTGGCCACAACATTTGCTAGGTTCCATGTGCGGGTGACTTCTGGGTCAAGCCCCTCTGCGTAGTCGACTTTCCAGCGGCCGGAACAGCCAGCAAGCGCAAAGAGCGCCAGTCCGCCTGTCATAAGATTGCGTCGATCCATTTGGTGCCTCATCTTGGTTTGGCCTATTGGCCACGTCTTTTGGGCGTTTATAGGGCGAATTCGCTGACTTTTTTAGAAAAACTAAAAGGCTTTGCGAGATTTTGCCAAAATATGTGTGTCTCCTGCCGCAAATCAAATCTTGAGTGTACAGGAAACTGCTACAACCTATGGTGGCTGTATCACGTCCCGGACTCGTTGCGGTACAAACTGAAGGTGAATGGTTGTGAAAATGTTTCGCTTTGGAATGATCTGTTTGGTTTTCTCGGGTCTCTGGAATGACACCGCCGTTTCAAAGGAGATCGCGCGCGCATGTCTTTCGTCTGAGCGTGGTGCAGGTCAGCAAAGATTGTGCAGGTGCATTCAACAAGCGGCCGATCAAACGCTAAATCGACGCGATCAAAAGCGTGCCGCTAATTTTTTTGCCGATCCGGATTTGGCCCAATCCGTCAAACGTTCGGACAGCCGTAGCGACGACGCGTTTTGGGATCGGTACGAGGGCTTTGGTGCCGTTGCACGCAAATATTGCCGCAGGCGCTAGATCAGACACTCTAATATGGCGTCAGAGGCTGCTTCGATCAAATCAAGCGCCTCTTCAAAGTCACCAGTAAAATAGGGGTCTGGCACTTCGGATTGCTGCGACGACGTAAATTCCATCATCAATCTGACCGGAGTTTCATTCACCGAAGGCCGTAGCGCCTCAAGATCAATTTGGTTCTGCGCGTCCATCGCAAGGATAAGATCGAAAACCTCAAAGTCACCTGGCTTCACCTGACGCGCCCGCAAATTGCGCAGGTCATAGCCGCGCAATGCGGCAGCTTCGATGGCGGGGCCATATGGCGGCTTGCCAACGTGCCAGTTGCCCGTGCCTGCGCTGTCAACAGAAATTTCGGCTCCTGCCTTGAAACGCAGCACTGCCTCGGCTGTGGGCGAGCGGCAAATGTTCCCAAGACAAACGCAGAGGATGCGCATCATCGCAGCACGCCAATTTCGCCCATCCGGCGCGCGTAATTCCAGACCAAAAGGGCGACAATGATTATGGCGAGCGAGAACCAAATTGCCATCGGGCCAACAATCATCGGCATCGTCACGTCAGCCAAGAAAAAGTTATGTGTAAAGGTCGCGGCCATGCAAAGTAGTGCAATACCCAAGAATATCCCGGCAAATTTCGAACGCATCAAAAGTGCGAGCGAGCCGGCCACGGACAGCCACACCGCCAGAGCCCATGTCGCCTGCACCCAAGTCGGAAAACCTGCGAAGTAAGCACGCTCAACTTCGGTGAATTGCGCCATGTAGGGCGCGTAGTCCATTTGCGTCATCACATAATCCGCCGCGCCGAACCCGTTCCATACAAGCGTCAGAATCCCAACAACCCAAAGATGCCAAGGAGCTTTCATCGTGCTGTTTCCTCCATGCGCGTTGCCCAAAGCTAAAGCCAGCGCGGGCAATCACACAAGGGAAACGTACTAACCGTCAGCGCGGATCGTGCTGTTGGTCGGGTCATAAGGGCTGTCTTCAGTCACCTCGGCGTCCCACAGCTCGTTGAACATCCTGACCTTCAACTTGGTGCCGGACGCCGCCCGTTCGGGTTTGACGTACCCCATGCCGATGGATTTGCCGAAGTGCACCGAATAACCGCCCGACGTCAGGCGTCCGACCGTTTCATCGCCATGGTAAAGCGCCTCGCGCCCCCATGGATCGGCGTCATCGGGTCCGTCGATCAGCAGAGTCACACATTTTGATCGGATGCCGGTTTCGACCATGCGATCTTTGCCGAAAAAGCCCTTGGACATGTCCACAAACCGATCGAGGCCGGCCTCTAGCGGTGTTGCATCGCGGCCCAGTTCTGTTCCGAAGGCGCGATAGGATTTCTCCTGTCGAAGCCAGTTTTGGGCACGTGCCCCGACAAGTTTCAGCCCATGAGGTTCGCCCGCCGCAATAAGCTGATCCCAAAGATAGGTCTGCATTTCCATAGGGTGATGCAACTCCCAGCCTAGTTCCCCGGTGTAGGCGACCCGAATGGCGCGCGTCGGGCACATGCCAAGCT
>JABDJX010000297.1 GCA_013003245.1 Silicimonas sp. | reverse complement strand
ATGTCGCATTTGGCAGGAGTTCCTTTACGACGCCGGGAAATTCGAGCAATTCTTCCTTGGCCATGGTCTCTCCTTGTTTTCACACACCCCTCAAGAGCGCGCGGCGAATATGTGGGGGCTTATGCGCTGGAATCAAGCCGAAAACAACGCACGACCGCGATTTGCAGAAAATTGGTCACTCTAGATGCGTGGGGGGACCAAAGCGCTCCAGCATCCGCGCTTTGATCTGATCCCGCGACAGGCGGTATTGCTGCAACTTGGCCTCTCGCGTCTCGCCAAGGCCCGTGGGGTCCAGAATCGGCCAATATTCCACCGTCAAATGAAAGACGCGCGTCAAATCAAGCGCATGACGTTGTGAGGCCGGCGAAAGTGCGACGACCAGATCAAACCCCGACAGATCATCGCCCCACTCTTGCATCTCATCAAAGCTGCGCGAACGATGGCGCGCAAGTTCGATCCCAAGTTCTTGACAAACGGCAACGGAAAAACCGTCTATTTCCAGATCGTTATAAACACCTGCCGATTGCACATAGGTGTCCTGGCCATAAAACGCCTTCATCATCCCTTCGGCCATGGGCGAGCGCACGGCATTGTGGTCGCAACAAAAAAGCACCGACTGGGGCAGATCGGCCATGCGTGCCCTACCCTCCAAAGTGCAAGACGCACACCAGTGTAAATAGCCTGCGTGCCGTATCTGTGTCGAGCGTGACCTTGTCTTCCAGCCGCTCCTGCAGAACCCGTGCACCTTCATTGTGAATGCCGCGCCGGGCCATATCGATCGCCTCAATCTGCGCCGGTGGCAGCTTTTTTACCGCATCAAAATAGGCTTCGCAGATCTGAAAATAGTCTTTCACAACCTGCCGTAACGGCCCCAACGCAAGATGAATTTCTGCAGCTATCTCACTGGTTTCGCTGCGAATATCAAAAACCAGCCGGCGGTCACGGATGGATAATTTCAGCTTGTAAGGGCCTTGAGGTGCCGCACGTCCGTCACGGCCTTCAACCTTGAAGCTGTTGGCTTCCAGCAAATCAAAAACCGCGACCTTCCGCTCCTGTTCGATCTCGGGCGTGGGCGGCGGCAGCGCGCTGTCGTCTATCTCAATGTCGATAATCCTGGGCATGACATCCGGCATACTAAAAAAGGGTGGATTTGCAATCCCAACGGCAAGGACTTCATCTATTCAAAATACTCCGGGGAGGTCTGGAGGGGCAGAGCCCCTCCAGTCAGGCGACGACGAAGTCGGCGCAACAAGATCAGGAGTTCAACCGGTCCAGCCTTGCACGCACGCTGAGCCCATGCGCCTCAAGGCTTTCACTTTTTGCCAATTGCTCCGCCGATGGGCCGATTTTCGACAAGGCACCCGGTGTGACCCTGGTCAAGGTTGTGCGCTTCATGAAATCCAGCACAGACAACCCCGACGAAAAGCGTGCCGAGCGGGCCGTTGGCAACACGTGGTTCGGGCCGCCGACATAGTCGCCAATGGCTTCCGGCGTCCAGGACCCCATGAAGACCGCCCCGGCATGGCTGATATTTTCCGCCAGGGCTTCAGGATTGCCAACGCAAAGTTCAAGGTGCTCGGGCGCTATGTCATCGGCCAGGGCTGCCGCCTCCCCAAGGTTTTGCACCAGAATAATCGCCCCGTTGTCGCGCCAGCTGGCCGCGGCGATCTCGCGCCGGTCAAGGATTTGCAAGTGTGCCTCGACGGCTTCTGCCACCAGATTGGCCATGCCCTCATCTGTAGTGATCAGGATTGATTGCGCGCTTGCGTCATGCTCGGCCTGGCTCAGCAAATCAAGCGCAATCCAGTCCGGGTCATTGTCTGCATCAGCAATCACTAATACCTCGGATGGCCCCGCGATCATGTCGATGCCCACCTTGCCGAACACCCGGCGCTTGGCGGCGGCTACATAGGCGTTGCCCGGCCCGGTGATCTTGTCCACCGGTCTGATCGTCGCGGTCCCATAGGCCAGTGCTGCTATCGCTTGCGCGCCACCAACGCGGAAAACCGTCTCTACACCCGAAAGCCGGGCTGCCAACAGCACAAGCGGGTTCACCTTGCCGTCCGGCGTCGGTGCCGTGATCACCAACCGCTCAACCCCGGCTACACGCGCCGGGATCGCGTTCATCAACACAGACGACGGATAGCTTGCGGTGCCACCGGGCACATAAAGCCCTGCCGCCGATACCGGCGTCCAGCGCCAGCCAAGCTCCACGCCAGCCTCATCGGTCCAGCTTTCATCCTTTGGCAGTTGCCGCGCATGATAGGCGGTGATGCGCCCGGCGGCCAACTCCAAGGCGGCGCGATCTTCTTCCGATACGGTCGCTATTGCCGCGTCGATCTCACCTTGCGAAAACGCCAGCGTCTCGGGCGTCAGCGTCAAACGGTCAAATTTCTCGGTCAGCGCGATAAGGGCCGCGTCGCCACCATCGCGCACCTCTTGGATGATTGCGGCCACCGCGTCGTCGACATCGGGTGCCTCTTCGCGCTTCATCCCCAGCAAGGCCTGGAAGCGTTCTTCAAAATCCGGGCTGTTGGTGCTTAACAAGTGTGGCATCGGCAAATCCCCTCTGGCAGCGCTTTAAAGGCTCAGCTTCGCTGGCTCAAGCCCCAGAGACGTCACACAGGGTGGCTTGGGCTTTTGCCCGAAGGCGCCTCATAGGGACGCGTTACATCCTGCAGCGTCACATTGATCGCCTCAACATCCAGTTTTATCGCCCCGTCACCAGCCAAGGTCAGGATCATTGATCCGGCCCCGTCCTCTGCGGGCTCGAAAGAGATGCTCAGAACCGACAGGATCGTATCCGTATCGCCGGCCTGAACACCTTGGGCAGCGACGCGCAACACATCATCGAAAACCAACATTGACTGAACCCGCTCAGCTGCGCGGCCAATGCGCTTTGCCACCTTTTGGTCTTCCCAGCGAAACCGGTTGATCAGCACGGCAAATCGCCGCTGGCTCTTGCGCCACTTCATTTCTGAGCCCGGGCAAACAGCATCCTGAACAAGGGTCGAGATCACCTGCAAATCGTCTGCATCCGCTGCAATCAGGCGCAACGACTTGTCATCACCGTCCTCAAAGCGCGCGTCCGCCATTATTCCGGCACCCGTTCTATCTTGGCCCCAACGGCGCTGAGTTTGTCCTCAACCCGCTCATACCCGCGGTCCAGATGATAAACGCGCGCCACCTTGGTCTCGCCTTCAGCCGCCAGCCCGGCAAGGATCAGCGAAACCGAGGCGCGCAGATCGGTCGCCATCACCGGTGCTCCCTTCAACTGATCAACGCCAGTGACCGTGGCAATCCCGCCTTGCACATCGATGTTCGCACCCATCCGGATCAACTCGGGCGCGTGCATGAAGCGGTTCTCGAAAATCGTCTCTTCCAACACGCTGGTGCCGTCGGCAGTGCACATCAGCGCCATCATCTGCGCCTGCAGGTCAGTCGGAAATCCGGGGAACGGTTCGGTACGCACATCAACCGATTTCACCCGCCCGTTCTTGCGCGACACCTTCAACCCTCGATCCGTATCGGCAATCTCAATACCTGCAGCCTCAAGCTTGTCGGCGAGCGACGCCACAAGCGCGCGTTCCCCGCCGATCAACTCAACCTCACCACCGGCAATCGCAGGCGCGATCATATAAGTGCCCAGTTCTATCCGGTCCGAGATCACCTTGTGCGTCGTGCCATGCAGGCTGTCGACACCGGTGATCACCATCTCATGGGTTCCCGCCCCTTCGATCTGCGCGCCCATGGCGATCAGGCAGTCGGCCAAGGCTTTGGTATCGGGCTCACGGGCGGCGTTCTTAAGAACGGTAGTGCCCTTGGCCAGAACAGCCGCGCACATAGCGTTTTCGGTGGCGCCAACCGAGACGAAAGGGAACTCAATCGTCGTGCCTTTCAGCCCGTTCGGTGCAGACGCATGCACATAGCCTTCCTCAAGCTCGATCTTGGCACCAAGCGCCTCAAGAGACGTCAGATGCAAATCAACCTTGCGCGCGCCAATCGCACACCCACCGGGAAGCGAGACTATTGCCTCGCCAGTACGACCCACCATCGGTCCCAGCACATTGAACGATGCGCGCAACTTGCGTACTATATCATAATGCGCTGTTTTATTTGATATTTCTGCCGCACTCAGGACCATAGACTGGCCTTCTTGCAGCAAGGCCGCCTCGCACCCGAGGCTTTCGAGCAGTGTAGTCAACGTGGCTACATCCGACAGCCGAGGTACGTTGGTCAGCGTTAGCGGTTCCTCACTTAAAAGGGCCGCACACATCAGCTTCAAACAGGTGTTCTTCGCCCCGGCAATAGGAATTTCACCGCGAAGTTCGCCTCCGCCCTGCACCACAATCGAATCCATCGCCTAGCCTGCTTTCTCGTCTTTGTTTTTAACGCCAATTTTCTCGCCCCGCGCCCGCGCCTGCGCCTTGCGTCGCGCCATGTTCGCTTTCAAAGCCGCCTTCAGGCGATCTTCACGCGGTTTTTGTTTTGGCTGCTTGGGACTGCTCATACCTTCCCTTATCGCAGTGGGCGAAATGCGTCCAGATAACCCTTGCGTGAAAGCGCAATTGACAGTATCCCGCCCGCCATTGCTGCAGTAGCTCAGTGGTAGAGCACACCCTTGGTAAGGGTGAGGTCGGGAGTTCAATCCTCCCCTGCAGCACCATAGAAATCCCAACCATTCGCTCTGCGCTAACGTCTACACAAACGCGTACAGACTTTGCTATGTTGCGCGCATGGGAATGGTGACCTCTCTTTTTGTGCGCAAGATGGTAGCCGCGGCTGGCAACCAGGTTGACGGGTCAGACCTTTTGGCGTCGGTCGGCATCGACGCCAGTCAACCCGCCGATCCTCGGTTGATGGTGGCGGACACTTCTTATTATGACCTTCTGGAGCGAATGGCGACACTCATGGATGTCACCGACCTTCCGATCAAAACTGGTGCGTCCATGCGCCTGGATGACTATGGCGCGCTTGGTTTGGCTTTTAAGGCGGCGACCGATCTGCGCAGCTCTTATGGCAGGGTCGAGCGGTATGCGCGGCTATGGACAAGCGTGGTGGAATACACACTCAAATGCGAAGGCAACAATACATGGTTCTTGCTCCACCGAAGCGGTGCCCGTCGATTGGGCCTCAGACTTTCAAACGAAGCGACCTTGGCGAGCGCTGCTGCCATCGCGCGCGAAGTATCGCCAACCGGGACCTTCGCACCTGTTGAGGTTCACGCCAAACATCCGCCCCCGGCGACCCTCAAGCATCACGAAACCTATTTCCGCTCCCCAGTGTTCTTTGGGTCTGACCGGGATGGTTTACTGATATCAAACACGTCGCTCAAAGTCCCAAACAAGCTTGGTGACAAGGGCATATGCTCTTTTCTGACAAACCATCTGGACCAAGAACTGTCGTCAATACCGCCAGCCCTTTCAACAAAGGATCGCCTGCGGGACGCTATCGCACAATCGCTAAGCGAGGGACTTCCAAAGATGGAGGCTATGGCCAACCGCCTTGGCATGAGCGTCAGATCTTTGCACAGGCGCTTGGCCGAGGATGGTCTTAACTTTCAGACACTCGCAGAAGACACGCGCCGTGATCTGGCGGAGGGCCTTCTTAAAGACGAGAAGCATTCTCTGGCAGAAATCGCCTTTCTGACAGGGTTCTCTGAGCAAAGCTCGTTCACACGGGCTTTCAAGCGCTGGTGTGGTGAGACGCCTGCAAGCTATCGCAAGCGCACAGTGGCCTGACTGCATCAGTCAACTGATTGGCCGAAACGGTCAATACCTAGCTGGCACCGGGCAACTACTCCCAACACATCGCAATCAAACTTGGGAGCTAATCCAATGCACAAACTCGCTACTTTATCCATTTTCTCGCTGCTGATCGGCACGGGGAGTGCAGTTGAACTTTTCGCCGCTCAGCCGTTAAACCCGGCTGACAGCATCTCGCTGGAGGAAAATCACCCGAACAGCTTTCGGAACTTTTCGGCCGAGTTGCCGAAGATGCGAGAGCGGACACCGCCAATCAACACCGAGACCGGGCTTCATGTGAGCGAGATTGAACAAGGGCTCTTCTTTGTCACCGATTTTATCTACCAATCGGCATTTCTGGTGACTGATGACGGTGTGGTTGTCTTTGACGCACCTCCCAGCTTTGGCGAGCGTTTACGGATCGCCATTGCAGACAATGCAGGCGACACGCCGATCACACATTACATAATGAGCCACAATCACACAGATCATAACGGAGGCGGTCACTTCTTTGCGGACGTCGCCGGTCTGACAGTTGTTACAGCTGCCACGAATGCGGAAACACTCGAACGCACCCCGCATCGCGGCGTGCTGGAGCCAACAAAAACTTTCGACAAGACCCTGAACCTTGAAGTGGGCGGTGTGCCCATCGAACTGGCCACGGCAAACTATCACGCCGAGGATTCTGACACGATGATCTATCTGCCTGAGCAAAGCTTCCTGATGGCGGTGGATACAATTACACCGGGCGAAGCGCCGTTCATGAACTTCGGCGCAACAAGCGACCTTGCCGGTTATCTAGATACTTTCGAGACGTTTCTGTCTTACGATTTCGAGCACTTCCTGTCAGGCCACGTCTCTGTTCTTGGCACACGTGATGACGTGATAGTGGCCCGCGACTATGCATTTGATGTGCGCGATACGGTGGACCGGCTGATGCCTGATTTCATGTCGCACATGATGGCTGGCATGGAAGCCGTCCAGTTTCAGCATGGCAATCTGGCCTATCGTTATGGGATGGAAGCCATCCGCGACATTTGTGCCGCAGAGATCATCGCGCGCTGGAAGGACGAACTGTCTGTCGTCGATCTTTGGGCCGACAGCCACTGCGAAACCGTCGTTCTGTACTCGATCATGCATTGAAAACCGGCGGGACGCTCTTTCGGGCCTCCCGCGACCGCACTTTCACAAAGGAAAACACTCATGTCACTTTGGTTCTACATTGCTGTCCAATGCATTCTGATCGCCTATGCCGTCGTCGGCGGCGTCTTTCTGGCCTTCTCAGACTTCATCATGCGCTCGCTGGCACTTAGCGTCAGCGGAGCCGGGACAATGCAAGTCATCAACCGCGAAGTCTTTCGCTGGGTCTTTATGGCGCTGTTTTTGCTGCTGGCACCGGTGTCTCTTGCCTTGGCGTTTTATGGCGTGATCGTTGCTGGTGGTACAGCAGGCATTTTGATCGCAATCGCAGGTATGACCTATGTTGTCGGCTGCTTCGGAGTTACAATCTGTTTCAATGTGCCAATGAACAACGCTCTTGCTGATCTTGACGGGACATCTGATGCTGCAAAGGTTTATTGGCAAGGCACCTACGTGCCGCGCTGGACCTTTTGGAACAGTGTTAGGACGGCAGCCTGCATCACTGCGTCTGGCGCTTTGCTTGCAGGGCTCACTTGGTCACAAGTCGGCTCGTACTGACATAGCCCCTAAAGGGTCATGTCGCCCCCCTCTTGCGTCTGACCAGATTGGTCTTCTGAGGCAAATGGATCGGGCTTTGACCCTTTCAACATGTGCGCGTCAGACATCGCCGCCTGACAATCAAGCATGGATGCGACAGCTTCTTGCGCCCCCGCTAGGGCAAGGTTGGCAATCTCGGCCCCTTCATAGGAAATACTGACGGCTTCCTTCGCTGCCATGTCTTCCATGAAGTGCGCGGCTTGTTCGTTCTCCATCGGAACAGAGAGCACCAGGCTTGGTAGAATATCGCTCCAGCGATGCCCCTTTGCGACGCCCGACCAGGCATCACGGTCTCCAAACGCAACTTCAATATCGTAGTTCTTACCGTTTTCTACAGCATCCCAATGGATGTTGGCGACGATAAGCTGAACGTTTTGTTGTGACGCATTGAACTGGAAGCGCACAAATTGTTCGTTGTTGAAACCCGAGATTATAAAACAGGAATCGTTAATCGTGCGATCAATCGCGACGCTCCATCCCTGAATGTTGTTGTTCCAAGTCACCGTTTCCTGGGCGGCCACAACACTGGCCGAAAAAAGCGCAAATACTGCGCCAAAAGCAATCTTTAACATTACAAAACCTCACAACTATGGGGAACGGCTTAGCACAATGTGGCAAAAGTGTGATTGCCGTCTTCGTGAACACTGTGTTTCGGGTCAGGATTACTGCATGCACCCGCGCATGAAGACACGTCGCAATGAACCTTTAAACCATTAATTTCAATATATTTACCCAAGACACAAGACATCGCCCCGGGGCAGATCGAGGGCACAGAAATTTCCCATCTGCACCTGAAATGAAGCAAGCGAGGTGTTTCGCATTTGCGCCCAGTCCTGTATTTTTCAGGCTCATTGACAAGACAGTAGCATAATGCGGGCGCGCGACTGCCCCTCTCAGACGAGGAGCACGTCGAACAATCCTAAGGTGAACACAAACTGTGTCCGCTATGTCTTCAGTTGTAGCCATCACTTATCTTTCGGCCATGACCAAGATATTGTTGCGCGCTGGTCGCAATTGCGGCGAAACCTTCAGGTACAAATATTCAAAAATATTTTAATTCAATGACTTAGCGCTATTTCATGTCTATATTTTAGGCAGTTGAGAAATTACTAATTTTGGGCCAAATACCCAGATTTGAACACAATTTGTACCAATTCTAAGGCTTTGTTTCCATCAGTAATATTGGGATGGACTGCGGCACGTACAGCTCCGCAAAGGCTTTTTCGAGTGTTTCTGTTGGTGCGTCTACCGGGTCCAAGAAATCTAGGAGAAGACACGTGATGAAAACACTCGTAAGTCAAATGAAGGCATCGGTCGCAGGTGTGGCTCTGGTATCGGGGCTTATGGTCTCGACAGCAGCTGTTGCTGATCAAGTTACACTGAAATCAGCGGACGGAACGGTTAACCTTGTCGGCGAATTCGTCGACTTTAAGGATGACAACTACATCATCAAAACAACGCTCGGCAATTTGCGCGTAGCCGCCAGCCGCGTGCGTTGTGAAGGCGACGCCTGCCCTCAGTTCAATGGCATTGATGCAGACGTTGCCATTGCAGGCTCTGACGCCATCGGCCTTGGCATGATGCCTCTTTTGATGACTGGTTTCGCAGCATCAATGGATGCGGACGCTGAACTGACAAATACGGCAGCGGGTCAAACCCTTGCCACGCTGATCGGAGACGGCGGTTTTGGCGACGAGATCGGATCATACCTTGTGTCAGCAACCACAGACACCGATGCGTTTGAATCTTTGCTGCAAGGGTCTGCCAAAGTCGGCATGTCCTCGCGTCGGATCACAAAGGACGAAGCACGCGCTCTACGTGCGGCAGGTGCTGGCAATATGGTCAGTCCCGACCAGGAACGTATTGTTGCAATCGACTCAATGGTTGTGGTGACCCACCCGTCAAACCCGGTTGAGCAGCTCGACTTGGATCAACTGCGCGGTATCTTCTCGGGCCAGATCAAGAACTGGAGTGAAGTTGGCGGCCCTGATCGCGCTATCAACGTGATCATGCACCAAGAAGATGCGGCCAGCTACGACTTCTTCATGAGCTATCTTTTCGGCGCCGAAAAGCCATCGTTCCTGCCACAAGGCATCGCAGACGACGACCAGGAAGTCTCGAACGTGGTTTACCTTGACCGCAACGCAATCGGCTTCGTGGGTTACGCGTTTCAGCGTGGTGCGAAAGGCGTGAGCCTTGTCAACGAATGCGGCATCGCCTCAACGCCGGATGCGTTCTCGGCGAAAACCGAAGAGTACGCGCTGAACCGCCGGATGTATCTTTACAACCGCTCAGACAATCTTGACGGTCCAAGTAAGGCGCTTTTAGACTTTGCGGTATCGCAAGAAGCAGACGCCATCATCGGTAAGTCAGGCTTTATCGATCTTGGCATCGTCAGCCGCTCGCAAGATCTGACCGATCCGCGCGCTGTCGCCATGGCCGCCGAAGCGGCAGATTACGGTGCTGGTTTCGAAAGCGAAGTGATGCGCGAGATGCTTGACAGCATGACGGCGTATGATCGTCTGTCGACGACCTTCCGCTTCCGTACCGGATCGTCGAAAATAGATGAACGCGGCATGCTCGACATGCAGCGCTTGATCAAGTTCCTTGAGCGCGTTCCAAGCGGAACAGAGGTCAAACTGGTTGGTTTCACCGACAGCGTGGGGCCATTCGAGGCAAACCGGCGCCTGGCGAGTGGCCGTGCTGCAGAGGTGCTTGATGACCTCAAGCAAGCGGCAGGATCGCGCATTGACCACGTACAGCTTGCAACAGCGGGTTACGGCGAAATCGCACCGTCTGCTTGCAACGTCTCGGAGCGTGGGCGCGAGATCAACCGCCGGGTTGAGGTATGGATTTCAAAGAACTCCAGCACCTGATGCGTCTGCGATGCCTGCTCTTTTTGGGCAGGCATCACAACACCAGGTACGCTTCAATCTGAAATAAAAAAAGCATCCGGGACCCGCGCCTTTGTCCCTTCCGATCACGTCATCACTTTCCTGGTTAAGCGTAACGCGTAATCGACAGTCATCGGAATTGCTGCACGCGGTTGCCCAGCACAAGGAATTCTTTGATGAGACACACTCTAATAGCCCTTTCGGCGGCCGCTGCCTTCAGTGTTGTGGTCACGACTGCGCCGGTCGGCGCGCAAAATGCGAAGGTCATAAAAACAGTCGCTATAGAAGACGACAGCGCTGAGGAACGCATCAATTTTTCCGGCAAACTGCGAATGCTATCTCAACGCATCCCCTCCGCCGCCTGCCATCTGGCAAACGATATTGACCAAGAAGCTTCGAAAAAATTGCTGGAAAATGCGACAATTGAATTTGAGAAGATACTACGTGCTCTTGAATTTGGCGACGCAGACCTGAATATCCACTCTTCCGAAAATCGCCGACTTACACTCGCCCGGATACATGCCCTTCGCGAAAATTGGGAACCATTCAAGGCAACAGCAGAGGCGATTATTGCCGGCGATGCATCTGAAGAAAACATGCAATCGCTTTTTTCCGACAACATGAACCTGCTAGAATTTGCAAAAGACCTCGTGTCTGAAGTCGTTGAACAATATTCTAATCCGACAAAGCTTCTGCAGGCTGACGCAATGCTCATCGACATATCTGGGCGTCAGCGCATGCTGACCCAGAAAATGTCCAAAGAATCCTGCATGTTGGCAAGCAGTCTAAAAACCAAGAATACACCTGATGAACTTCAAGGGACAATGGAGATATTCGAGCTTTCGCTGAATGCGCTTCGTCATGGATTGCCTGAAATCGGCATCAAAAAACCGCCCACGAATGAAATTTCGGCTGGATTGGAAAACGTTTTCAAAGAATGGATGCAAGTGAAGCCGATGCTTATGGCCATTCTGGCAGAAGCGGACAACGTTGATGCCGAACTTAATAAGCAGAAGTTTCATGCGCTCAACAGTACAATGGCCACAATGAACAAAGTCGTCGGGATGTATGCGGTCGCAGCCAAGCGATAAACGCGATCAGTTCACTCATGTCTGAAAACCGGCATGAGTGAACTTGCTTTCAAACCGGCTTTCCCCAAGCGCCACACGGCATTCGACAACGTATACGCCGATTGATAAGGCTTGCAGACGGGGCCCAGACGCTCTGTCAAAGGGAGGCACGACATGCTTTTGGGCTGCATCGGAGATGATTTCACCGGATCGAGTGACCTGGGAAATACGCTGGCCAAACAGGGCATGCGAGTTGTGCAGTATACTGGCGTGCCTCAGGGGCCTGCCGATCCTGCAACAGAGGCTGGTGTTGTCGCTCTGAAGACGCGGTCGGTGCCAGTGGCAGAAGCCACTGCCCAATCGCTTAAGGCATTGGCTTGGCTTCAAGACCAAGGCTGCACCCAGTTTCTGTTCAAATATTGCTCCACTTTCGATTCAACAAAGGACGGCAATATCGGACCCGTCGCAGACGCCTTGGCGGATGCCTTGGGAGCCACCCGCGTTATCGTTTGCCCGGCATTTCCCGGAACGGGGCGGTCTATTTACCAAGGCCACCTTTTTGTGAACGATGTGCTGCTGAACGAAAGCGGGATGCAAAACCATCCGCTTACGCCAATGACCGATCCCGATTTGCGGCGCTGGCTTGGGTATCAGACTGTTGGCGCGGTTGGTCATGTAAATACAGAAGCCGTCTTTGCCGGGCCTGAAGCGATCCGCAAAGCCCTTGATGCGCAGCACGTCGCAGGCCACCGGCTGATCGTGGTCGATGCGCTGAAAGACGAAGACCTGATCAGTATTGGTGTCGCGGCGGCTGATCTGCCCTTGCTGACGGGTGGATCGGGCATCGCTATCGGGTTGCCCGCGAATTTTGCCGCCAAAGGCCTGCTCTCGCCAGAACCAAACGTCTGGCAGGGCACAGGTGGCAAATGTGTCGCGCTTTCCGGGTCTTGCTCGGTTGCGACGCGCGCGCAGGTCGCCGCCCACAAGGTCGAACATCCGACGTTTGAGGTCGACGCCGTCGCGGTCATCGAGGGACAGCTCAAACCCGAAGAGGTTGTCGGCTTCCTGATGACGTCGGACGGCGTGCCTCTGGCCTATAGCTCGGCTGATCCAGACGTTGTGAAAGCGGTGCAGGCAGATTTCGGGCGCGAACGTGCCGCTGAAAGTGTCGAACACTTTTTCCAATCCGTTGCACAGCAACTCGTCGCGGCGGGCGTCGGCGGCATTATCTCGGCTGGCGGCGAGACCTCGGGTGCCGTTGTTTTGGGCACGCGCGCCACCGAACTTGCGATAGGGCCCGAGATTGACCCCGGCGTGCCCGCGCTGCGCGCAGGCCCCGAGCTTGTATTGACGTTGAAGTCCGGTAATTTTGGCGCACCCGATTTCTTTGCCAAGGCGGCG
Source organism: Silicimonas sp. (assembly GCA_013003245.1). GTDB lineage: Bacteria > Pseudomonadota > Alphaproteobacteria > Rhodobacterales > Rhodobacteraceae > JABDJX01. Next base: position 17,973 of record JABDJX010000297.1, on the reverse strand, counting down.
GCTGTGCTGACATCAAACCCATGACCGAAACGCAGCTGCGCGAGCACATCTGCCTGCTGGCTAAATCGCTTTTTGATCGCGGCCTGACCGGCGGCAGCACCGGCAATATCTCGGCGCGCACCGATGATGGTGGCTTGCTCGTTTCTCCCACCGGCACCAGTTTCGGGCGGCTTGATCCGGGTCGTTTGAGCCGCCTTGACGCAAAGGGCACCCTGATCTCGGGCGATGCACCGACCAAGGAAATGCCCTTGCATTCCGCGTTTTACGACACGCGCAGTACGGCGGGTGCTGTGGTGCATCTGCATTCGTGTCATTCAGTGGCTCTTTCGATGATGCCAGAAGTCAATGCCGACAACTTCCTGCCGCCGCTGACCCCTTACGCGATCATGAAGCTTGGCAAGGTCAAACTGCTGCCCTTCTTTCTGCCCGGTGATCCGGCGATGGGAGACGCCGTGCGCGGGCTGGCGGGCAAACGCTCTGCCGTGATGTTGGCCAACCACGGACCTGTTGTCGCGGGCAAAGACGTGGAAGCGGCCTGCAACGCGATTGAAGAGCTTGAGGATACCGCACGCCTTGCGATGATGCTGCGCGGCGTGACCGCGCGGGCCCTGAACGACGACCAAGTGCGCGCGGTGGTGACCAAATTTGACGTGGAGTGGGAATGAAATTTTCAGCCAACCTCGGTTTCTTATGGTCTGAGTTGCCGCTGCCAGACGCGATCCGGGCCGCCAAGGCGGCGGGCTTTGACGCGGTCGAGTGCCACTGGCCCTACGATGTGCCCGAGGCGGACGTGATTGCCGCGCTGGACGAAACCGGCGTGCCGATGCTGGGGCTGAACACACGGCGCGGGAATGTCGCGGCGGGCGACAACGGATTGGTGGCCTTGCCAGATCGCGTGGATGAGGCGCGCGTTGCGATTGACGAAGCGGTCGCCTATGCGGCGGCCATCGACTGCGGCGCGATCCATGTCATGGCGGGTTTTGCAGAAGGTCAGGAAGCCCACGACTGTTTCATCAGCAACCTGCGTTATGCCTGCTCGCAAGCCGACCCTCACGGCATCACCATACTGATTGAACCACTGAACCACTATGACGCACCGGGATATTTCCTGAAGACCACGACGCAGGCTGTTGCAATCATTGAAGAAGTGGGCGCAGGCAACCTCAAGCTGATGTTCGATTGCTACCACGTTCAACTGATGGAAGGCGATCTGACCAACCGGTTGACCAAATTGCTGCCGATGATTGGGCACATTCAGTTTGCCGCCGCCCCCGGTCGCGGCGCGCCCGGTCAGGGCGAGATCGCGTTTGACCATATCTTCGCGCATATCGCGTCGCTTGGATACGAGCGCCCGCTTGGGGCAGAGTACAAACCCGGCGGTCCGACCGAGGTAACGCTTGGGTGGCTGCCGCGTTCATGAGCATTCGCGTGCACCATCCCTACCCTTCGCGCCGCTCGCCGGTTCTGGCCCGCAACATGGTCGCCACATCGCAACCGCTGGCCGCACAAGCCGGCTTGGAGATGCTGGCACGCGGTGGCAACGCAGTGGACGCCGCCTTGGCCGCAGCAATCACTTTGACGGTTGTCGAACCAACGGGCAACGGTATCGGCTCGGACGCCTTTGCGATCCTCTGGGATGGCGCGCAACTGCACGGGCTGAATGCCTCGGGTCGCGCGCCTGCAGGGTGGACGCCAGAAAGGTTTGCCGGGCACGATACGATGCCGTTCCACGGCTGGGAGAGCGTGACGGTGCCGGGTGCAGTCTCGGCTTGGGTGGCGCTTTCGGAGCGGTTTGGAAAGCTGCCGTTCGAGGCGCTTTTCGAGCGCGCGATTGACTACGCCGCACGCGGCTTTGCCGTCTCTCCGATGATTGCCCATCTTTGGACTCGCGCCGAGACTCAGCTTGCCCACCAACCCGGCTTTGCGGACGTGTTTTTGCCGGGTGGCCGCGTTCCAGTGGCAGGCGAAGTCTTCCAAAGTCCGGGCCATGCGCGCAGCCTGCAGCAGATTGCTGAAACCAAGGGCAAGGCTTTTTATGAAGGCGAGATTGCTGAACAGATCGCCGCTTTCGCCAAAAAGCATGACGCAGCGCTGACAGTGGACGACCTTGCCAATCACCGCGCTGACTGGTGTGGCACGATCAGCAAGGAGTTTGATGACCTGACGCTGCACGAGATCCCGCCCAACGGTCAGGGGATTGCTGCGTTGATGGGCCTTGGCATTCTTTCGCAAACCGCGATCCGCGACATGGACGTTGACGACCCCGCAACACTGCATCTGCAGATCGAAGCGATGAAGCTTGCCCTGCGCGATGCCGAGGCGTTTGTGGCCGATCTCGACCATATGAACTGCATTACTGTTTCTGACTTGCTGGATGACGGCTACTTGGCCACACGTTCCAAGCTGATCGACCCAAACCGCGCCACCAACTTTGGCGCAGGCGCACCGAAAGACGGCGGTACAGTTTATCTGACCGCTGCCGATGCCTCTGGCATGATGGTATCGTTCATCCAATCGAATTACGCAGGCTTCGGATCAGGCGTGGTCGTGCCCGGCACTGGCGTTTCGCTGCAAAACCGTGGGGCAGGATTTTCTCTCGACCCGACCCATCAAAACTGCGTTGGCTCCTCCAAACGTCCTTTTCACACGATCATCCCCGGTTTCTTGATGAAAGACGGCGCACCAAAGATGAGCTTTGGCGTCATGGGCGGCCCGATGCAGGCGCAAGGTCACTTGCAAATGGTGCTACGCACACAACTTTTCGGCCAAGACCCACAGATGGCCGTTGATGCTCCCCGCTGGCGGGTCACGCAAGGCCTTGGTGTGGCCTGCGAGACGTCCCTGCCTGCACCTACGCTGGAAGCGCTGCGCAACATGGGACATGAGATTACCTCAGAGGCGCCTGACAACGCCTTCGGATTTGGCGGCGCACAATTGATCGAACGACTGGATAACGGAACCTATCTTGGTGGCTCGGACCCGCGTAAAGATGGCGCCGCGGTCGGGTTTTAGACCCTTTTCACGCGAGAACGGGCCGATTTCACAAAACCTTAGCACCAGTCCCTTGCGAGGGCGCGCATCTCGCGTGCAAGCTTAAACCTCTATCTGAGCGGAGGAAATTGCCATGACAACAGAGCTTTCAGACTGCGACCTGATCATGAAGGGCGGCATAACGTCTGGCGTTGTCTACCCTCACGCTATTCAGAAGATCGCCACCAAATACCGCCTACGCTCCATCGGCGGCACATCCGCTGGCGCGATTGCCGCAGCTTTTGCAGCAGCCGCGGAATATCGGCGTCAGGAAAACGCGCAAACCATGTCAGGCTTTGACGACATTGGTGGCGTCGCAACCGAGCTTGGCGAAAACATGCTGGGCCTCTTTCAGCCAACCACCGCGACAAAACCCCTGTTCAAGTTGCTGCTGGCTGCCATCGAGCCCAATACAAAGGGCGGCGTCGTGGCCATGATTTGGGCCGGGCTGCGCATATTTTCCACGCAAGCCATTATCGGAGGCCTTCTGGCGCTGGTTTCGCTTTTGATCGGGTATGCCACCGGCAACCTTGTATTGGGCATTCTGGGCGTTGTTCTTTCGCTTTTGCTCGCGGTCATTCTGATCCTGCTTTCGGTCAAGCGCATGGTTTTGGTCGACCTGCCCGCGCAGGATTTCGGCCTGTGCACCGGAAAAACGCAAGGCCCGCAAAAACAGCCAGCTTTCGGCGACTGGATTGCCCAAAAGATCGATCTGATCGCGGACAAGACCGGCCCCCCTTTGACCGTGGGTGACTTGCGCAAGCACGGGATCACCGTGGCCACGATGACAACCGATCTGTCGTCAAAGCGACCCTACCGTTTGCCGCTAGAAACCAGCATTCATTTCTTTTCAAAAGGCGAATTTGACCGCCTCTTTCCCGACAACATCGTTACCTACCTTTGCCAGACGGGTACCCAGCGCCAACCACGCAAGGGCGATCCTGCGGACTTGCCAAAAGACCTTTATCAACTGCCCGTCGGAGAGGAGTTTCCCGTCTACCTTGTTGCGCGTCTCAGCCTCAGTTTTCCCGGCCTGATCAGCGCCGTGCCGCTGTGGCGGATCGACTATCAGGCAGGCAAAACGTTCCGCCGATGCCTGTTTTCAGACGGCGGCATATCTTCTAATTTCCCAATCCATTTTTTCGATGCTTTTCTGCCGTCGCGTCCAACCTTCGGCATTGCACTGGATGCCTTCGACCCGGACCACCACGAAGACCGCATCAATTTGCCCAAGAAACCAAGCCAAAGCACCGCGTTGCCAATCGAAGAAGTCAGCAGTCTGCCAAGCTTTCTGATGGCCATTTTGAACACGGCAAAAGACTGGCAGGACAAGATGCAATCGATGCTGCCGGGTTATGCCGAACGGATTGTTACAGTGCGACTGGATGAGGCGCGCGAAGGTGGACTGAACCTGACAATGTCGCCCAAGACGATCGATTTTCTGGCCTCTCTTGGCGGGAAGGCTGGCGATCGGTTGCTGTCACAGTTCGATATGAGGGACCAGCAGCTGAGCCGTGCACAGGCGCTTTTGCCCACGCTTGAAGGCGCGCTGGCAAGTATGTCCGAGGCCTTTGACGCGGACTATGCCAAGATTCTGAATACTCATGCCGTAAAAGACGGCACGAACGGTTGGCGACAGGACCCGTTTGCCAAACTGGCCGAGGACCTGAGCGGGATAGGAGCCAACGCCAAGGCGCTGCACGACGATCCGGGCCGCAAAAGCGTACGGCAGGGCGATGTGCCCCATGCGGATGCCGAGATGAGATTGGTGGCGGTCGAGGACCGCGTGCCCAAGGGGATGGAAGGAGGCGCTTGAGGTGATTTTTTTCAATCATGACGGGCGCGCCAATGCGCAACCCACGTCGCTTTTTTCTGCCCGTTTTAGCAGGTTACGCGACACTGTTGAAAAGCATATGAGGCTTGCGCCAAAACGGCGCGAACAGACCGATATTCCCCCGGTCTGGAAATCACCCTTTGACGACGATGTGCTGGCTGCCCTGATCAAAATGACCGGCGGGTGTTGCGCATTCTGCGAGCGTCAAAACGTGCCGCTTGAGGTCTATCGTTTCCGCCCGCCCGCCTATGCAACGCCAACAAAGCCACTTGAGAACGAAGAGAGTTATCTTTGGCTCGCCTTCTCGTGGCGCAACCTTTACCCGATCTGTGCCGAGTGCAGGCCCAGCGCGCCAAACGATTTTCCGGTGCACGGAAATCGTGCAGGATATGCTCCCAAATCGGGAGACGACGGAAATGAAAACGCACAACTGATTTTCCCCGGCGAACTTGATCAGCCAACGCGCTATTTTTCGATCATGCGCTCCGGTGAGTTGATCGGACTCAACTCGCGCGCCCAGCTTACGATTGAGCATTTCAAGCTAAACAGCACGCCCAAGGTCACCGCGCGGCGAGATATGTTGGAAAATGCATTGGGTGTGATGCAATTGAACGATTGGAGCATCGTGCCCAACGGCGACACGATGGGGCAAACGGGCAATGGCGCGTGGTACTTGTTCCTGCATCGCATTGCCGGAAAGATACTGGATCAACGTGGCGGTCGCCTGTCGCTCTCTCCTGCGCGGATCAGCAAAACGATTACAAAACTTGCCGGGGAGGAGTCGTTCAACATCTGGCTGGCCAACGCCCTCGAAGAGATCAACGACGAAGACAGTCCGGTCAGGGAATCCGTCCAACCTTCCATCGATGCAGTCACCACTCCGTCCACACCAGAACCCCGACTCTCAAGCGTCGATCTGACCACTTACAAATCCCTGGAAAAGATCACTTTTGACATCGCGCGCGAACTATCCTCCACCACCAAGGCGCGTCTGGTGGCCAATGCCGCGACCTCGTCCAATCTGCCCGAGGCGCCTTGCGTGCTGATCCTTGGCGAGAACGCCACCGGCAAAAGCAGCATCCTTGAGGCCATAGCACTTACGCTGATGCCCGCCGAACACCGCGAGCGGCTGAAGGTTGAGACCGCGAACCTCACCCTTAATCCCGAGTACATGGGTGATCCGAAAAAATCCCCGGTGCGGCGCAGCAAGGTCGAAGTCAGCTTTCACCCCGATGGTGACAGCAGCGCGGGCACGCGCGTCACCCTTGCCATCGACGGCAGCAAATCCGCAAAAACACCCTTCAAGGAAGGCGGTAACCGCTCCGCGCCAGTGCCGCCCGTTTTTGCCTATGGCGCACACCGGCTTTATGGAAAAACCAAGCGGCGCTCGACCCTTCGCCATGTCGAGACGCTGTTTCACAACGACCGGCAATTGCCGCAACCGGAAACATGGCTTTGCAAGCTGAAACCCCACGATCTGGATCAGGTTGTCCGCGCGCTACGCCACATCATCCAGATCGACGGTGCGTTTGACACGATCGAGGTCGACAAGGCCGCCAACCGGTGCAAGATCAACATCGAACGCGAAGGCCCGGACGGGAAAACCTATACCGTGCCACAGCGGATGGACATCGTCTCATCAGGATATCGCGCTGTCTTCGCCTTAGTGTGCGATGTGCTCGAAGGGCTGATGAAACGCACCAAGGGTGATGTGTCGCAAGCGCGCCGCACGCCCGCCATTGTGCTGATTGACGAGATTGAGGCGCATCTGCACCCACGGTGGAAACTTCACGTCATCACCGGGCTACGCCGCGCCCTGCCCAAGGTGACCTTCATCATCACCAGCCACGACCCCTTGTGCGTGCGCGGCATGTTTGATGGCGAAGTTCTGGCGCTTAACCGCTATCAGAACGTCGACAACACAGGATTGGGAATGCCGGAACGTGTGGAACCGGTGGAGGGGTTTGAAAACGTCGAGGCGATGACCATCGAACAGCTTTTAACATCAGAGCTTTTCCAACTGCTCTCGACTGACAACCCCGAAACCGACCGCTCGCTGGCTCATGCAGCCGATCTTCTGTCACAACGCACATCCGAGGTGGACCCTGACCCGAGCGCCACTGCGGAATTAAGGCGCATCGTCACCTCGGCCCTGCCCTATGGCCAGACCGAGATTGCGCGCGTCGTGCAGGAAGCTGTGGCCGAGTACCTTAAGGAACGGCGCGGCCTTGACCACGCGGGCAACGCCAGAGCCCGCAAGGCCGCAAAGGAGGAGATCAAAAAGCGGCTTCGGGCATTGATGTCATGATCAAAGTTGACCGAGATCCGGACGTCACGCCAGAAAGCCTGGACAAGCCATTTACCAGCGATGATCTGACCGAATTGCAGCGCGCCGAAGCGCACTTCATTACGGAAGCCTCTGACAAGTCGTTCGAGTTTTCGCGCTATAAAGGTGCGGACGTGAAACGCGCTCTTGATGAGCTGTTTCACGGCAAGTGCGCCTACTGCGAAAGCTTCTATGCCAAAACCCAACCTGTCGATGTAGAACATTATCGCCCGAAAGGGGCGGTTGAAGGCGAGGACGACCACCGGGGGTATTGGTGGTTGGCTATGGATTGGGAGAACCTTGTACCCAGTTGCATCGATTGCAACCGAAAGCGAAAGCAGCGCACGCCCGAACCGGACGTGAACGGCACCATGGTCGAGCTAAACGACCAAGGCGATTTTGCTCGCGGAAAGACATTCAAGACAGGCAAGCAATCGGCGTTTCCGCTGACCTCTGACAGTCCGCGTGCAAAGTGGGACACAACCGGCAGGGATGTGGACATTGCCCGCGAAGAGCGCCTGCTGTTGGACCCCACCCGCGATGACCCGAAAGAGCATCTGGTCTTTCACGTCGAACGCAGCGCGCCTGATGCGCTGATCAGCATCGTTTACCCCAAGCCGCTCGCACCCAATGATACGCTCCGCCTACCCGTGCTTGGCGATCTGCAGGACATTGCAGAAGACGCAGGCGACCGCGCCGTTAGTGCCATAGGTGCCGTGTCTATTCAGGTTTACGGGCTGAACCGGCTGTCACTGGTGCAGGCGCGCACGAAACTGCTGCGCGATATGGAGTTTATGCTGGAATTGAGCATCGAACTGCAAAGCCTCGCTACAGAGTTCACCGACCGGATCGAAAAGCGCGAAACGCGCATCGCGGAAACCTCCGGTGATGAGCAGGCACAGTTGAAGATCGACCAGACTTTGGACGAGCGTGTTCAAACCCGGTTAGAGTCACTGACCGACAGGGTCATCCGGCAAATGGATGATCTGACCCAGCCAGAAGCGCAGTTCTCGGCCCTTGCCAAAGTGTGGCGGGCGGCGTTTTTCAATAGCTGACGCTTAGGTCACCGCCTGCTTTACATGGTACTTTGGGTCTTTCCATGTTTTCCGGTCCATGATGTCGGCAAGGATATCAACTGCGGCGATCACATCATTGCGGTCGATGTAAAGCGGCGTGAAGCCAAAGCGCATGATGTCGGGCGCGCGAAAATCACCGATCACCCCGCGCTCGATTAACGCCGCCATCACCGCATAGCCATCGGGGAAGGCAAACGAAACCTGACTGCCGCGCTGCGCTGCGTCGCGCGGGCTGGCAAGCGTCAGAGAGGGACAGCGCGCCCCGACCTGCTTGATGAATACTTCGCACAAAGCTACCGACGCCGCACGAAGATCAGCCATGTCGACCCCCTCCCAGACATCAAGAGCGGCCTCTAACGCACTGGTTTGCAACACAGGTGGCGTGCCCACACGCATCCGGCCAATTGACGGCGCAGGGCGGTATCCGGTCTCGAACGCAAACGGAGCATCGTGGCCCAGCCACCCTGCCAGCGTCGGTTTGATTGTGCCAATCAGGTCGGGGCGAACGTAGATAAACGCAGGCGCACCGGGCCCGCCGTTAAGGTACTTATATGTGCAGCCGACGGCAAATTCGCAATTTGATCCGGCGATATCCACTTCCAGCGCGCCAGCGCTATGCGCCAGATCCCACAGCATCACAGCTCCCACCTTGTGAGCACGCCGCGTGATCGCGGCCATGTCGTGCATCCGGCCCGTGCGGTAATCAACCTGTGTCAGCATCACCACGGCAACGCTGTCATCAATCGCGTCCAGCACCGCCTCAGGTTTCGCCAACTGCAACGCGTGCCCCTTGCCGATGGTGTCGATCAGCCCCTCGGCCATATAAAGGTCAGTCGGAAAATTGCCGGTGTCCGACAGGATCACCTTGCGATCGGGGCGCATCTGCAGGCTGGCGGCCAGCCCCTGAAACACTTTGATCGTCAGCGTGTCCCCAATCATCACACTGCCCTGCGGCGCACCGATCAGCCGTCCCAGTTTGTCACCTACGCGGGCGGGCTGATCCATCCATTTCGCGGTGTTCCAACCGCGGATCAACTCTTTGCCCCATTCGTCACGCGTGACCTGCGCCAACCGCTCGGGCACGGACTTTGGCAGCACGCCAAGCGAGTTGCCATCGAGGTAAATCACGCCCTCGGGCAGATCGAACAGCTCTTTGCGGGGGAGGGAAACGCCCATGTCCTAAAGTCCACTTCGCATGTGCCAGAGTTCGGGAAAGAGCTCGACCTCAAGCATTTTCCGCAGGTATTTCACGCCACTTGTCCCGCCCGTGCCACGTTTGAAACCAATCACACGCTCGACCGTCGTCACGTGGTTGAATCGCCAGCGGCGAAAGTAATCCTCCAAATCCACCAACTTTTCGGCCAACTCGTAAAGCACCCAATGCTTTTGCGGATCGCGATAGATGTGCATCCACGCCTCTGCGATGGCCTCGACCGGCTGGTGCGGTGCGTCCATCCGGTAGGCCTCGTCAGGAAAAGCGACGTCCATCTCGTCTTCAAGCGCCCGCAAGGCGACGTGATAGAGCGACGGGCGCTCCAACTCTCGCGTCAGCATCGCATGCAAGTCGGGCCGATGTTCGTGCACCTTCAGCATCGCCTGATTGCGGTTCCCAAGCATGTATTCGATCAATCGGTACTGATGCGACTGAAACCCGCTTGACGCACCAAGGCTCTCGCGAAACGTGGTGTAATCGCTTGGCGTCATCGTGCGCAGCACATCCCATGCGTTGTTCAACTGCTCGAAAATCCGCGCCACCCGCGCCAGCATTTTGAACGCCTGCGCATGTGCGCCCGTCCCGATATGACCCCGCGCGGCATCAAGCTCGTGCAAAATCAGCCGCATCCAAAGCTCTGACGTCTGGTGCTGGATGATAAACAGCATCTCGTCATGAGCATCCGAAAGCGGGTCTTGCGCCGCCAGCATCTGGTCCATGCCCAGATAGTCGCCATAACTCATGTCGCTTGTGTACGACATTTGCGCACCGTCTTTTTCGGGATCAAAGGCGTCGCTCATCGCGGGGCCTCCTTTTTGCCTGTCGACAACCCTGACCTATCCCGCCATGAAGCGCGCGGAAAGAGCCTTTGGAAGCTGCCGATGTCTGCCATGCCGTTAGATCAGATGCTGGGCCACCTTGAGCGTTTGGTCGCAAACGCCCTGCGGCTGTGGGAAATTCCAGACGGTGGAAGCGCGCGGCTGATCAACGTGGCCGAGAACTGCACCTATCTGGTCGAGGCTCCGGAGTTTAAGGCCGTTTTACGGGTGCATCGAGAGGACTATCATACGCGGCGTGCCATCGCCTGCGAATTGGCGTGGCTTGACGCCCTCAGCAAAGACGCGGTGATTGAAACGCCGGGGTATTATCTTGGGCGCAACGGAGAGGCGATTCAGGAGGCGCAAACGGAAGAGTTGGCCCAGCGGTTTTTGGTTCTGTTTCACTTTGTCGAAGGTCAGGCACCCGACGAGAGCGGCGACATGACCGCAGGGTTTAAAGAGCTTGGGGCCATCGCCGCACGGTGCCATACTCATGTGCAAAACTGGAGAAAACCAGAGCCGTTTGAAAGGCTTACCTGGGATGTCGATGCGGTATTCGGCGATGCGCCCACATGGGGCAACTGGCGCGATGCGCCTGAAGTTGAGCCAGCCACACGCGCAATCTTGGAACAGGTTGAAGCACGGGTGCGCCAGCGGCTCGCCGCTTTCGGCAAAGCACCAGACCGTTACAACCTGATCCATGCCGATATGCGCCTTGCCAACCTGCTTGTCCACGGCACAAACACGCGCGTTATCGATTTCGACGACTGCGGATGGGGGTGGTTCATGTACGATTTTGCCGCCGCCATCAGCTTTATCGAGGACGATCCGCGCATCCCTGACCTTAAGACGGCATGGCTGCACGGTTACCGTTCGGTCCGCGCACTGCCGCCCGAAGACGAAGCCGAGATTGAGACCTTCATCATGCTCCGCCGCATGGCACTTTTGGCGTGGATCGGCAGCCATATCGAAGCCCCCGAGCCGCAAGCGCTGGCCCCTGGATTTGCCGCAACAACGGCCCGACTTGGACAAACCTATCTCGACGCCTTCGAATAACTTCTTTCCGCGCCTGCATTTCTTGCTAATCTGATCATCCAAGGCGAACAGGAGGCAGTATGCAAGAGTGGTGGCGTGACGCGGTGATCTACCAGATTTACCCGCGGTCCTATCAGGATGACAAAGGCGACGGCATCGGCGATTTGCGCGGCATCACACGCCGCCTGCCCCATGTGGCCGACCTTGGTGCGGATTGCATCTGGATTTCACCCATTTTTCAATCGCCACAAAAAGACATGGGCTATGACGTTTCGGACTACACCGCGATTGATCGGATCTTTGGCACGCTTGAAGATTTTGATGCGCTGATCGCCGCAGCTCATGATCTGGGGCTGAAGGTGATCGTCGATCAGGTGCTGTCTCATACCTCCGATCAGCACGCATGGTTTAAGAAAAGCCGCGTCAGCCGCGACAACCCAAAGGCCGATTGGTACGTCTGGGCTGATCCTGAACCCGACGGATCGCCTCCTACCAACTGGCACAGCCATTTCGGCGGCCCTGCCTGGGAGTTTGATCCGCAGCGGGGGCAGTATTACCTGCATAACTTCCTGATCTCGCAGCCCGACCTGAACTTTCACAACGCGGACGTGATCGACGCGATCCTTGAAACCTGTGAATTCTGGCTAGATCGCGGATTGGATGGTTTTCGGCTCGATACCGTGAACTACTACTTCCACGACCAGAAACTGCGCTCGAACCCGCCTGCACAGGCCGCAGGACGACAGGTGATGGCGACCGATCTGTATGGCATGCAGCGCAATATATACAACAAGACCCGGCCGGAGAACCTTGCTTTTCTTGAGAAATTACGCGCCCTGACGGACCAGTATGATGACATCATGATGGTTGGAGAGGTTGGCGAAGTTGGCCACCGCTCGATCGAGATCATGGGCGAATACACCGCTGGCACATCGCGGCTGCACATGGCCTACAGCTTTGCGATGCTGGGGCCTGATTTCACCGCCGAGCACTTTCAGAACTGTATCGAGGGCTTTCAACGCGGCGCGCCTGACGGTCACCCCTATTGGTCGTTTTCCAACCATGATGTGCCCCGACAGGTCACACGCTGGGCCGAGCATGCGGTCAGTGACGATGCGATGGCGCGGCTATGCTGTGCGATGCTGATGTCGTTCGAGGGCACCATCGGCATCTATCAGGGCGAGGAACTGGGACAGACGGAAACCGAGCTGGTATTCGAAGAATTGACCGACCCTCCCGCGATCCGGTTCTGGCCCGCCGTCAAGGGCCGCGATGGGTGTCGTACGCCAATGGTTTGGGAAAAGGACGCGCCCAACGCTGGCTTTTCGGGTGGCACGCCGTGGTTACCTGTCAAACCGCCACAAGCTGCAAATGCGGTGGATCAGCAAGGCGATGACGGCATTTTAGCCTTTTACAAAGACACAATCGCCTTTCGGAAAGCAAGCAATGCGCTGAGCCGCGGCAAGACGAAATTTCTCACTCTTCCCGAGCCTATCCTTGCTTTCCATCGCCAGACGAAAAGCGAATGCCTCACCTGCGTCTTCAACCTCTCACCCAAACCCGTTGAGTTGAAAGCAAAAGGCAAAGGCGAAATCGTCGGTCCAAATAACGCAACGCTTTCAGCCACATCACTCACGCTGCCCGGAAACGGCTTTGCCTACATCAAAAACGACGGCACGCTGAAACTCAGTTCCTGAGCAGGCTTTTGGCACCCCAGATGTCATCCATATAGCTTTTGATCGTCCGGTCGGACGAGAAATAACCAGAGCCTGCGACATTGCGGATCACCAGCTTGTCCCACCGGCCATGGTCGGCAAAGGCTGCATCAACATCGGCCTGACACGCCACGTAGCTTTCAAAATCAGACGCCACAAGGAACGGGTCATAGTTCCAAGTCTGATCGACAAGCCCGTGATAGCGCTTGGTCTCACCGGGGCTGAACAGTCCGTCGTGGATCATCTCCAAAACTGCTTTCAAGGTGCGGCTGGCGGTGACCGCCTCGCGCGCATGGTTGGTGTTCTGATAGCACGTCTGAACCTCGTCGGTCGTCATGCCGAAGAGGAAAAAGTTCTCTGCCCCCACATGTTCGCGAATCTCAACGTTGGCCCCATCAAGCGTGCCAATTGTCAGCGCGCCGTTCATCGTGAACTTCATGTTGCCAGTGCCCGAAGCCTCTTTGCCTGCGGTCGAGATTTGCTCGGAAAGGTCCGCCGCCGGGATCAACCGTTGTGCCATCGAGACGTTATAGTTGGCAGGGTAGACGACCTTAAGCAGATCGCCCGTGACGGGATCATTGTTAACAACGCGGGCCACGTCATTGATAAGGCGGATAATATCCTTAGCCACGAAATAGCCCGGCGCTGCCTTGCCACCAAAGATTTTCACCCTAGGCGTCCACCCCGCATCAGGGTTTTTCCGAATGGCGTTCCAGCGGGCAATCGTCTCGTAGATGTTCAAAAGCTGGCGCTTGTATTCGTGGATGCGCTTGATCTGCACATCGAACATCGCGTCTGGATCAATGGCGATGCCCATCTGATCTTGCACCCAGTTTGAAAACGCCACCTTGTTGGCGTGTTTGGCACCGCGGATCGCGCGACACACCTCTGCGTCGTCTTCAAATCCTTTAAGCCCGGCCAGCCGGTTCAGATCGGTTTCCCATCCCGGACCAACGGTCTGTGTAATCACACCGGCAAGACCGGGATTGGAAAGCTTCAGCCAGCGCCGCGGCGTGACACCGTTGGTCTGGTTCAGGATGCGCCCGGGGTAAAGCGCGTTCAGATCGGCAAAAACAGTGTCGCGCATCAGATCGGTGTGCAAAGCCGAAACACCGTTCACATGATGCGCCATGACAAAGGCAAGCGTGCCCATATGAACTTGATCCTGATCGATAATCTGCAGGTGCGGCGGACAACCTGTTGCCTCGTGATGCTCGGCATCGATCTGTTCGATGATCTGCATGTGGCGCGGCAGAACACGCCCCATCAGCCATGTCGACCACCGCTCCAGCGCTTCGGGCAACAGCGTGTGGTTGGTATAGTTCAGACAGTTCGAGGCGATGTCCTTGGCCGTGCGCCACTCAATCCCATGCGCGTCAATCAAGAGCCTGATCAACTCGGGGCCAGCTAACGCCGGGTGGGTGTCATTCATCTGAATGGCCACCTTTTCGGGCAGCAGGCTCAGATCGTCATGTTCGCTGAGAAAACGACGCAGGATGTCCTGCAACGCCGCCGAGGTCAGGAAAAACTCCTGCTTCAGTCGCAATTCCTTACCGCTTTCGGTGGCATCCTCCGGGTAGAGCACCCGGCTGAGCGTTCGCGCCAGTGCCTCGGGCTCTGCCGCTGCGGTGTGATCGCCCGAGTTAAATCTTTCAAGATCAAATAGTTCAGTCGGCTGAGCGCCCCAAAGTCGCAAAGTATTAGCCCAAACGCCCTGCCAGCCAACAATCGGCGTATCATAGGCGCGCGCAACGACAGTTTCCGCCGGATGCCACACGCCACCTTCGTCGATCACGCCCTTAAACGGGACCGTATAACTTGCCTCGGGACGCTCAAATTCCCAGGGATGGGTCTGATTTAACCAATCCTCGGGCGTTTCCACCTGACGGCCGCCCTCAAAGCGCTGGCGAAAAAGCCCATGTTCATAACGGATACCATAGCCAAACGCCGGACAGCCCAGGGTCGACATGGATTCCAGAAAACAGGCCGCAAGACGGCCTAGACCACCATTTCCAAGTGCTGCGTCGGGCTCATCCTCGATCACATCCTGCAGGGAAATACCGTCTTCGCGCAGTACGTCTTCGATCTGTTCCTGCAGACCAAGGTTGACGATGGCGTCTTCAAGAATGCGCCCGATAAGGAACTCAAGCGACAGATAATAAACGCGTTTTCCGCTTTCCTCATAGGTGCGCCGTGTAGCGTCAAACCACGGATCAACGATCAGGTCGCGTACGGTATAGCTGACCGCCATCCGCCAGTCATAAGTGCTGGCGTGCGCCTTGTCCTTGCCAATCGTGTAGGTCAGATGCCGTTCAATCCGATCGCGCAGATCGTCTGCGGGGACTTTGGTCCATGCGTTCATGTGCGGTCGTTCCTCGCTTCGGTCACTTGTACTTTTGCCACGCAGGCAGCCTTATCAAGCGATGCTGTTGCCATGAAAAGCGGTCATTGAAAAGACAGCTGCTGTGGAAAAACGGCAAAGGGTTGCCATTATCCCTTTTTCGCCCTGGGCTGCGCCCACGGCGACCCGCTGGGGCTCTGCCCCCTTTCGATGATTGCCGGCAATCACCTGTCGGCAGTGCATTGCTGTGCAACACACAAGAGAACCTCGACATATTTTGGGACCAATGAAACTCAGGTGATCACGTTTGGAGCGTCGCGGCCGGTTCTTGCTTTGAGGTCAGAGAGAGAAAGCGCTGCCGCGATGATGGGGGCGAGCGCGGTTTCTGGCGCCACGTTCAGGCGCGCCGGATCGGACTCCAGTCGCTCCAGATAAACACGGATTGTTGCGCCCTCTGTGCCGGTGCCGGACAGGCGGAAAACGGCACGGCCGCCGCCTTCAAACCCTATGCGGATGCCCTGACCTGCTGAATGGCTGCCATCGACGGGATCATCATAGGAAAATTCGTCGGCAAAGGCGACTGTCAGACCTTCGACCTGCTGACCTGCAAGTTCAGGAAGCGCGACGCGCAGGCCGTCCATGACAGCGTGTGCCTTGTCCACATCAACGTCTTCGTAATCGTGGCGCGAGTAATAACAGCGGCCAAATTCAGACCAGAGGTCGTTCATCATCTCGGACACTGACTGCCCGGTCTCGGCAAGAATGTTGAGCCAGAGCAGCACCGCCCAAAGGCCGTCCTTTTCGCGTACGTGATCAGAACCGGTGCCCGCACTTTCTTCGCCGCAAAGCGTGGCTTTGCCTGCATCGAGCAGGTTACCGAAAAACTTCCAGCCCGTCGGCGTCTCATAGCACGCGATGCCCAGCTTTTCCGCCACACGGTCCACAGCGCCCGAGGTTGGCATCGAGCGCGCGACGCCCGCAAGGCCACCTTTGTAGCCCGGTGCAAGATGCGCCTTGGCGGCCAGTAACGCGAGGCTGTCGGACGGTGTCACATAAGCCCCTTTGCCGACAATCATGTTACGGTCGCCGTCGCCGTCAGAGGCCGCGCCAAAGTCGGGGGCGTCTGGCCCGTACATCTCGTCCATCAGCGGCTTGGCCCAAATCGGGTTGGGGTCTGGGTGGCCCTTGCCGAAGTCCGGCGACGGGGTGCCATTGATCACCGTGCCCTTGGGCGCGCCAAGGCGGTCCTCAAGAATGGCGGTGGCATAGGGGCCGGTGACCGCATGCATGGCGTCAAAGCGCATGGTGAAACCGGATTTGAAAAGGTCTGCGATCTTGTTGAAATCAAACAGCGTTTCCATGAGGGCTGCATAATCTTCCACCGGATCGACAATCTCGACCGCCAGATCGCCAAGCGTGCTTTCGCCAAGCGTTTCAAGGTCAGCGTCGGTGGCGGTGAAGATTTTGTAGGCGGTAATGTCCTTGGTGCGTGCAAAGATCTTGTCGGTGACGCCCTCGGTCGCTGGGCCACCGTTGGGGCCGTTGTACTTCAACCCAAAATCAGCGTCTGGCCCCCCAGGATTATGGCTGGCTGACAGGATCAACCCGCCATCAGCGCCCCGCTTGCGGATCAGATGCGACGCGGCGGGCGTGGAAAGCAAACCACCCTGCCCGACGATGCAACGCGCGGCCCCATTGGCCGCGGCCATGCGCAGGATCACCTGAATGGCGCGGTCGTTGAAATAGCGACCATCGCCGCCGACGACCAAAGTTGCGCCTTCAACGCCGCCGATCCCGTCAAAGATCGCTTGCACATAGTTCTCCAGGTAATGCGGCTCCATGAAGACGCGTGTTTTCTTGCGCAGCCCGCTTGTGCCCGGCTTCTGGCCGTCTATTGGCTGGGTCTGGATTGTCTCGTTCATCGCATCTCTCCCCTTGGATCACACATCTTCTAGCACAAACACAACGACCGCGTTTTCAGCAATGGCATTGCCATGGAAATGGCCCGTCACCGCGTCTTCCGCGGTATCAAAACGGCGCACCCAATGCTCTCCTTTGCGCGCTTTGGGCAGGCTGACTTTCGTGGCCTCGCCTGCGTTCAGCACGATCAGTAAGGCACCTTCGCGTTTGACGTATTCGGGCGAGCCAGAGGCCATGCGCATCTCGGCCACCAGCGTTTTCAGTTCCGGATCATCCCAATCGGCCTGCTTCATCGGTTTGCCGTTGGCCTGCCGCCAGAAAAGGTCAGGCTCATTGTCCGTCAGCCGCGAGCGCGAGTGCAGGAACCGCCGTTGCCGCAGGATCGGATGCGCCTTGCGGAAGGCGATGGCCTTTTCACAGACGGCAAAGAACGGGTCACCCTCTTCCGGCCAATCGATCCAGCCGATCTCGTTGTCCTGACAATAGGCGTTGTTGTTGCCGCCCTGGCTGTTGGACACCTCGTCGCCTGCCAGCATCATCGGCGTGCCTTGCGACAGCATCAGCGTGGCGATCAGATTGCGCTTGCGGCGTTCGCGCTTGGCTTGAATTTCAGCGTCATCGGTCGGGCCTTCGACGCCGCAATTGTCCGAGGCGTTGTGCGAATG
>JABDJX010000268.1 GCA_013003245.1 Silicimonas sp. | reverse complement strand
CATCCGCGCCGCGGCACAGTGTCGTCACCTCGTTGGCGAGGATGATCTTGGCTTCATTGATCTCTGAGCCGCCAAGGGCGCCGAGGCGTTCGCACTCTTCAAGGCTCATTTCCGTAAACATTTTCAGAAACTTGCCAACATCCGCATCGGGCACATTGCGCCACCACTGCCAGAATTCATAACCCGACATCATGTCTTCGTTCAGCCAGACCGCACCATCTGCAGATTTGCCCATTTTCTTGCCGTCAGCACGGGTGACCAGCGGCGTGGTCAGGCCAAAGGCGTTCGCCTGTTCGACCCGGCGGATCAGATCAGCGCCCGAGACGATGTTGCCCCACTGGTCTGAGCCGCCCATCTGCAGAACGCAGCCGTAGCGGCGGTAAAGCTCAAGGTAGTCGTAGGCTTGCAAGAGCATGTAGTTGAATTCGATGAAGCTGAGTGCCTGTTCGCGGTCGAGGCGGGATTTGACGCTTTCAAAGGCCAAAAGCCGGTTGATGGTGAAATGCTTGCCGATGTCGCGCAGAAAATCGATGTAGCCCAGCTTGTCCAGCCACTCGGCGTTGTTCACCAGAGGCGAGTCCGTCGGGCCATCACCATAGGAAATATAGCGCGAAAACACCTGACGAATGCCGTCCGCATTGGCGTTGATCTGATCGACCGAGATGATCTTGCGCATCTCGTCCTTGCCGGATGGATCGCCCACCTTTGTCGTGCCGCCGCCCATCAAGGTGATCGGGCGATGCCCGGTCTTTTGCATCCAGCGCAGCAACATTATCTGGACAAGGTTGCCGATGTGCAGCGAGGTCGCCGTCAGGTCAAAACCGATATAGCCCGTCACCACGCCACGGCGAAACGTCTCGTCCAGTTCCTGCAGATCGGTGCAATCCTGCACGAACCCGCGCGACATGATCGTGGCAAGAAATTCAGATTTCGGGTGGTAGGTCATGGTCATCCGTTTATGCTTGGGCCAAGGCGTGCGCGCCACGTATACGAGTGTCGGGAACAAAGGAAAAGCCATGAGCGATGATGGAGCGATCTGGGCGCTTGGCGCCATGTCGGGCACTTCGCTTGACGGGGTGGATGCGGCGATGATCCGCACCGATGGCGCAACGGTTTTTGAATTTGGGAAGACGGCGTATCGGCCTTATTCAAAGTCCGAACGCGCGGTTTTACGAAAAGCTCTTGAACAGATTTCAGGCCCGGATGTGGAGGCTGCGGCTGAGGTGGTTGAGGTAGCCCATGCCGAGTTGCTGGGAGAATTTGATGGCGCTGAGATCGTGGGCTTTCATGGCCAGACCTTGTTTCACCGCCCCGACCAGAGAGAGACGGTGCAGGTGGGCGATGGGCAGGTGCTGGCCGAGGCGCTGGATGTGCCGGTGGTCTGGGATTTTCGCACAGCCGACGTCACGCTTGGCGGCGAAGGCGCACCGCTTGCGCCGTTTTATCACTTTGCGCTGGCCAAGACGCTCAAATCGAAAGAGCCGCTGGTGTTTTTGAACATCGGCGGTGTGGCGAACCTGACGTGGATTGATCCTGCCGCCGAGGCACCCGAGCAAAGGGGCGCTTGCCTTGCCTTTGATACCGGGCCCGGCAATGCAAAGATTGATGATCTGATGCAGGCCCGGCGCGGCGAGCCAATGGATGAAGACGGCGTTTTGACCGAAGCAGGGGCCGTGCATGAAGACCTGCTTGATGCGATGACGAACGAGCGTTACCTGCAAAGAATGCCACCCAAGTCACTGGACCGTAATGATTTTACATCGTGGTCAGAGTTGGTGGCCCCGCTATCTGATGAAGACGCGGTGGCCACACTGGCGGCAGGAACCGCCGCGACCATTGCCCAAGGGCTGGAGCTGTGCCCGCGCCCGCCTGCCCATGTCTTTGTGACGGGTGGCGGGCGTCGCAATCCGGGATTGATGCAGATGATCGCTGCCCTGGCCCCCTGCCCGGTCAGCCCGGTTGAGGCCGCGGGATTTGACGGTGACATGATCGAGGCGCAGGCCTTTGCCTATCTTGCGGTGCGGGTGTTTGGCGGCTTTCCCACCTCGGCTCCCGGCACCACCGGCGTGGCGGCTCCAGTGGGTGGCGGCAAGATCAGCACGCCGGGGGCTTTGGGGGCGATGGCTCAGACGATATCGAAACCCTTTGGCGCAAGTTCAAACCCGTCAAACTGAAATCCGGGGCTGACGGTGCAGCCGGCAAGCGTGTAGTCCCCGTTGGTTTCGGCTGCCTGCCAGTGATCCTTGGGCACGATCAGTTGCGGAAACTGACCTGCCGCGAGGTCCGGGCCCAGGAGATGCGCTTTTGCGGGGCCATCTGCCGATGCAGCCATCCGCAAATTCAGCGGCGCGCCTGCGTAATAGTGCCAGATCTCAACCGCATCCACACGGTGCCAATGGCTGCTTTCGCCCGCTTTTAGCAGGAAATAGATCGCCGTGCCGGATGCGCGCGGCCCGTCGTCGGCCTGCCATGTCTGGCGGTACCAACCGCCCTCGGGATGCGGGGTGAGGTCCAGCTTTGAAATCAGCGCGTCTGTGATTGAATCGGGCAAATCTTCCTCCATGCTCTTTTCCTTTCTCGCAATACGGTCTAAGCACGAAAATGTCTAAATGTGTGGGGGACAAATGAGAAATCTACTAAATGCAGCCGTCATTCTGGCCATGACGGCGACAGCCGCTACCTCTGGCGGGTTTGCAGAACCCGCGATGGAGCCCGAGGTTGTAGCCGAACCCATGATGGAGCCTGCCACAGTTGCGGAAGAAGCGGCGGCAGGTTCAGGCGGTTATCTTGTGCCGTTACTGCTTTTGACGGTGATTGCCATTGCGGTCAGTTCTTCAGGGTCTTCTTCGCCAGTTATGACGGCGGCCCCAAAGAAATAACGAAAAAGGGGCGCATTGACTGCGCCCCTTTTCCACATGTTTTGTCAAAGCTTAGTGCGCGACAGCACCAGAGGCAGGACCAGAACCTTGTGCGGCCCGTTGAGCGGCGGCAGCTTCTTCTGCCGCTTCGTCCCATTCAATTGCTTTGGGCTCAGAAACAAGCGCGTGCTTCAGAACGTCCGATACGTGAGACACCGGAATGATCTTTAGCCCGTTCTTCACGTTGTCGGGGATCTCGGCCAGATCCTTTTCGTTCTCTTCAGGGATCAGAACCGTGGTGATCCCACCGCGCAGAGCCGCCAGAAGCTTTTCTTTCAGGCCACCAATCGGCATCGCGTTGCCGCGCAAAGACACCTCGCCCGTCATCGCAAGGTCTTTGCGCACCGGGATCTTGGTCAGCACCGATACGATCGATGTCACCATCGCCAGACCGGCAGAGGGACCATCCTTTGGTGTCGCGCCATCAGGCACGTGCACGTGGATGTCCATTGTGTCGAACTGCGTGGGCTTCACACCGATCTTGGGAGAGATCGAGCGCACGTAACTGGACGCCGCATCGATGCTTTCCTTCATCACATCGCCCAGCTTACCAGTGGTTTTCATCCGCCCCTTACCGGGCAGCTTCAAAGCCTCGATCGACAACAGATCTCCACCAACTTGAGTCCAGGCCAATCCAGTGACGACACCGATCTGATCTTCTTGCTCGGCCAAACCATAGCGGAACTTCTTCACACCAAGGAAATCTTCTAGATTATCGACCGTTACGACGACTTTCTCATCTTCCTTCTTGATGATCTTGGTCACCGCTTTGCGCGCCAGTTTCGCAATCTCGCGCTCAAGATTTCGCACACCGGCCTCTCGTGTATAAACGCGAATAAGCTCGGTCAGCGCATCGTCGGTCAGTTCGAACTCGGCCGGTTTCAGACCGTGGTTCTTGACCTGCTTGGCAATCAGGTGCTGTTTGGCGATCTCGCGCTTTTCATCCTCAGTGTAGCCTGCCAGCGGAATGATCTCCATCCGGTCAAGCAAAGGTCCGGGCATGTTGTAGCTGTTCGCCGTGGTCAGGAACATCACGTTCGACAGGTCATACTCGACCTCCATATAGTGGTCTATGAACGTAGAGTTCTGTTCCGGATCAAGCACTTCCAGCATCGCAGATGCCGGGTCACCCCGGAAATCCTGACCCATCTTGTCGATTTCATCGAGCAGGATCAGCGGGTTGGTCGTCTTCGCCTTTTTCAGCGCCTGAATGATCTTACCGGGCATCGAGCCGATATAGGTCCGGCGGTGACCGCGAATTTCGCTTTCATCACGCACACCCCCAAGGCTGATGCGGATAAACTCGCGCCCAGTGGCCTTTGCAACCGACTTGCCAAGCGAGGTTTTACCCACGCCCGGAGGGCCAACAAGGCACAGGATCGGGCCTTTCAGCTTTTTCGAGCGCTGCCCAACAGCCAGATACTCAACGATGCGTTCTTTAACCTTTTCAAGGCCATAGTGATCATCGTCCAGTACCTTTTGAGCGCGGTTCAGGTCTTTTTTGACCCGGCTTTTGGTGCCCCAAGGGATCGACAGCATCCAATCAAGGTAGTTGCGCACAACGGTTGCTTCCGCTGACATCGGCGACATGGTTTTCAGCTTTTTCAGCTCGCCATCGACCTTTTCACGCGCTTCCTTGGAAAGCTTAGTTTCCTCGATCTTGGCTTCCAGCTCGGCAATCTCGTTCGCACCCTCTTCGCCATCGCCCAGTTCTTTCTGAATGGCCTTCATTTGCTCATTCAAATAGTACTCGCGCTGCGTGCGCTCCATCTGGGATTTGACGCGGGTTTTGATCTTTTTCTCGACCTGCATCACCGAAAGTTCGCCCTGCATCAGGCCATAGACAGCCTCAAGGCGCTCGGCGATGGAAAGTGTCTCCAAAAGCCCCTGCTTGCGGTCCACCTCGATGCCAAGATGTCCGGCCACAAGGTCCGCCAGCTTGGACGCCTCGTGCGTGTCGCCAACCTGGGCCAGCGCCTCTTCAGGCACGTTTTTCTTAACCTTGGCGTACCGCTCAAACTCATCAGCAACCGAGCGCAACAAGGCTTCAACCGCCGCACTGTCGCCAAGCTCTTCGCTCAGCGGCTCTGCCTCGGCCTCAAAAAACCGTTCGTTTTCAATGAAGTCCGTGATAGTCACACGGCTGCGGCCTTCGACCAGCACTTTCACAGTGCCGTCGGGCAGTTTCAGAAGCTGCAGCACATTGGCCAAAACGCCAACGCGGAAAATTCCATCTTCGGTTGGCTCGTCGACCGCCGGGTCGATCTGGCTTGAAAGCAGTATCTGCTTGTCGTCCTGCATCACTTCTTCGAGGGCTCGAATCGATTTCTCGCGGCCGACGAAGAGCGGCACGATCATATGCGGGAAGACAACAATGTCCCTCAGCGGAAGAACCGGGAACGAAGAGGTAAATGGTTCAGTCATCAGGTGTCCTTGGTTATCAGCAAGAAGGCTTGGTCCCTATTCTAGGCGACGCACCCCTTCTCCATCCATTTGGGTTCTATATGTGGTGTCTGCTGCTCGCGCTTCAACCACTAACACGATGTTTGATGCAATGTGCCTGCCTCACCCCGGCTGAGCAAGCACCGTTTGAAATATAACTTGAATTATCACGTGTGTTTTCACGTTTTGTCATGAGACACTGGACAAATAGTGCACCAAAGCTGCACCGTATCCGTAAACGAAATATTAACTGTACTGCCTAACTTTGGCCAAAAAGAAAAATTAGCACGAACCAAAGGGGCAACCAATCGGAGACCAAATGGCAACTGGGGCCAAGCCAATCGTCTATCAGGAACGCAAACGTTTGGCATTTGTTGCCGTTATGGCGTTTCTTGCCGGTTTCCTATTCTACATCCGTACCGACCTGTACATCGGCGGCGTACACGTCGCGCTGATCACCGGCAGCGTCTATGCGGTGATCATCGGCATATGCGCCCTGATCGTGTGCATTGTGCTGCCATCAATGCGGTTCATGATCGAAGCCGTGGCGGTCTCACGTCTGATCCTGTCGCTTTTCGTGCTGGCTGTTCCGAACATGGGCTATCTCATCTTGTCCAACCCACTGGTCACAGCACTGGTAACCGTCACCGGCGGCATTGCGGTCAGCCGGTTGATCCACGGCCGTATCCGCCGTGATACGCCGAAAGGAATAAAGGGCCGCTTGATGCCTGCCAACATGTTCAAACGTCTGCCGGTCAGTGTGCAGGGAAAACCCTGGCAACAACGGTTTGTCGGCTGGTTGGAAGACGCAGAGCCTATCCCGGTGCGTGTCAGTCGCTAGGCCTACATAAACCCAAGCTCGAGCCGCGCCTCGTCAGACATCATGTCCATGCCCCAGGGCGGCTCCCATGTCAGTTCAACATCCACCTGCTTCACACCCGGCAGCGGCTCAATCGCTTCGGCCAGCCACCCAGGCATTTCACCCGCCACAGGGCAGCCAGGCGCTGTAAGCGTCATGATCACGTTGACCTCGTTCTCGTCGTTGATCTCAATCGTATAGACCAGACCCAGATCAAAGATATTCACCGGAATCTCGGGGTCATAGACACTGCGGCAGGCCTCAACGACCGCCTCGTGCAGCGGATGGTCAGTTGACGACGGCTTGATCAGCGGCGTGCCTTCAAGCGGATCAGAGGATTCAAGGGTCATGCAAAGGCGTCCTGAATATTTCTTGACCATTTATATAGGGATTAGTGTGGGCGCGTAAACCCGTTGCAATAGTGCTTGTGTACACGACTGTTGTACATGCATCAGCCGCGCACGACAAAAGTGGTCGCCTTGACTGCATGATGCTTCAAGTTCAATGAATGGCGGCTTTCGAGCGCGCCTTCGCTATACCCCTAAAATCGCGCAGCTTTGCTCCATTGCGGTGATGAATACACGCATGCGCTTGTTGATACGTCGATTGGCAGAGTGAATGAGGTAAATGCCGAAGTCCGGAAAGTCGCATTCGGGAAGGATCTGAACCAGTTTTCCCGCTCGGATGGCATCTTCAACAAAGAAATCCGGCAACCGCAGAATCCCAAGCCCGTTGAGCCCGGCGTCCAATAGAAAAGGGCCATAATTTGAGTTCAATGCCGGTTGAAACGCGACAGCTTGCTTTTTGCCTTGGTGCCCAAAGACCCATTTTGCGCGCCGCTCTGAACCGAAATGTAAAAGTGCGTGTTGAGCAAGCTCACTGGGGTCAACCGGTTGTTCATGCCTCGCGATGTAGTTGGGGCTCGCATACAACCCGTGGCAAGTCGTACCCAGTCTTTTATTGCTCAATCCAGTCAGATTGCCGGAGGTAATCCGAATAGCGAGATCATAATTTTCATTTTCCAGATCGACCGTTCTGTCATCAAAATCGATGGTTAGTTCGATCTGTGGGTGGGCCTGCATGAAGGCATAAAGCGTAGGTCTTAGAAACGACATCCCAAATTCGCGCGCAATAGAGACGCGCAGCGGACCGCTGATGCTTGTGGATGTTTGCATGAAGTCAGCATCAAGATCGTCCGCGTCTGTGACCATTGAGGTCGCACGTTGGTAAAGCTCTTGCCCAGCGTTAGTGACCTCCCAGTTGCGAGGCTGTCGGTCGATCAGCCGGACGTCGTAACGATCTTCCAATTGCGCCAGTCGCCTGCTCACTGCAGATTTCGCAATGCCGAGATGATCTGCGGCACGGGCAATGCTGCCTTCGTCAACTACGGTGACGAACAAACGAAGATCTTCTAATTGGCCCATATGTGCGTTCTCTTTTTGTGACCTTTGGGTTCACTTTTTTCTATCTAGTCCGCAAAATGGCAACCCTTAAAGTGATCCTGATCGAATTTCTGATAGGAGACACGGATGTCTTTTTCCAAATCTTTACTCGCTGCAAGCGTGGTTGCCTTTGCAAGTACGACTGCTGGTTCTGCGCAGGAACGCAACATGCAATCAGCAGGCGCTCTGGCGTTCAACGATGGTGATGTCCTGTTTGTGGGAGATGCCAAAGCAGGCGTTGTGCATGCCTTTGATCTTGCCAACGCGCTCGCGGATCAATCTGAATACCAGTTAGGCCGTGCCCAGACGTTTGAAGGACGCACGATCTTTAATAATCTGGATGTAGAGATTGCCGCACTGCTTGGTGTCGCAGTTGAAGATGTGGTGATCAACGATATGGTCGTCCACAAGCCAAGCAAACAGATTTTCTTATCTGTTCATCGCGGACATGGCCCGGACGCTGAGGCAGTGATCGTTTCTGTCAACAACGGTTCGCTTGATCTTGTCGATCTGGCTGCTGCCAACCACTCGTCAATGGGGGTTGGTCCTGTTCCAACAGCCGAAACACTAGAATTCGGGCAGCCGCTGAACACCCTCGCGATCACAGACATCGATTACTACAATGGTGAGGTGTTGGTTGCCGGCGTATCGAACGAAGAATTCAGCTCAAAACTCCGTCGGATATCGTATCCCTTCACAAACGAAGTCAGCACGTCTTCGATCGAGATTTGGCACGCAGTTCATGCACAGTATGAAACCCGTGCACCTATCATCTCGCAAACCATTGCGGAGTTAGACGGCGTTCCGACATTGATCGCGATCTATGCCTGTACGCCAATTGTCCGTATCCCCTTGGCAGAGTTGACCGACGGCGCCGAAGTGCGCGGCACGATGATTGGCGAGATGGGCTTTGGCAACACGCCCTTAGATATCGTGCCATACGTGAACGCATGGGATGGCAGCAGCAATGTGGTTGTGACCAACACCAACCGCTCTGCAGCGGCCCTAAACCTTGAAGCCGTTGCGGCGGCTGAAGAGATGCCGCATGGCGAAGGCGTCCAACCGGTTTTTTCGGTGGAAGGCGTTTATCAATTCCAACTGCCGATGAGTGGCACGATGCACCTAGATACACTGGACGACACCTATGCTGTTGTGATCCGCCGCAGCCCGGAGGATGCCCGCAATATCCAGTTGCACACCCTGCCGATGCCGTTCTTCTTTGATCGTGCAGACCATGTGGTCGAGATGAACTTTGAAGACGGTCCGGATCCGTTCGGATACAAAGCAGCACCTCCGCTTGAGTATAACTGATGCGACGCGCAAAACATCTGGTGCGGCAGGCTTTGCTTGCCGCATTCATCTTGTTCCCAATGTCTGCGTTGGCCGAGGTTTCGTCGCGGTTCGACCATGTCTCTGGCAATGTCGCGCTGCGGGGCCTTGATCCCGATCAACGTGCGGAAATTTTGGCAGACCCTGCGAAAATGCGCTTGCAGGTCTCAGGCCTTGAAACACAGCGCGGCATGCTCGCGACGGTGAAAAGCGATGGCGCTGATCTTGTCATCACGCCTCGTTTCGCGCTGCGGCCCGGAACCGACTATGTCGTACATTTGACGGTTGAAGGGACTACTGGTGCGTCCCAGTTCACCGTACCTGCGGCTGATGCCGTGATGCCAGCGCTGACCGGTTTCGCGCCGTCACAATCAGTCATCCCTGCCAATACGCTGCGGATGTATGTGCAATTTTCAGAGCCGATGGCCCGTGGACAGTTCCGTGAAGCTATCACGCTTTGGCGGAGCGAAGGCGTGCAGGTTGAAAGCCCGTTTTTGACACTTGGCCCAGAGCTTTGGGACCCGACCCAAACCCGGCTGACCCTTCTTCTTGATCCCGGTCGGGTCAAGCAAGGTGTTGGCCCGAACGCGGTGGGCGGTGCCCCTTTGGTTTCTGGCGAAGCCTATCAGTTGGTCGTTTCAGGAGAGATGAAAAGCGCAGTAGGCGTGCCACTTGGCCAAGACGCGACAATCAGTATTCGCGCTGGCGATGCAGAGCGCCGCGCCATCACACCTGGAAACTGGCGGGTTTTGCGACCTCAAGCGGGCAGTCAGATGCCTCTGACCGTCACATTCGCTCGGATCATGGATAGCGGCGCAGTTGTTCGGCTGCTGACGCTGGAGAATGACCAAGGGCGCAGGGTCCGAGGTCAGGTCAACACCGATGGCGGGGGATGGAGCCTTGTGCCGGATCACCCGTGGCAGGCGGGCACGTATCAATTGATTGTTGCCCCAGAACTTGAGGATGTGTCAGGCAATTCAATCGGCGTACCGTTCGATGCGGCGACCGGAACAATCGGCCAAATCGAGGAAGCGGTCATCCTCAACATCGACATCACGGACTAAGCACTCAGGAGAAATACAATGGGATTGCTTCAAAACGGCCAGTGGGTCGATAAATGGTACGATACGAAGCCCACGGATGGACGCTATGTGCGCAAGCCATCTGCATTTCGCAACTGGATTACAGCGGATGGCAGCATCGGCCCATCTGGCGTTGGTGGTTTCAAAACCAAAGCTGGACGCTACCATCTTTATGTGTTCCTCGCATGCCCATGGGCGCAACGGACGTTGATCTTTCGACACCCCGGCGTCGCCGAGACGGTCGAAATCACCTACATCAAAAAGGACTACTACGGCAGCCACGAGACGGTGAACCCGACCCGTATTGTCCGGAAGGGACCCATCACTAATTTCGCCCGCCCGCATAACGAAAGCCATCTCAGCAAGGAGCAAGCACAATGACAGAAGTCCCTAT
>JABDJX010000266.1 GCA_013003245.1 Silicimonas sp. | reverse complement strand
TGCTTGCAAGGCGGCGCGACCCGGTCGGTGGAAGGCGTGACGATTTTCACATTCTCAAGGCGGTCGCCCGCGACGTCGCCTTCGATCACCTCGCCCGGTAAAGTACGTGGGGCATAGACCGGGCCCTCTGCAATTCCGTCTCCATGCAGACCCAGGCGCTCGATTGTAAAAGGCATTTATTCCGCCGCTTCCTTGATCCCGATAAAGCCGCCGGATTGCCGCTGCCAAAACCGGGTGTAAAGCCCGTCTGCCCGCAGCAACTCCTCGTGCGTGCCACTCTCTACAATGCGCCCGGCATCCATGACAACAATGCGATCCATGCTTGCAATGGTGGAAAGCCGGTGCGCGATCGCAAGCACAGTCTTGCCCTCCATAACAGTCTCTAAAGCGGCTTGAATCGAGGCTTCAACCTCAGAATCAAGGGCACTTGTGGCTTCGTCCAGGACCAGAATGGGTGCATCTTTGAGGATGGCACGCGCCAAGGCGATACGCTGTCTTTGGCCACCCGAGAGCTTAACTCCGCGTTCTCCAAGATGCGCCTCGTACGCCTTGCGGCCTTTGTGATCCTCTAGCCCAAGGATAAACTCGTGCGCTTCGGCCCGTTTCGCCGCCTCGACCACAGCCGCCTTGTCTGCGTCCGGGCTGCCGTACAGAATGTTGTCAAATGCCGAGCGATTGAACATCGCCGTTTCCTGAGTGACCATGCCAATCTTGCGCCGTAGGCTTTCTTGCGTAACGTCGCGCACATCTTTGCCGCCCACGAGAACGCGCCCCTCTTCGGTGTCATAGAGCCGCAGCAACAGCGCCACGAGTGTCGATTTGCCGGCGCCTGAGGCGCCAACAATACCGATCTTTTCGCCCGGTGAGACGGTCAGATCAATCTGCTCAATACCGCCCGCTTGCCGACCGTAGGCAAAGTTCACGCCCTCAAAGGCGATGCTTGGTTCTTCCAATTCAAGTTCGACAGCGCCTACCTTGTCCGTCAGCGTGTGCGCGGGCGCGAGCGTGTTCATCCCATCTTCGGCCTCACCAATGCTGGCGTAGATGGCCATCAGAGTGTGGCTGACCCAACCCGACATTTGCGCAATCCGGATCGAAATCGCACCCGCTGCCGCGATATCACCGGGGCTGGCAGCCCCGATTGACCAGAACCAGAGCGTGCCACCGATCAGCATGACCGGTACCATGCCCGCCACAGCCATCAGGCAAAAGCGGAAGGTCGCGGCGATCACGCCGTAATCAAGAACCCTTTCGCGAAATGTGCCAATGGCATCCAGCGCCTCGTGCTCTTCATGGTCAGCATGGGCGAAAAGTTTGACCGTTTTGATATTGGTAACCGTATCTACAACCTGGCCCGTCACCATCGCACGCGCATTGGCCCGCGCCTTTGACCGTACACGGATGCGCGGCATGAACCAGCGGATCATAAACAGGTAGCCGACGACCCAAAGGCCAAGCATCAAGGCCATCCACCCGTTGATCGTTGTCAAAAGCAGTGCGGAACCTACCAGCGACGCAAGCGCAAAGAACACGACGTTTATCGTTTCAGACGCCACGTCGGTGACGGCCCGCGCGGTCTGCAATTGCTTTTGCGCGATGCGGCCGGCGAAATCGTCGTCAAAGAATGTCACCGACTGGCCCAATGTCCAACGATGTAAACGGCTGAGCACCAGCGGATTAACGTTTGGCTGAACGACCACCGCGTTTGCCATTGACGACAGGCCGAACAGGACCGGTCGGGCGAAGACGAAGAAGGCCAGAACGCCGGTCAGCATCAAGATGTTTACGGCAAAAAACCCTTCGGGCCCTGCTGCGATGGCGGTGTCGATCACATGACCCAGAATCAGCGCGGTAAAAACCTCAGCCGTGCCAGCTGCAGCCGAAAGCGCCGCGGCAATCGCAAGCATGGGAAATGATCCGGCCAAGGCCCACTTGAAAAACGCAAGAAGCGTGCGCGGCGGCGGACCTTCGGCCTTTTGAAAGGCATTGATCAGATTTCCAGCACGACGGATCATTCTGCTGCCTTTGTGTTGATGAAGCCGCCCGACTGACGACCCCAGAAGTTGGCATATAGCCCGCCCGCCGCCAAAAGCGCGTCATGCGTGCCGTCTTCGACAATTTTCCCGTCGTCAATCACGACGATCCGGTCCATGCGCGCGATCGTCGAAAGACGGTGCGCAATCGCGATAACGGTCTTTCCCTCCATCATCCCATAAAGCGTGTTTTGGATCGCGGCCTCAACCTCACTGTCTAACGCGCTTGTGGCTTCGTCCAGCACAAGGATCGGTGCGTCTTTCAGGATGACGCGTGCCAGCGCTATTCGCTGTCGTTGACCACCCGAGAGCTTCACACCACGCTCGCCAACCTCTGCCGCGTAGCCCGCATTGCCTTTGGGGTCCTCAAGATCAAGGATAAAGTCATGCGCCTCGGCTTGCTTGGCGGCGTTGATCACGTCATCTTCAGACGCATCCGGGCGACCATAGAGAATGTTGTCGCGCACAGACCGGTGCAGAAGCGAGCTATCTTGCTGAACCATCCCGATCCGGGCACGCAGGCTGTCTTGCGTAACATGCGCGATGTTCTGACCATCGATTTCAATCGCGCCCTGCTCGATATCATAGAACCGCAAGAGCAACTTGACCAAGGTCGACTTCCCGGCACCGGACCGGCCAACCAAACCAATCTTCTGGCCCGGTTCAATCACCAGATCGATGCCTTCTAGGCCGCCAACATCACGACCATAGCGGTGGACGAGTGACTTGATTGCAATTCGACCCGGCCCCGCCTTCAATAGTTCTGCATCCGGCGCATCGACAAGTGTAATGGGCTGCGCAATTGTCTCCATCCCTTCGGCCACAATGCCAAGGTTGTGGAAGAAACTGGCAAGCGCCCACATGATCCACCCAGTCATGGCCGACAAGCGCAGCACCAAAGAAGAGGCGACCGCGACCACACCAACCGTGGCAGCAGAAGCGGACCACAACCAGATCGCCCAACCGACAACGGCGACAACCAGAAACCCGTTGATCAGTGTCAGAGCGACATCCATGCAGGTATAAATCCGCATCTCGACCTGAAAGGTCTGGCGTGATTTCTCGATGGCTTCCTTGGCGTAGTCCTGTTCGCCTTTGGTGTGTGCAAACATCTTGACCGAATGGATATTGGTGTAACTATCGACGACGCGTCCGGTCACCGCACTGCGCGCATCAGAGGCCGCCTTGGAGGCCGGGCCAACACGCTTGACCGTCCATTTCACAAGCCAACCATAGAGTACCAGCCAAACCAAAAGCGGAATAGCCAGGCGTGGATCAGAGCTTGATAGCAACAAAACCGCGCCTATGGCGTAGGCGGTTGAATAGGCGATTGCGTCAAACACCTGAAACACAGCCTCGCCTGCGGCTGGTGGCGTTTGCATGATGCGGTTCGCGATCCGTCCGGCAAAATCATTCTCGAACCAGCCGACCGACTGCCGCAGAACATGGCTATGCGCGCGCCAGCGGATCAATGTGCCAAGGTTCGGCATAATCGCGTTGTTTAGAAGACCCACATCGACCATTTGCAGCACCGGGCGGACCAGCAACAGGAAAAGCGCGATCAGGGTCATCTCGGCGCCGTTCTCATCCCAAAACGTACTGGGATCAGAAGACGTCAAAACATCGACCAATCGGCCAAGATAGCCGATGAGCCAAATCTCAACAGCGGCCACGACAACTGACATGATGCCGGTAAGGGTGAACACGCGCCAAAACGGGCGGCAATATTCACGCAGAAATGGCCACAGCTTTGTCGGCGGGCGATCTGTGACCGGATAGTCGGCATAAGGATCAATAAGATTTTCAAGATAGCGAAACATTTGGAAAGCCTGAAACAGGGGCAAGATGCGAGACGGCGGGTCGAACCGGGGCCGTCCACGTACGGGATCGGACCACTCAGTTGGTCGGGGTAAAGATCCAGTACATCATCAAGTGCCCTCCTTTTCGGCTAAGGCAGGAGTAGCTCAGAAAACGGGAAATGTCATCCCTCTTTGCCTAATTCGCCAAGAAGGTCGGCGCGGGATAGCAAGAAATCGCTTTCTATCCAGCGGCCTTCCAGTGCTTTTAGTGCAGCGCCAAGGGCTGGACCTTGAAGGTTGGGCATCAGATCGGCCGCCTTGATCGGGAAAGTTTGCGCAGCTCCGATCTTGATCTTGTCCAGGATCGATGGCTCAAGAGCAGCACCCAGCGATGCCGCTTCGATCAAATGGACATCGCGGGCGTTTGCCTCACCCAGTTTGTAGCCAGACGTCTTGGGATCACCTTGCGCACCGCCCATGAGTATCCGCAGCCTCTCGGCATCTTGCCGAGAGAGCCGAAGCTTTTCGGCCACGTCCTCGCCACCAATGCAAGCCAGCCTACGGATGGCATCGGGCGGAATTTGAATTGTGCTTTCAAGATGCACCAATGGACCCAAGGCGCGATCATCCGCACTGTCCAAAACCGCCTGCAACACACCGGTGCTGCGCATGCCAGCAACCGCAGCGACAGGGTCGGGCGCTTCAAGCAAGCGCAACATTTCGACCCCGACACGCTCGTGCGACAGCGTGGCAATACCGTCAATGTTGCGCGCAATCGCGTCCAGCGCATCGGGGTCAAACCCTTTTGCGGTATCACCGTACCACGCATGGAAACGAAAGAACCGGAGGCTGCGCAGGTAATCCTCGCGGATTCGCTGATCGGCATCTTCAATGAAACGCACGCGGCGCGCCTGCAGATCCGGCAATCCACACAGCGGATCGACAACCGCGCCACTTGCGTCAGCGTAAAGCGCATTCATCGTGAAATCGCGTCGACGCGCATCGTCATTGATATCCGTTGAAAATGCCACAACCGCACGTCTGCCGTCAGTGGCCACATCACGCCTGTAAGTCGTGATCTCGTGAGGAAGATCATCAGAGACGACTGTGACCGTGCCGTGGTCGATACCTGTCGGGATCGCCCGCAATCCTGCTTGCTTGGCAAGCGCCATAACGGCCGTGGGGGTCGCGTCGGTGGACAGATCAATATCCTTGACAGGAACGCCCAGCAATGTGTTCCGCACACAGCCACCCACCGCGTAGGCAGAAAAACCGGCAGCGTTTAGAATGGCAAAAACAGCCCGGGTGCCGGGCGCATTCAGCCAGTCAGCTTGGAGTTTCTTCATCCACCATCCGATCCGCCAACGCCCGCAAAATTCGCGCCGTTGCGCCCCAAATATAGTAAGGGCCCCAGGGCACGGTAAAGAAAAAGCGCCTTTGACCACGCCAACGCCGGGACTGCACACTGTAGTTTTCAGGCCGCAACAAATGCGCGAGAGGTACCGAGAAAACCTCTGCCACCTCATTGGCGTCTGGCTTTGCTATGAAGCTATCAGGAACAACAGAGACCACTGGTGTTACGCGGAA
>JABDJX010000257.1 GCA_013003245.1 Silicimonas sp. | reverse complement strand
GCATCAGGAAATCGAACTTTCGTCCAATCGCCACATCCGATCCCAGCAATTCCCGCGCGGCATCCACATGCGCGCTTAAACGGTCGATCTCTTCGGTGATGTCGTTCTTGACGGCGATCAGCGCCAGTTCCTGCAACAGCCGGCCCTCGTCGGGCACCTCCGTCGCTTTTAACAGCCGCGCAAGACCCCGCTCGATGCCCGCGCGTGCCGCGCTCTCGCGATCACCCGCGGCGTCTTTGGCGGCGGCGGTCAGGTCTCCCATCGTCTCCAGTTGCGCGTTGAGCACCTGCTCAAGTGCGCCTCCTTCGCGCGCGCGATCGGCGTCAAACGCATCAAGACACGCCGCGACGTCCTTCAGCGCGGCCGCCCTAAGTGCAGCGATGCCTTCGTCCGCTACCGTTTCGCTAAAGTCGATGACCCCGCGCATCGCGGCAATATCGGTGGCGCGCATCGGGGAAAGGGGAATACCGTCAAGTGCTGCCGTGGCCTCGATCTGGGCGACTGCGGCCAGGGCGGCCTTGAGCCCGGCGCTGTTCACACGGGCACTTGTGGTCTCTTCGTCGCGCTGCACTTTAAGGTTAAGGGTGACACTGCCGCGCGTCAGGCGCGCCTGCAGCAGTTTGCGCACCTCGGGCTCCAGCCCTTCTATCCAGTCAGGCATCCGCAGGCGCAGATCCAGCCCGCGCCCGTTGACCGACCGAATGTCCGCCGTCCAGCTCCACGCCCCATGCGCGCCCTGCACGCTGGCAAACCCTGTCATCGACCGCAATCCGCGCGCCTTTCCCACTGTCGTTAACCCTCTATTCAGTTTTCAGAAGCCTTCGTGGCCGGTTTGTGGCAGAAATAAGGAGGTGGTGAAAGAGAGGTTGCGTGCACCCGGTACGCAGGTGGAGGGAAAAATGCCTATTCATAACGAGTTTGAAGACGCCAAAAATATTAGGCCATGGAAGGACGACCGTGAAAGCAAGGCTGTTCAGAAGATTGAGCAGTATTGGGAACGGCTGCGTGGCAGCAGGCTTCTTCCGTCACGCAGCGAGGTCGATCCACGCGAGCTGGAAGGCGTGTTGGGCAATGCCTTTATTCTGGAGCGGATCGCACCGGGTCTTGCGCGGTTTCGCATCGCGGGCTCGCATATTGTCGAGTTCACCGGGCTGGAACTGCGCCAGATGCCCGCCTCTGTCTTGTTCGGCATCCATTCCCGCCAAGTGTTGGCAGAGGCCATGGAGGCCGTTTTTGATGAACCTGCAGCGGTGTTCATGCAGCTGACCTCGGGCGGCGGCTTTGCGCAAAAAGCGCTGCAGGGCGAGATGGTGCTGCTGCCGTTGCGCAGCGATACGGGCGAGGTCAGCCGTGTGCTGGGCGGTATTGCGATGCAAGCAGCGGTTGGAGGCAAGCCACGACGGCTTGAAATCACGCGCCAGTCGCGCAAGACACTCACCGGCTTTGCGGGTCCGGGCCAAGGCGGACCAAAGCCGCGCGTGATCAGCCGAAGCCCGAACCCGGTTCCCAGCGAGCGCCCGACGAGCGCTCACCTGAGGTTGGTTGTTTCAAACGACGAGTGATTAGCTTCGCAACTACCGGGCGCAAGCCAAGACAACTCACCAAACAGGTAGGAGTGGTTTCTTCTTGGCGAAAATACTCCGGGGAGTTTGAGGGGTGAAACCCCTCATTCGGGCGACGCCGTCAGGCGGCGCAAACAAAGGGGCATCGCTCCACCGCTTCTTCCTAAAGCGCAGCAAGACTACCAGAAAATTGTCATTTGGTAGTGATGGCGACGCCCTGACCTAGCCGGCCAGAGCGCTCAAGGGGCCATCCTTAGCCGACTGCCGCGCTCTGGTTCTGAGCACGTCGCGCCGACAGCTCTTCGGCCACCAGAAACGCCAGTTCCAGTGACTGGGATTCGTTCAGGCGCGGATCGCACGCCGTGTGGTACCGATCTGACAGGTCTTCGTCGGTGACGGCCCGTACACCGCCGGTGCATT
This sequence comes from Silicimonas sp., assembly GCA_013003245.1. GTDB lineage: Bacteria > Pseudomonadota > Alphaproteobacteria > Rhodobacterales > Rhodobacteraceae > JABDJX01. The sequence continues at coordinate 14,083 of JABDJX010000257.1, read as the reverse complement.
CGGTCACGTCCTGCCCGGTCATCTCGAAATGCACACCACCGGGGATCGTGCCTTCGGCTGCGTGGATCTGAAAGAACTCGCGCACTTCGCGCAGCACGCTGTCGAAGGGGCGGGTTTTGTAGCCCGTCGAGGATTTGATCGTGTTGCCGTGCATCGGATCGCAAGACCAGACGACGTTCGCGCCCTCTTCCTGCACCGTTTTGATCAGGCGCGGCAGGTGTTCCGCAACGGAACCGGCACCGAAACGCGCGATCAGGGTCAGGCGACCTGCTTCGTTCTCGGGGTTCAGCTTCGACATCAGAACCTTAAGGTCTTCTGCCGTCGTTGTCGGTCCGCACTTCAGCCCAATCGGGTTTTGCACACCGCGGGCAAACTCCACATGCGCGCCGTCAGGCTGGCGCGTGCGATCACCGATCCAGATCATATGACCCGAACCTGCCACCCACTGGCCGGTGGTCGAATCGACACGTGTCAGCGCCTCTTCATATTCCAGCAAAAGCGACTCGTGGCTGGTGTAAAAATCAACCGTGCTCAGGTCATGCGTCGTCTCTGCCGTCATCCCGGCAGCGGTCATGAAATCAAGCGTGTCCGAGATCCGGTTGGCCATATCGCGGTATTTCTCGGCCTCGTCCTGATCGGTGAAGCCAAGGGTCCACGCATGCACATGGTGCACATCGGCGTAACCGCCCTTTGAGAAGGCGCGCAGCAGGTTCAGAGTGGCGGCGGCCTGCGTATAGGCCTGCAACATCTTGTCCGGGTCAGGCACGCGGGATACTTCAGTGAAGTCCAGCTCGTTGATGATATCCCCGCGGTAGCTTGGCAGCTCAACACCGCCCACCGTCTCGGTCGGGGCCGAGCGTGGCTTGGCGAACTGCCCCGCCATGCGGCCGACTTTGACCACGGGCACCTTGGCGCCAAAGGTCAGGACCATCGCCATCTGCAGCATCACTTTGAACGTGTCGCGGATGTTGTCGGCGGAAAACTCGGCAAAGCTCTCGGCGCAATCACCACCCTGCAGCAAGAACGCCTCACCCCGGCTGGCAGCGCCCAGTTTGGCTTTCAACGTGCGCGTCTCGCCTGCAAAGACAAGCGGCGGATACTTTGAAAGCTGCGCCTCAACGGCATTCAGGGCCTCTTGATCCAGATAGTCCGGCATCTGAACCCGTGGTTTTTGTCTCCAACCAGATTTCTGCCATTCGCTCATGTCACTGTCCTTGCAAATTTTGCGTCGCGATTTGGGCTTATAGGATAGCCCCGTGCGCTTGAAAACAGCAATTCGTGACAACGACGAGGGCTTGCCCACGCGCGAAATATCGTGTTCGGTTTTTCAACCTGACGCGGGAGGGTGTCGGGACATGGAACAATTCAATGGCAAACGGCGCTGAAATCATCAAAGTCGAAGCATCGGGAGCGCCCCGGCGCTTTGTCTTCGTATTGCTCAATCAGTTTACGCTTTTAGGCTATGCCTGCGCGATCGAGTGCCTGCGCATCGCCAATCGGATGTCTGACAAAACGCTTTATGAATGGCGCGTGATCGGCGAAGGCGGTGAAAGCATCAGGTGCTCTGCGGGCACGCAATTCATGCTTGATGACGACCTGATCGAGCTGCGGCGCGATGAAACGGCTGTTTTGTGCGGTGGCATGGATATCTCGGGCGCAACAACCAAGCGTCTGCTGAACTGGACGCGGCGCGAGGCGCGGCGCGGTGTGCGTTTCGGTGGCCTTTGCTCGGCGGCTTATGCGTTGGCCAAGGCGGGGCTTCTGGACGGGAAGAAAGCCACCATCCACTGGGAAAACCATGACAGTTTTATCGAAGAGTTTGAGGATGTTACCCTAACAAAGTCGGTGTTTGTTCAGGATGGCAACACCTTCACAACGGCGGGTGGCACCGCCTCGATTGACATGATGCTGAAATTCATTGCCGACGATCACGGCGAAGAACTCGCCGGTGCCGTGGCGGATCAGTTGATCTATACCTCGATCCGCACCGATCAGGACACGCAGCGCCTGTCTGTGCCCACGCGGATCGGTGTGCGTCATCCCAAGCTGTCAACCGCGATCCAGATCATGGAAGCGCATATCGAAGAACCCAAAAGCCCGTCGATTCTGGCCAAAGAGGTCGGCATGTCGACACGCCAGCTTGAACGGCTCTTCAGGCGATATTTAGACCGTTCTCCAAAGCGTTACTACATGGAGTTAAGGTTGCAAAAGGCGCGCAATCTGCTGATGCAGACCGACATGAGCGTGATCAACGTCGCCCTTGCCTGCGGCTTTGCTTCGCCATCGCATTTTTCAAAATGCTACCGCGCGCAGTACAACACGACCCCCTACCGCGAGCGCGGGACCCTCGCGGGCACCCGGGTCTCGCTTTGAGCGACGGCACACAGCACGACAGCCTCTATTCCTGGATAAGACTGGGCCTCAGCATGGCCGTGGCCATTGTTGGCAGCATCGGGATGTGGGCGTCTATCGTTGTTTTGCCCGCGATGCAGGCCGAATTTGGCGTTGACCGGGCGGTCGCGACCTTCCCCTACACCATATCGATGGTGGGCTTTGCACTGGGCACGATTGTGATGGGTCGCGCGCTCGATAAATGGGGCATAACCCCTGTGTTAGTGACGTCTGCGGGCTTTCTGGCCTTTGGCTTTGGCTGCAGCGCGCTGGCGCCCCAGATTGCGCTTGTTGCGCTGCTTCACGGCTTTTTGGGGTTTGGCGCCGGTGCCAGTTTTGCGCCGATTATCGCGGACGCCTCGCAGTGGTTCATGCGCAGGCGCGGCATTGCCGTGGCCATTGCGGCAAGCGGCAACTACCTTGCAGGCGCGATCTGGCCCACGCCCATTGCGTGGATTATGGCAGATCACGGCTGGCGCGGGGCTTACGCCGCCATCGCCGTTCTTGTGCTTGTGGTCGTGGTGCCGGGCGCGTTCCTGTTGCGCCGCCGGATTGATGCGGCCTCAACCAGTCGCGCCACGGATGCCGCTGCCGCCAAGGTGCGCGCAACGGGTTTGTCGCCACGCACCATGCAGTTCTTGCTGATACTGGCCGGAATCGGATGCTGTGTGGCCATGTCGATGCCACAAGTTCATATCGTAGCGCTTTGTATTGACAGAGGTTTTGGCGCTGTTGCAGGGGCAGAGATGCTAAGCCTGATGCTTTTCGGCGGCGTGTTCTCGCGGCTGGCCTTTGGTATGCTGGCAGACAGGATTGGCGGGCTGAAAACGCTTCTGATGGGCTCCATGCTTCAAACTCTGGCGCTGTGCCTTTTCCTGATCCAGGGGGATATGGCCTCGCTTTACCTGATTTCCTTTATTTTCGGCCTGAGCCAGGGCGGCATCGTGCCCAGTTACGCGATCATCGTCCGAGAGTTTATGCCACCGATTGAAGCCGGTCGCCGGGTCGGTCTGGTGATGTCTGCCACCATCATCGGGATGGCCTTTGGCGGCTGGTTCTCGGGCTGGCTTTATGACCTGAGTGGCAGCTACGCGCTGGCGATCTGGAACGGTGTGGGTTGGAACCTGATGAATATCGCAATTGTGATCTTGATCTTGCTTCGGATGGGACCACCGAAGGCGGTTCAACCTGTGCCAGCATAGATTTCGATTCGGGCTGAAAGCGCGCTAAAAGCTGCGGATAAAATGTTAACGATTGACCAGAAAAAAACGCCCGCACAAGGCGGGCGTTGAGTTATTGAGGCAGGTTTCATACAGGCAAGAAACCTATCGAGCAGTGCCCCTGTTATACGCAACGATTTGCCGGGGGCCAAGCTAAAAGTTTGAAATGCTTGGAAACGCCCCCTAGGCTCGCGACAAACAGCGCAGGATTAAAGGGATTGTTGCCAACATGAATATCATTCGTACCATCACGGCAAGTTTGACAGGATTTCTCTTGGCAGCCGTGGGTGCTTTGGCAGAGCCGCAGCATGGCATAGCTATGTATGGAGACCCCGTCCTGCCACCTGATTTTGTGTCGCTGCCTTATGTAAACCCCGACGCGCCGAAGGGCGGTAAGATCATCCAGGGAGAGGTTGGCAGCTTTGACTCGCTCAATCCGCACATCCTGAAAGGACGGGTTCCTTGGCAGCTTGGCTTTCTTGCGCACGAAAGCCTGATGGGGCGCAGCTATGACGAGCCCTTCTCGCTCTACGGGCTTTTGGCCGAATCAATCGAAGTGCCGGAAGACCGCTCGTGGGTCGAGTTCACTTTGCGCGATGAAGCGCGGTTTTCAGATGGCACGCCGGTGACGGTCGAGGATGTCATCTGGAGCTATGAGACGCTCGCTGCCGAAGGCCACCCCCGCTATGCAGGCGCCTGGCAGAAGGTGGCAAAGTCTGAAATGGTCGGTGCGCGCACGGTGCGGTTCACCTTTAACACCCGCGATGACGAGCTTCCGCTCATTCTGGGCATGCGTCCAATTCTCAAAAAGTCTCAGTGGGACGGCCGTGATTTTGGCGAAAGCGGCATTGATATCATACCGATATCAAGCGCGCCTTATGTGGTGGATGACTTTGATCCGGGCCGCTACCTGGTGCTTAAGCGCAATCCGGATTACTGGGGCGACGGGGTTGTGCCGTTTATGCGCGGTCAGGCCAATCTTGACGAGATCCGTATGGAGTTCTTTGCCGACGGCACCGCGATGTTCGAGGCATTCAAAGGCGGGTTGCTGACCACGTCGCGCGAAACCAGTGTGCAAAAGTGGGACACGCAGTACGATTTTCCGGCTGTGACCACAGGTAAGGTCGTCAAGTCAGTCATCCCGCACCAGCGGCCCACGGGCATACGCGGGTTGGTGATGAATACGCGCAAGCCCGCCTTTGATGATTGGCGCGTGCGCGAGGCGCTGATCACCGCCTTCAACTTCGAGTTTATCAACGAAACGATCAACGGCGATCCGCAGCCGCGGATCTCGTCCTATTTCTCCAACTCGATCCTTGGCATGTCGCACGAAGCTGCTGAGGGCCGCGTGGCCGAGTTTCTGGCGCCATTCGAAGCCACCCTGCCCCAAGGCACCATTGAAGGCTATTCCCTGCCCAAGGGCGACGGTACCGAGCGCAACCGTCGCAACCTGCGCATCGCACTTGGGTTAATGCAAGAGGCTGGCTGGACGCTGGGGGATGACGGGTTTTTGAAGAACGATGCAGGCGCGCCCTTTGCGTTTGATATCCTGCTGTCGTCGGGGGCCACCGAAACACAGCAGATCGTCGATATTTACGCAGCCGCCCTGCAGCGCCTGGGTGCGCAGGTCAGCGTCACGGTGGTTGACGGGGCCGAATTCAAGGAACGCACCAACGCCTTTGACTTTGACATGACGTGGTATGCGCGCGGTCTGTCGCTGTCGCCCGGCAACGAGCAGACCCTTTATTGGGGATCAGAGGCCGCCGACACCGAGGGCAGCCGCAACTGGATGGGCATGAAAAGCCCCGCCGCCGAGGCAATGATCGAACGTCTGCTCACCTCGGAAAGCCAGGAAGACTTTCGGGCCGCTGCAAAGGCGCTGGACCGGGTGTTGACTGCGGGTCGCTATGTTGTACCGATTTGGCACTCGCCGGTCTCACGTATTGCCCACGCAGCGCAGCTTCGCTATCCCGAAATCCTGCCGATGTATGGCGACTGGATCGGCTTCCAGCCCGACGTCTGGTGGTATGAGGAGTAGGGATAATGAAAAAACTGATCGTTTTGGGTGCACTTCTGGCGGCGCTTGCAGGCTGTAATACAATCGAGGGCTTTGGCGCAGATGTGTCAGCAGGCGCCCGCGCGGTGGATCGGGCGATTTAGGCGACGAACCGTTTCGAGACAAAGCCGCGCTGCACGCAGGTGCTGGCATGCGCACTCGGTTTGCCATTCATGTCAGGCAGGTTGCGAGCAATGCTGGGTTTCGCAAAGCTTTTCGTGAAAGTTAGGTTCGATCCCGAAGTCACCCTTGGAGGAACCGGATTATCTCGGCGTTCACTTCATCAGGGGCGTCTTCGTGAACGATATGCGATGCGTCTGGTACAACGCGATGTGTCGCATTGGGCAGGATGTCAGCCAAGGCATCGTTCAGCCGCCGAAAAACAACCGGGCTCGAGTTTCCACTCAACAACAGGACAGGCATCGTGACGCACGAAAGCGGTGTATCACGCAAATCCGGAAACCCATGGTGCAACGCCTGCGCTTTGTCCGGCCCCCGATTGTCCCAAACCTGCTGGTACCGTTCTTCGGAAAGGGCTTCGAATGCCTGCGCCCCCAACACGCCACGTCCAAAATAAGAGATGGCGGCCTTGTCGTCTCCCTTTCGAAAGGCCTTTTCCGCCGGCGCAAACGTGCCTGCGCCCAGTTTCACAATCGACAGGGCCAGTTTCGGGTTCGACACAAGCAGCTTCAACAACTGCAAGGGTTTTGGCGGAATTTCGATGTGAACAGATACGCTTGGTGCTTCGATCAGAACCAGCCTTCGAAACAGCTCAGGTCGTTGCGACGCAAGAAAGAGCGCTATCAACGCACCCCATGAATGACCAACAAGATATGTTGGCTTCAGCCCAAGCACGTCTATCAGCGCTGCCAGATCGTCCACGTGTGTCTGGAAAGTGTCAGGCTTGTCGGACGGGATGGGCTTGTTCGGAACGTGATAGCGCCGACTGTAACAAACCACGTGAAAACTTTTCGAAAGGCTCGGTATCTGAGCGGCCCAGCTTCGCAAGTCCGACACACCGCCATGTACCAGTACGACTGGCTCGCCGCTGCCTTGAAGAACGACGGCACAAGTGGTCCCGTTTACTTCGATAGACTTGGTGTCGCGGAGGTTCATCATTGTGAAGTATACCACATCTGCCCGCAATCTCCGAGCAGCAGAAAAAGCCCGCAAAACGGACCTTCACCTCACTCATCGTAGCGGATTGGCAGACAGACGGTGCGGCAGTCGCATTGCCCGGACACTCGCAAGGTGTACTGAACAGGTGTCGACATTGAAAAAACAGATCGTTTTGGGCGCACTTATTGCCGCTCCACAGCAGATTTCCAGCCGCTCACCCAGCCGCCTTCATATTCCCCTCATGGCCGGCAGCCCGCGCCATCTCTGACCACTCCAGATCCCCGGCATAACGCCAGGCCATTTGTCCGGTCTCATCCAGCGCAAACAGATGCAGCCAGCGATTGTCGAACAGGGCGCGCACGCCTTCGTGCCGCCGCAGGATATCCGTCATCGCTTCACGCGGGGCTTCAATGCACACCGACAGTCGTAGCGGGTCATGAGCATATCCCTCGCCTTCATGCACCGATTGCCACGGCAGGCCCGCGCGCAGGGTGCCGCCGTTGCCCTCAACCACGCCAATGCCGCCAGTGACGTTGTGCAACAACTTGTTGCCCGACCCGAAGGTATCCGGCGCAACGGTGGAGCCATAGTATTGCAGGCTGATCCAGCTGGCCACAACCACGGGCGCGGTCATTATCAGTTCAAGAACACCGAAATCCTTGTCCTTTTGCCAGTCGTAATCGTGCAGGAAGGCGCGTCCCATAAGGCTTTTACCGGCGGTCCGCTGGCGCGGGGCGGCGATAAAGGCCTCGCATCCGGCAAGTGCCCATTCGGGCCGGGTTTCGGCCCAGTCGCGGCTGCGAAGATCGATGTCAGCCTCCTGATGCGCGCGCGGGAGGCGTAGGGCCCTCTCGGAGCGGGTAACGATACCAGCCTGGGCGAACCAGGCTCTGGCCTGGCTGATGTCGGGCTCATGCGCGGTGGATGGGTGGTCGGCGGCGAACAGTGTGATCGCATCGGTAGTGGTGTCGTGCAGCGCCCCCAGAAACAGAGTGCCCGCAGGGATGTCGATGCCTCGTTCTGCCAGCCCTTTGCGCACGTCGGGCGCGTTCAGCAGCCCCGCCAGCAACCGTGCGTTCACATCACCCGCATAGCCGCCGCAGGCCCCACAATGCAGGCCGCTGGCAAAGGGGTTGTTCACCACATTGGCCCCGTGGCCCGCCAGTACCACCAGCCTTGCGAAATCCGTTGTAAGCGACATGGCGCGCAGGATCGTCTCTGCTGCATCGATCTGCGCGACCAGCGGTAAAGGCGGGTCAAGCCGTGGTGCCGGCCCATCACTCGTCACACCGGGTGCAATGTTCAGCGCGTCGCGGACCAGCTTGCCTGCATAGATCGGCCCCGTTGCCTCAACAAAGGCGAACGAAGACACAGCGGCCAGTTTGAACCGGCCCCACGCGCGGGTGGCGCGTGCCGAGAACCGGGCGGTTTGCTCGGTGCGCGCATCCTCCCCTTCCGAGGTGGACGTGACGCCGGGGTTCAACAGCACCGGCAGCCGCAATTCGTCTACGTCCGAGGCAAAGCTCTTGTGCGAGGCTGTCAGGCCAAAAAAGCCCGCAAAGCCCAACGTCCTGATATCGGCGTTCACCGCTTCAAGCGCGCGGCGAAAGACCTCTGAGCGCACGTCGATACAGAACGCCGCCTGAAGGGCGGGCTTGCCCGGGGTATGATCCTGCACCGGGGCCGCGAAGGTCGCGGCCAGATCGCGCTGTACCGCGTACTCCCACGCTTCTTGCAGGATGGCGTTGATCGTCAGATCGCGGTCCGGCGTGACAGGGTGCGCGTGGGCGACCTTGGTCTGCTCCCAATTTTCGGTAATCTGGTCTTTGTACTGTGTGAACAGCGCCTCTTCCCACAGCAGGCGGATTGCGAGCAGGTCGGTAATGGTCTGATCGGTCTTGTCGGCCAGTTCCGCCTGCCAAAGGTGATAGCGCGCAACCTGCGCCCATCCGCCGACGGAAAACAGCAGCTGGTGCAGATAGGTCTCCAGCATCCTTTCGCTCAGCCCCAGCCGACTGGCCGCCCGCACCCGCGCGTCATCTGCAGTATCGGGCGCTTCGCTGACAAACTGCGCAAAGCCACTCAGGCCCGCAATCTCGGGCGTCAGATCATGGACAGCACCTTGCCGCCATGCGTCGTAGGCGCCCCGTCTGCGCGGGGCCGACCAAAGCGCCTGACCCTGATCGAAATACCCCGCCGCCCAATGTCCGAACCGGTCAGCAAGGATGCCCGGCCAGTCGATGCCGGACACTTTTGCCGCCAGGTCGGCGATAGTGGGCTGCGGTGCGGGCGTGTCTGCAGGGGTCGCGGCGTGGCGCTTGACCTCGTCGATATCTGGCAGATCGTTTCTGCCCTGCACAGCAAGGGCTGCGGAAATATCGGCGTCGGTGATTATGCCGTCGCCGATCAATCTTTTGTAGTGCGCCCGTGGCATCGTCACCGGCACCCCGCCAACCCGGCCGAGACGTGCTCCGACCTCTGCGAGGCTCTCCGCGGACTGGCCCAGATACGGGTTCACCGCTACGGAGGATGCCAAAGGCCAAACCGGAGGGATGGCCCGTGCCGCTACATCGCTGGCCTTGGTGATCTGATCGGGTGAGAGTTCAGCACGTTTTGTCATTTGGATATCCTTCTGTCAGATCGCGAGTTTTTCGGAGTCGACCAACCGCCAAGCAGGCTGTCGAAGATGGCATTGGCATAAAGTCCGTTGGAAAGGTGCTCGCGCAGCCCTGCCGCTGCAGGGTGGTAGGCCCATAGTGGGAACATTGCCTGCGCCACCGCCACCAATCCGAAGCTGAGCAAGGCCAGCACGATCAGCGCCCATTCCAGCGGACCCGGGGCCGGTGTTGCAGGCAGGGTGCCCGCCATCAGCCACTCAGCCGCGGTTTGCAGGGCGAAATACCCCACGGCAGCAGCGAGCGAATATGCAGCCGTGCGTTGCGTCAGCACGCGCGGGGCCGCGTCTGCCAGGCCCTGTGCCAAAAGGTAGGCGACGCCGAAAATCAGGATCGCGCCCAATGCAATGGCCTGCGGTGACTTGGCCGTCAGCCCGAAGAAGAAACCGACGGCCGCGTAGATCACCAGCGCGATCAGGAACGCACGGCCCACGGCGACGCCATTGGGGATGGCGACCGGGCCGGGCCGCCGGTTCGCGACGACACCCTCCACAGCCCCGCCGGACGCAAGGAAAGCGTGCGCCTTGTAGAGCGAATGTGCCACGATATGCAGAAGTGCCAGCGGAAAGAGCGCCAGACCGCATTGCAGGATCATGAACCCCATCTGCGCCACCGTAGACCACGCCAGAGAGGTCTTGACCGCCGACTGAGTCAGCATCACCAGACCGCCGAAGAGTGCCGTGAAGCCGCCGATCATCACCAGCACCGCCAGCACACCGGGCGACAGCAGCATCACATCGGCAAAGCGGATCAACAAAAAGCCACCGGCATTGATCACGCCCGCATGCAGCAGGGCGGACACCGGCGTCGGCGTTTCCATCACTTCGGTCAGCCAGCCGTGCGTCGGAAACTGTGCGGACTTCAGGATCGCGGCAATGGCGAGGGCGGCAGCGATCCATGTGGCAAGCCCGGCGCCTTGCCCGGCCCGGGCGGCCTCAAGAATGGAAGCCAGATCACCCGTTCCATAGGCTTTGAACAAAAGGATCATGGCCACCAGCATCGCCGCATCGCCCAAACGGGCTGTGACCCATTTCTTACGCGCGGCACGCTGTGCGGCGATACGGTCCGGGTAGTGGAGCAAGAGCTTGTGCATGGACAAGCTGGTTCCGATCCAGGCCAGAGCGAACTGCAGGATGTTGCCGGACGTCACCAAAAGCATCACGGCCGCCAGCGTCAGACACAGCCACCCCGTGAACGGCCCCTGCCGCGCCTCGCCGTCCATGTAGGTCGCCGAATAGCGCACCACGATCCAGCCGATGAAAGATACCAAAAGCAGCATCACCGCACTGACCGCATCCAACCTGACCGACAGGCCGAGGCCGCCAGCCCCAATCAGCGGGCTGGTCCCGGGGCCGCTCAGCATCAGAATCAAGACCGACAGCGTCGCGACTGCGAAGGCACCCAGCGCGCCTATCTCGACCCGTTGCAACACGGTGGCAGGCCGCAACTGCGGTCCTCGAAAAGCGAGAAATGCCAGCGCGACAAACACGATGGGGGCGACGAGAGGCAGAAACGCGATGAACAAGGCTTGGTCTCCTTCTGACTGCAAAACACGGCTCGTGTCGGATAGCAGTGTCGAAGGCATGAAAAAAATTCATTGTTTATTGAAAATCGTTCTGATTAATCTATCGATATGGCAGACTTAAACTATCACCACCTGCGTTATTTCTGGGCCGTGGCGCATGACGGCAACCTCACGCGTACGGCAGAGCGGCTCAATCTGTCGCAATCCGCCGTATCGGTGCAGATCAAGCAACTTGAGGCGTCCTTGGGCCATGCGTTGTTCGAACGCCGTGGACGCCAGTTGATCATGACGGAGGCAGGTCGCATTGCACTTGATCACGCCGATGCGATCTTTGCCTCGGGCCGCGAGTTGATCGGCACCTTGCAGGAACAAGGTCGCAGCCGTCAGGCCATCCGCATCGGTGCATTGGCCACCTTGTCACGCAACTTTCATATGAAATTTCTGGCCCCGATCCTCGGGCGGCAAGACGTGGAAATCATCCTGCGCTCCGGCGCCAGTGCCGATCTGCTGCAGGCGCTTGAGGCGCTCAACCTTGATGTGGTGCTGATCAATCGCGCACCGCAGCGGGATGCGGCGACACCCTTTGTCTCGCACAGGTTGTCGGAACAGCCCGTCAGCCTTGTCGGCACGCCCGACCTGCTGGGCGACAACACGAAACTGAACGACCTGCTGGCCCGTCAGCCGATCATTCTGCCTACTGCCGACACGGGTGTGCGCATCGGCTTCGACGCCCTGACCCAGCGGCTAGGCATCCTGCCACAGATCGCGGCGGAGGTCGAAGACATGGCGATGATGCGCCTGCTTGCGCGCGAAGGCTTGGGTTTGGCGGTCCTGCCGCCCATTGTTGTCCAGGACGAGTTGAACACCGGCAGACTGGTTGAGGCGGACCGCCTGCCCGGCATCGCAGAGACGTTCTTTGCCGTCACCCTTTCCCGCCGCTTCCCGAACCCGATACTGTCGGAATTGCTTGACGACAGGGCGCTGTAGGCACCGCAAAATCTCGAGCGCATCGGCGCTGCGCCACAACAGTTTGCAATTCAGGTTCTGAGGCGCAGCACGGAGCGTTTGCATTCAAAGCCCGACACGCTGCCTTAAACGGTAAATCGGCCATTAAATCGCGGGCCAGGAAGACGGCTTCGTCCCTGTGTGGACTTTTTGCAAGTACCTTTTTCGTGCGTGACGTTTTGTCAGAAGCAGTCTTGTGTTCGGCCTGTTAGTGCGACGCACATGGCCGCTCGGTCCGACACCGGGGATCGTCCGCAGCAGCGCAACGCGTTTCTCGCTTTTTGCAATCTGCGTCATATGCCGCTTATGCCCCAAGATCTTGGCATGCACGAACAGCAGTTGATCTCAAAGTTGGAAGACGACCGCTTGGGCGTCCTTGAGCAGTTCGGTTTGTTCTCCACCCACACAATCCGTGGCAAATTGCAGCGCGTGATAGACGCCTTTGGGTAAGACGATACCAAACTCAGCCAACTGGGCGCGCAGCATTTTGATGGTTTAAGTCAGCTGTCTCATTATCATGTCGCGTGTGAGATGAACGCTAAGTATCGCGTGTTGTTCGTGTGTCAGCACCACAACAAAACGCATCGTCGGGCGCGTACCGCTTCGCAAATGGCCGCAGCATCAACGGCGTCTGATTTGCCACGCTTCCCAATTTGATCAGCTTTCGCGCCCAGTAATGGCTGGTTTCACAGGCCTCGATACCGACCAGACAGGATTTAAAGCGTTCAAAGAATGCCAGGACTTGTGCCCCTCAGAGCGCTGTTGAATGCAACCTCGCCATGGTCATCGATCCCGTGGATCTAAAAACGTTCTTGGTCAAGTCTAGACCAATTGTTGTAACTTGCATTGGGTGGCTCCTCTCATACGCAGGTTATGACACCTGCACTACGGCGCAATACGACGCCGGGTGATTTGGGCGCCATCCACACCTTCCGCAGAGGTGGCTCTGATCACACCGCATCAACAAGCGCATCCGCAATCGCCCGACCACTGATCCAGGCATCCCCGGCCGTCGGACCAAGACACCAGTCGCCACCGGCGAAAAGCGTGCCGGTCTCATCTACGAGGCAGGGCTGTCCCAGCGGGCGGGTGACCAGACCATAGCGCCAGCGATGCGCGGCAACATAGAGTGCATCCGGCGTCAGTTCATAGCCGATCACTTCCGAGACAAGCGGCAGCATGCGCGCGGCGATCTCATCAAACTCCAGCTCAAGGTGCTGTGCGCTCCACTCCGGGCTGGCATGGGCGATGATGCAGGTCGTGTCCGGCCGCCCCGGTTTGGCATCGTCGCGTGCTATCCAGGCGATCTCATCCGTCGGTTCGTCCGCTGTGACAAGTGAGACATCCACGTCCTTGGGAAGGCCGACCATGAGGGCAAGGCACGGCGTCATCGCGACGGCCTCCAACGCCTTGGCCATCGCGTGGCCCCTGGGGAGAAGGTCCGCTGTCTGCGGCGCAGGGGCTGTGATGACCACCTGATCAAACGTCTCGCTGCCGTTGTCCCAGTCCAGCCGCCAGCCGCCGTCTGACGGCAGGATCTGCGTGATCCGCACACCCTTTCGGATGTTCAGGCCCGGCGCGAGGTATTTGGCAAGGCCGGTCATGCCGGGTGTGCCGACAAACGCCGGTTCGCCGCAATCGAGTGGCCAGCGCGCCGCAAAGCCCGCCGCCTCTGCCTGCTGCAACATCGCCAAAAAGCCTTCGTTGCGCGCCACCAGATATTGCGCGCCGTGATCAAACTGAATCCCACCGTCAGCGCGGCGTGTCGAAAGCCTGCCGCCCAGTCCGCGGCCTTTTTCAAAGATCACAGCATCCGCGCCGCGTTCCGTCAGTTCGCGCGCACAGGCAAGACCGGCCAGGCCAGCGCCGATAATGGCTGTTTTCCTGCTCTTCTTCACCGAAACCCGTCCCTCACGTCGTCAGTCAGGCACGGTAAATATCTGACCCGGATAGATCAGGTCGGGGTTGCGGATCCGGTCGGTATTGGCGTCGAACACCCGGACATAAAGCGGTCCGTCGCCGTATTTTTCACGCGCAATGCCCCAAAGCGTATTGCCGGGCTGAACCGTAATCAACGCAACCGGGGCCCGCT
>JABDJX010000239.1 GCA_013003245.1 Silicimonas sp. | reverse complement strand
CCGATAAACTGGGCCACGAAAGCTGTGGTTGGTGCGTTAAACACGTCGCGGGCAGACCCCGCCTGCTCGATCACCGCGTCGTTCATCACGACGATTTCGTCGGCAAGCGCCAAAGCTTCGTCCTGGCCGTGGGTGACGTGAATGAAGCTGATGCCAAGCTCTCGCTGCAATTTGCGCAACTCGCCACGCATACGAATGCGCAGGAACGGGTCCAGTGCAGAAAGCGGCTCGTCCAGCAACAGCACCTGCGGCCGCGTGATCAATGCGCGCGCCAGGGCGACCCGCTGCTGTTGACCGCCGGAAAGCTGATCGGGCAATCGGTCACTCAATGCACTGAGGTCCACCAGTTCAAGCATTTCGCCGGCCTTTTTGAGCCGGCTCGGCTTGTCGTCGCCGCGCATTTTCAGGCTGAATGCCACGTTGTCAGCAACGCTAAGGTGGGGGAAAAGGGCATAATTCTGGAACATCATTGCCGTCCCCCGTTTGGCCGGAGGAAGGTCCGAGATATCGGTGCCGCCTAGCAGGATTGAGCCGTCAGTGACGGTTTCGTGACCCGCAATCATACGCAGCGTAGAGGATTTTCCGCATCCTGATGGCCCAAGCAGACAAGCATAGCCGCCGGGTCGGAATTTGTGACTGACAGCGTCAACCGCGACAGTTGAGCCATAGCGTTTGGTAACGGACACCAATTCAAGTATGCTGCTGTGTTCGTTCATGAATCCCCCGAGCCTCTAAGACAGTGAGCCTTCTGACGGTTCGCTTTGCAATTTTGACCTCGCAGTTTTCGCGGGCCCTACACGACGTTGCTCAAAAAAAATGCTTTCTGATCTGTCCTTGATCAAAAATTGAACACATAATTGTATACAATACAAGATTTCGTTGGGTACAATCGAATCTCTTGAGACGCGCGAACAGCTCTGCCATGTCAATGTCAGGAGCATCCATGACCAAGACACGTCTTTCAGACAGATCAAAGGCCGCGACAGGCGACAGCATCGCCCACGCACTTTCGCTGGCCATCCACGAACACCGGATATTGCCGGGCACAAAGCTTGTAGAAGACGAATTGGCAGAGATTTATGGCGTGTCCCGCACGGTGATCCGCGCCGCACTGCACAGCCTTTCCCATATCCAGTTGGTCGAGATCAGACGCAACAAAGGGGCGTCCGTGGCGTCCCCGTCTCTGGTAGAGGCGCATGAAGTGTTCGAAGCGAGAGAGCTTTTGGAGCCGCGCACAGCGCATAGTGCAGCCCACCTTGCAACGCCAGCTGACATTGCACGCCTGGAACGTCACATTGAAGATGAGCACGCAGCGCTTGAAGCCGCTGACCCCGGACGCGCACTTTACCTGTCGGGGCTGTTTCACAATGACATTGCCCACATTGCGAACCAAAGCACGATTGCCGGTTTCATTGAAACGCTGGTCGCGCGCTCGTCTCTGATCATCGCGCTTTACTGGCGGCGAGAGAGTGCTTTGTGCGAAAAACATGCGCACCATGCGTTGGTGAAAGCCATTGCCGACGGAAACGGAAGCCAAGCCGAGGAATTGATGCGCAGTCATCTGGTTGATCTGCACTCTGCGCTGGATTTAAAAGAGCGCAGTGGTCGCCTTCTTTCGCTAAAAGATGCGCTCTCGCAATGACCATTCAGGCTATGAGCATCGACGATCTGGAAATAGTGCTGGGTTGGGCGGCAGACGAAGGGTGGAATCCCGGCCTAGACGACGCGCCCGCCTTTCTGGCGGCCGATCCGGCAGGCTTCTTGATCAAAAAAGTGGATGACGAACCGGTGGCAGCGATCTCTGTCGTCAATCACAGCCCCAAATTCGCATTTCTTGGGCTTTATATCTGCAAGCCGGAGCATCGGGGACATGGCTATGGCATCGGGATCTGGCAAGCAGGTATTGCCCACGCCGGACCAAGAACCATTGGGTTGGACGGCGTACCTGATCAGCAATCAAACTATGCCCGGTCAGGGTTTGTAAGAAACGGAAGCACGATACGATACGGGGGGCGGATCGAAGCGGCATCTGACAAGCGCATGCGGCCAGCGACGCCAACCGAGTTGCGCGCTTTGGTCAGCCGCGATGTTAAAGTTACAGGCATTGACCGTTTGGCATTTTCAACGGCGTGGCTGTCGCAAACGCCGAACCGGAACACATTGGTGCTGATTGATGGAACTAACATCAATGGGTTCGCCACTTTTCGACGCTGCAGGCAGGGAGTGAAGATTGGTCCGCTTCAAGCAACTTGTGAGGCAGATGCTCTATCACTGATAGCGTCCAACCCATTTGCGGGGTCCAATGACCCGATCTTTGTCGATATCCAAAGCGAAGGTTCACCATTTTGCAAATTGCTGGAGAAACAGGGCTTTGAGCCGACCTTCGAAACGGCCAGAATGTACAAAGGGCCGCCGCCCAAAGCTGACCCTGCTCGGTACCAAGCTATAGCAACAATGGAACTTGGCTAAGTCCCGACTACCAGAAGCAGTCGTTTCGCTGCAAGACAGCAATTTGGTGGCTTTGGGACCTCTCACTGGAACCACGCATCGGTCGCCCCACAAAGAAAAGGCCGGTCCTTTCGAACCGGCCTTTCCAAAAGTCCGCTAAAGAAGCGTTATTCCTGACTGCCCATGAACATAAGCAGGAACTGGAACATATTGATAAAGCTGATGTAAAGGCCAAGTGCTCCGTTAAACGCGGCCTTGTCCAGCCAGTCCTGATCGCCATGTGCGGCGTGCGCGACATAGGTCGACTTGATGTTCTGTGTCTCCCAGGCGGTGAGACCCGCAAAGACCAGAATACCGATGATCGAGATGGCAAACATCACGGCAGGGCTGCCAAGGAAGATGTTGATCACCATCGCCACGATCAGGCCAATCACGCCCATGATCAGGAACGATCCCCAGCCTGAGATGTCTTTCTTCGTGGTATAGCCCCAGAGGCTTAGACCTGCGAAGGCAATCGCGGTGACAAGGAAGGTCTGCACGATCGAGAAATCAGTGAAGATCAGGAAGATCGAGCTCATCGAAAGGCCCATCAGGGCCGAAAAGGCGAAAAAGCCGAACTGTACGGTTGCCGCAGAGGCGCGCTGAAGCAGGGCGCCCCAACCAAAGAAGATAAAGGCCAGAGGCGCGAACATGATCACCCATTTGAGCGGCGACAGGTAGATCGCCGAACCGAGAGCAGTCAGTTGCCCATCAGCGGTCATTGCCAAACCAGAAATGGCCCATGCAGCTGCCGCCGTGATGAGCATGCCCACGGACATCGTGCCGTAGACCTTGTTCATGTGGGCGCGAAGGCCCGCGTCAATCTCGGCCGTGCGTACGCCACCCAGCGGGGTACTGCGGACGGTCTCAAAATCAGCCATTGGTATAACACTCCTCGTGTTTCAGGTTGATGCCCGGAAGAATCCGGATTTCCAGACTAAATATGGCCTGAAAACCCGGAAATTCAACCATTCAACGCATAAAAGCGAAGTGTTGTTATCAGATAAACTTAACTAGTTCATCCAACGGCTGGGCGCATCCCATGCCGGGCGTGTGCTTTCAGATTTCGCCCGCGCCTCTGAAACGCCGATATCTTCAAGCATGTGCGGGTCAAGATCTGCCAGCGCCGCGCGCTCGCGCCAAATGCTCAAAAAGAGAAAGATGCGCGATACCAATGTTTTACGGCTTCTTCGCTGTGCGTAGGCGCCAAATTTTTCGCTGAGAGTCATCATGGGGTTACCCTTTCTTTCTTGATGCTTTGACTGTCTCGTATCAAATGTCTTGATGAACTTGTCATAGTCGGATACATTTTAAAAACGAATGTTTTTGAATTGTAGCATCAAGGATTTTGATATGCCCCGAAATCTCGACTTAACCGCACTCAGATCATTCGTCGCAGTGGCCGACAC
>JABDJX010000234.1 GCA_013003245.1 Silicimonas sp. | reverse complement strand
CCGCACCGGGATAGCGTTCAACCACGCCGTCCCAATCCGCATCCGGATCGGCTTGCGCCCGGAAGTCGGCCTTGGCCGCCGCGATCATCTCGTCAGTGTAGGGCACACCAACAAAGCGGTGCGTTTTCAGCAGGTCTTCGATCAGGGCGTCGTCCAGTTGCGCGTCCAAAAGGAACGCGTACTTGGGCATGACGCTTTCGGGAACTACCGATTGCGGGTTGATAAAGTGATCAACGTGCCACGCATCCGAGTAGCGGCCACCCACGCGGGCCAGATCAGGCCCGGTGCGCTTTGATCCCCACTGGAACGGATGATCATACTTTGATTCCGCTGCCAGCGAGTAATGACCATAACGCTCGACCTCGTCGCGCATTGGGCGGATCATCTGGCTGTGGCAGACATAGCACCCTTCGCGGATGTAAATGTCGCGCCCTGCCAGTTCCAGCGGCGAGTAAGGCCGCACCCCATCCACGTCCTCGATCGTGTTTTCGAGGTAGAAGAGCGGTGCGATCTCAACGATGCCGCCTACCGTCACCACCAGAAGGGAGAAGACGAGAAGAAGCGTTGCACTGCGTTCAATCACTGCATGTCGAGACAGGATGGTCCGACGCGGCTTGGTTTCAGTATTTGCCATTGTCATAAACCTTATTCTGCTGGAACGCCGATCGGTGCCGAGGCTCGAGAGCCCCCACGGATCGTCATCCACATATTCCAAGCCATGATCAGACCGCCTGCGAGGTAAAGCACACCTCCCAGCCCGCGTACGACGTACATCGGGAACTTGGCGCTGACGGTGTCGGCAAAGCTGTTTACCAGGAAGCCCTGTGCATCAACTTCACGCCACATCAGGCCTTCCATGATGCCGGTCACCCACATTGACGACGCGTAGAACACGATGCCGATGGTGGCCAACCAGAAGTGCCAGTTGATTGCGGCCATCGAGTGCATTTGCGCACGGCCCCAAAGCTTAGGCGTCAGGAAATAAAGGGCAGCAAAGGTGATCATGCCGTTCCAACCCAGCGCGCCAGAGTGCACGTGACCAATGGTCCAGTCGGTGTAGTGGCTGAGCGAGTTGACCGCTCGGATCGACATCATCGGACCTTCAAAGGTCGACATGCCGTAGAACGCGAGGCTGATCACCATCATCCGGATGATCGGGTCGGTTCTGATCTTGTCCCATGCGCCGTTCAGCGTCATCAGACCGTTGATCATTCCACCCCAGCTTGGCATCCACAGGATGATCGAAAAGACCATGCCCAGCGTCGATGCCCAGTCCGGTAGTGCGGTATAGTGCAAGTGGTGCGGACCAGCCCAGATATACAGGAAAATTAGCGCCCAGAAGTGGATAATGGAAAGCTTGTAGCTGAACACCGGGCGACCGGCCTGCTTGGGCACGAAATAGTACATCATGCCGAGGAAACCCGCGGTCAGGAAGAAGCCCACAGCGTTGTGGCCGTACCACCATTGCGTCATCGCATCCTGCACGCCCGAGAAGACCTGCACGGATTTGGAACCCCAGATCGAGACAGGAATGCTCAGGTTGTTGACGATGTGAAGCATCGCTACGGTGACGATGAACGACAGCAAGAACCAGTTGGCCACATAGATGTGCTTTTCGCGGCGGTGCGCGAGGGTGCCGAGATAGACCACCAGAAACGCCACCCAGACAAGGGTCAGCCAGATATCAACGTACCACTCGGGTTCGGCGTATTCTTTGGATTGTGTGGCGCCCAGCAGATAGCCGGTGGCAGCCAAAACGATGAACAAATTGTAGCCCCAGAACACGAACCACGCGAGGTTGCCGCCCCAAAGGCGGGCACCGCACGTGCGTTGTACGATGTAGAACGACGACATGATCAGTGCATTGCCCCCAAAGGCAAAAATCACCGCACTGGTGTGCAGTGGGCGCAGCCGTCCAAAGTTTGTATAGGGCTGCCCCCAGTCGAAGTTCAGCGCCGGAAAGGCCAGTTGAAACGCAATGAAGACCCCCACAAGGAAGCCAACAACGCCCCAAAAACCGGTTGCAATGACCCCGGCTCTGACAACGTCGTCCATATAGCCGGACGTATCGACCGCAGGTCTCGTTTCGCCAATGCCACGTACCTGCCAGATGAACAGGCCAGCGGCCACAGCCATGATAATGAATGCGTGAAGCCGGTAGGCCAGATCATGACCCCAGTTGGCAGCAAGCGCTGCAACAAGAACCACCACCCCGCATAAGATGAGTTTCGTCGTGTTCCACATAAGCAAATTCCCGGATTGCGCGCCCCCTGCGGACGCAGACCTGTTCGCAGGTTGTGATTAAAATCGCGTTTCCGTCGCTGCCTTGATCTGGATCAAGGCAGCGAAATTTCAGCGAATGACGTGCACGGGGCAGTCCGCGTGACGCACCACCCAAGCTGCGGTCGAGCCGAGGAAAATGTCTGACATCTGCGGCTGGTGCGACGCGATGATAATCAAATCAGCACCATGCTCTTTCGACCAGTCGGTGATTGTGCGGCCTGAAAATCCGTCAACAACAAGTCCTTTGGCACCCTCGATGGCCTCTGCGCATGCATCGATGCGCTTTTGCGCCTCGGCTTTACGCGATTCCCACGCATCGGGCGGAATAAAATCAGCCACGTAAGTCGGAACTGACTCGGTGATGTGAATGAAGGTAATCTGCGCGCCCGGACTGGCGAGCTTTTGGGCAACCTCGGTAGCCTTTGCGATATCTCGGCCTTCTTCGAAAGATACGGGGATGACGATGTTGTTGTACATGGGTGCCTCCTGTTCGCTTGCACGCGACCAAGATCATCCCTCTTCGCACTCTTTACATTGATTCAGGTCAATCGATCAGTCGATGGCTCCCGCGGCCTCTGCCAGAGCAGCTCCTTCGGGGATCAATATCGTTCTGGCCCCTTCCAGATCGATCACACCGTCTTTGCGAAGTATGGTAAGTTGCCGGCTGACCGTTTCGATCGTCAAACCAAGATAGTTGGCAACGACTTCACGTGACAGCGGCAGTTCGATTTTGGATTCACTGCCCAGCGACTTGGCTTCTGGATTTCCCGAACGGCGCGCAATCAACAAAAGAAAGCTTGCAACTTTCTCGCGCGCAGACTTGCGCCCCAATAGAAGCATCCACTCGCGTGCAGCATCCAATTCATCCAAGGCCATTTCCAGCATCCGCTGGTTAAGGTGCGGTATCTCCTCCAAAAGCTTCTCGAACGGATGCTTTTGGAAGCAACAAAGCGTCACATCAGTCGCCGCTACAACATCATGCGCTATCGTCTCTCGTCCCGGGCGGCCCATGAAATCTGATGGCAAAAGCAAGCCTACGACCTGCGTTCGCCCGTCTTCCAGCGATGTTGTCAGCGTGGCCACACCAGACACAACAGAGGCCACGATTTCGCTTTTTTCACCTTGAAAAGCAATGGTTTGACCCGGTTCGTAGGACCTGTAGTGCTTGATGTCATTCAACCGCTCAATCTCGTCCCCTTCGCAGCGCGCGCAGATGGCGCGATGGCGCACAGGACAGTACGTGCAGTCGATTTTGAACTGTGTAGCGCTTGGAGAATTCATCATTTTTCCTGTTCACCCACTTAGAAAACCATTCTCACCCCTACTTCGCAAGTAAAATCAGGGACATGTGACGCTAAGTGCCACGCCGAAAGCTCAACGCAGGCTGACCAACACGGTGAAGGATTGATACAGGTCAATGCACGATCCGCCCGGCATTGGCTAGTTTCGAGTCAACTTGCAGGAGTGCGCAAATATGAACGGTTCAGACATACCCAAATGCGCATCATTTTATTTGCCCCGCGCGACGCAAACAGGTGGGCATCAAACCAAGGGAACCGCATGAGCGACAGTTGTCACATCTCAAGCGTTCGGGTTACGGTCGATCCATCGCGGTTGGCCTATATCACACGGTCGATTTCAAAGCTTGAGTTTGCCACGATCACCAAAGCGATGTCGCCCGAAGAACTGCTTGTCGTTCTAAAGAGCCCGACCATGGTGGCGCTGATCCATGGACTGACAGATATACAGTTGATGCCCGGCGTCGCCAGTGCAGCACTTTGCGGCGATACACTTAAAACTTCTGCGCCGTGATACCGGACAAAAACGACCGCGATTAAGGAGTATCATGAAAACCCTCATCGTCTATGCCAGCATCGAAGGCCATACCAAAAAGGTCACCGATCACATCGTGGAAACGCTTGGTGGTGCGAGACACGACATCTCGGCCTTCAATGCCATGGACCGGACGGCCGAAGTTTCGGTTCAGCCCTTTGACAAGATCATCCTTGCCGGATCAGTCCACGAAAGGCGCCATCCCAAACCGCTGGAAGTGTTTCTGTCCGGCCATTCCGATCTGTTGTCTCAAAAACCGACGCTGATGATCTCTGTCAGCATGAGTGCTGCTTTCCCCGAAGGTGCGGACGAGGCGATGGAATACGTCGAAGAACTTAACATGCGCACCGGCTTCACCCCACAAGACACACTCTGCATCGCAGGTGCGATCAAGTTGTCCAAATACGACTATTACGCGCTTCAGGTGCTGCGCCACGTTGTGCTGCGCGAACGTGACTTTGACCCTTCACAGACGGATCATGAGTTTACAGATTGGGATGCACTGGATGCCCGGGTGGAGGCGTTTTTGGCGACCTAGGGTCCGCTAAAGGGTTTTGGCAGACTGTAACTGAGCTAGTTGGCGACAATCCGTTCAGCCTCCTCGAGATTTTGGTCTTTTTCGAATGCCCCTCGAAAATGATCCTCATCTCCACGATCTGGTCATAGGCAGGCAACGCGTCGCTGGTGTAAATCGCTCATATATTCAGAGCGCACAGCGGCAAAGACATCTTGGTGGTCCCGAACACCTTTGAACCAGACCGTGTTGCGTAACCAGGACTTTGCATCAAATCAAAGGTCAAATAGAGCCTGCCTGGAATAGAGAATTCTTCTCCCGGTCCTGCACTGACCGCCCGTCACTCATGCTCCATGGGCTATTGTGAGGAATGTAATCCCAAGTGCGAGTTGCTGGGCAGATTTGGAACGCCATGGTTCAAGACGATGTCCACTGCGAATGATGGTTCTGGAATTCGAACGCGTTGCAGCCCTACTTTCACGCTTTTACAGCCGTGCCAACTCCGTCGTCAGCCGACGGACAAGCACATGTACTTCATTTCCATGAATTCCTCCATGCCGTGGCGGCTGCCTTCGCGGCCGAGGCCGGATTGTTTGACGCCTCCGAACGGAGCGACCTCGGTTGA
>JABDJX010000225.1 GCA_013003245.1 Silicimonas sp. | reverse complement strand
CCACGGCCCCGGTTTATGCGATGGAACGCCTGCTCAAGAAAACCGGGTGGGCCATCGAAGATGTTGACCTTTTCGAGATCAACGAGGCCTTTGCCTGCGTGCCGATGGCCGCGATGCGCGAGCTTGGTATTCCGCATGATCGTCTGAACATCCACGGCGGTGCAGTGGCCCTTGGCCATCCGATAGGGGCCTCTGGCGCGCGCATCATGGTGACGCTTCTGGGCGCGATGAAAGCCAAAAATGCCAAGCGCGGCATCGCCTCCATCTGCATTGGCGGCGGCGAGGCAACGGCGATTGCATTGGAACTGATCTGAGCTTTCATCGGTCCAAAAATATGGTGGGGGTCTGGGGGTTAGCCCCCAGCAGATCGGCGCAGCTTGCTGCGTCGATCTAAATGAAAATCGCCAACACAAGCCAACCCGCGACCTCGGTCAGCTTCTGCGTCGCTCCCAGAACATCGCCGCTTTGCCCGCCGATCTGTCTGCGCGCAAGGATCACCAACCCAAAGGCCACACCACCCATCACCCATGTCGCAATCAACGCCGGGACAAAAACCGGCAGCGACAGTACCAAAGCGATCCCAAGGGCCTGCAACAAAACCCCAGGCCCCGCCAGCCCCGCTTGCGCGCCCAAACCGTCAGCGCGGGCAGGGGGCAAAAACGTCATTGGCACCAGCATCATCGCCCGACTCAGCGCGCCAATGGCGACAAAGCCGAAAAATACCGTCAAGCTGGCTGTAAGACTGGCCACCGCACTGGCCAAAAGGCAGATTGCCAACACAACGGCCACAACGCCATAGGTGCCAACCCGGCTGTCGCGCATGATTTCAAGCTTGCGTGCCGTATCGCCGCCGCCGCCAAATCCGTCGGCCACATCGGCCAGCCCGTCTTCATGCAGCGCACCCGTTGCCAGAACGGCCGCGCCGATGGCCAAAAGCGCTGCCGCCAGCGCAGGCAGGCCCAAAGCCGCAAAGGCGCAGTAAATCGCTCCCGAAATTGCCCCGACAAGAGCGCCCGCAACCGGATAGGCCCAGGCAGCGTCCGCAAAACTTGGAGCCGGGTCTTTCAGCCGCCCCACAGGCAACCGGGTCAACAGCATCACCGCCAGACGCAGCTCTTCTGCATGGCGGTCAGGCGTCACGCGCCAGATACTCCAGCCTCGGCAAAGGTTGCCATGCCACCGTGACACGCCAACGCACTGCGCAGAACACCAAGGGCCACCGCAGCCCCCGAGCCCTCGCCAAGCCGCATACCCAGCGACAGGATCGGGTCTTTGCCCAAAGCCTCCAAAAGCCTTTGGTGCCCCGGCTCCGTGCTCATATGCGCCACAAGGCAGTGATCCAGAAACGCAGGTTCTGTTGCAAAAAGCGGGGCCACGGCAGCGGTGCAGATAAACCCGTCAAGGATCACCGGAATGCCGTACGCCCGCGCCTGCAAAACCGCACCGCAAAGCGCCGCCTGTTCGCGCCCGCCCAAGGCAGCAAGTATCTCCATCGGCGTGCCGACACCGTGGCGCGTCATCCCGTCGCTGACCACACGCGCCTTCAACGCGATGCCTGCATCATCCGAGCCGGTGCCGGGACCGACCCAATCGCTGGCTGATCCGCCAAATAGAGCAGCGCACAACGCGGCAGAAATCGTCGAATTGCCGATCCCCATCTCGCCCAGCACCAGAACATCTGCCGAGCTATCCACCGCGTCGGCCCCGCGGGTCAATGCCTCCAGACACTCTGCCTCGGTCATCGCCGGACCTCGGGTAAAGTCCGCCGTGGGCGTTTCAAGCTCCAGCGCAATCACCGAAAGATCAGCCCCGTTGGCGCTGCAAAGCTGGTTGATCGCCGCACCTCCGTGCTGAAAGTTGGCCACCATCTGCGCCGTTACCTCTTGCGGAAAGGGGTTCACCCCTTGCGCGCAGACACCGTGGTTTCCAGCAAAAACAAGGGCTTGCGCCGCATTGATCTCAGGCCTCTCACACCCTTGCCATCCGGCCATGAAGATCGCCAGATCTTCCAGACGCCCCAAAGACCCCGGCGGCTTGGTCAGTTGCATCTGCCGCGCGCGCGCCGCCTCAACGCTGTTGGCGTCGGCTGTCGGAAGAGACGACAAAAAGCCGGCAACATCGCTGAGCACATTAAAACGTAGACTGGTCAAAAGGCTTTATCCTCACAGGGCAGCCCGAGACGACAAGATAAGCCTCGTCCACCGCGGCTGCCAGTTTCTGGTTCATCTCTCCTGCCGCATCGCGATAGCGGCGCGCAAGGGCGTTTTCGGGCACGATGCCGCCGCCGACCTCGTTGGTCACAAAGGTGACGGGCGAAGTTTGCCGAGCACAGGCTTGCGCCAGCGCCTCCACCTCGGCGTTCACATCACGCTCGGCATGCATCAGGTTTGACAGCCAGAGCGTCAGGCAATCGACCAGACGCGGGCCTTTGCCGTCGGACTCCTCCAGCGCAGCGGTCAGATCAAGTGGCGCATGCACGGTGGTCCACTCCGATCCTCTGCGCGCACGATGCGCGGCAATCCGCGCTTCCATCTCGGCATCAAACGCCTGCGCTGTGGCGATATAAAAAAGGGCCGAACTCTGTCCCGAGACAAGCTCTTCGGCAAAGCGGCTTTTGCCCGACCGCGCGCCGCCCGTTATCAGTATCGACTTTCCCATCGCGCCATGAGAAAGCAGAAATCCCTGGCAATGAAAAGACGAGTTGGCATTGGATTTCTCCCCCTCCGAACTGATCCTGATCCGGCACGGTGCCACGGCTGTGCCAGACCGGCTGGCGGGGCACACGGATGTGGGGTTGAGCGACACGCAGCCCGATGCGTTGCCGTCGCTCGTCAAGACACTGGCCCCCATTGATCAAGTGATCGCCAGCCCGGCTCAGCGCTGCGTGCAAACCGCTGAGCTGATCTGGGGGCAGGGCGATTGGCCGCAGGATGCGCGGCTTTGGGAGCAGGACTTTGGTGCGTGGGAGAATATACCGCATGCTGAGTTGCCCGACATCGGCGATCTGGATCAGGACGCTTTGGCGCGTCACAGGCCACCGCAAGGGGAAAGCTTTCTCGACGTCTGCGCCCGCGTTGAACCCGCCCTGAAAGACGCCGCCGCACAAGCCGCCAAAGGCCGTCCGCTGGCCATTGTCGCCCACGCCGGGGTGATCCGCGCGGCCCTTGCGATGGCGCTGGGCAACCCGGCGCACTGTCTGCTCTTCGAGGTCGCACCACTCTCCATCACCCGCCTGCGATGCTTGCCAGACGCACGCTTCTCGATCATCGCCACCAATTGGCACCCCGCATGAGCGCGGCGATGCTTTTGGGCCTGCTAATCGAGGCCGCCATGGGCTGGCCCGCTAAACTCCATGCCCGTATCTCGCACCCCGTGGTGTGGATCGGGGCGCTGATCTCGCTATGCGAGCGCACTGTCAATGACGGCACCACCAGCACGCGCCGCGCAATGGGCAGTGCCACCATCGTCGTTACTCTGGCCGCCAGCATCGGCCTTGCGGCTTTCGTCGCGTCGCTCCTTCCCGGCGGCTGGATCGGCACACTGCTCACTGGCCTCCTTGCCTGGCCCTTCATCGCCGCCCGCTCGCTGCACGAACATGTCGCGGCCGTAGCGCTGCCGCAGGAGGCGGGCGATCTGACCTGCGCGCGCAAAGCCGTGTCGATGATCGTCGGGCGCACGCCCGAGACGCTGGACAACGAAGCCATCAACCGCGCGGCCCTGGAAAGCCTGGCCGAGAACGCCTCGGACGGCGTTGTGGCGCCGATCTTCTGGGGCGTGATATTCGGGCTGCCGGGCATCGTCGGCTACAAAGCACTGAACACCGCTGATTCGATGATCGGCCATCGCACCGAACGCTTTGAGGATTTCGGCTGGGCTGCCGCCCGGCTCGATGACCTCGCCAACCTGATCCCCGCGCGCCTGACGGCACTGCTGATCGCGCTCGCCACCGGCCGGTTCGCCCGCGTGGTCAGCACCATCCGTCGTGACGCCCGTAAGCACCGCTCTCCCAATGCCGGTTGGCCGGAAACCGCGATGGCCGCAGGGCTCGGCGTGCGCCTTTCTGGCCCGCGCTTCTACGATGGCCTGCCAACCGATGATCCCTTCCTGAACGCAGACGCGCCTGATCCACTGCCCGCCGATCTGACCCTTGGCCTGCGCCTTTACCGCCGTACAATGATCATATTCGCGGCATCCCTCGTCGCGATGTCTCTTTTATTTGGCTGATCAGTCTCATTCTTCTTGGCCGAAATACTCCGGGGAGGTCTGGAGGGGCAGAGCCCCTCCAGTGAGGCGACGCCGACAGGCGGCGCAATCACCTCGCCAATGAAAACAACCCATCCAGATCCAAATACGCCTCCAGATGCGCCGCCAGATCATCAAGCGTCTTATCCACCGTGGCGTCATAGCAAAGCACTGACGTCTCCACACCAATCCCCGCAAGATAGGCCGCCCGAAACGCATCATCGGCAAACATCCCGTGCAAATAACTGCCTTCAATCAGCCCGTCCGCGCTGATCGCGCCCTCACACCGACCGTCGACCTCGCAAAAGGCGCGCGCCTCGTCGGGACCCGAGGTTCGTCCAATGTGAATTTCATACCCAGAGAATTTGTGCCCGGTACCAAGATGCTGCGCGCGCACGCGGGTCAGCCGTTTGTCTGGCGTCATCTCGGTTTCTACGTCGAGCAACCCAAGCCCGGCGACCTCGCCAGGCGCTCCCTCGATCCCGGCCGGGTCGCGAATAACCGTCCCAAGCATCTGATACCCGCCGCAAATCCCCAGTATCCGTCCGCCGCGCCGGTGATGGGCGATCAGGTCACCATCCCAGCCCTGTGCGCGCAAAAACACCAGATCGCCGCGCGTTGATTTGCTGCCCGGTATGATCACCAGATCGGCGTCGCCCGGAACGGGCTGGCCTGCACGCACCATCGTCAGGGTCACGCCGGGCTCCAGACCCAGCGGATCAAGATCATCGAAATTCGCAATCCGCGACAGCGCAAGACAGGCGATGTGCACAGGCCCGTCTCCCCGCACGCCGCCCAGATCAAGCGCGTCTTCGGCGGGCAGCCTGGCCGCATCCCCAAACCAGGGCAAAACGCCGAAACCGCGCCAGCTGGTCTTCTCCTCGATCAGCTTATATCCATCGTCAAAAAGCGAAGGATCGCCGCGGAACTTGTTGATCAGAAATCCTTTTACCAGTGCCGCGTCATCTGGTGAAATCACGGTTTGCGTGCCGACAATCTGCGCAATCACGCCGCCCCGGTCGATGTCACCGACCAGCACAACCGGCGTGTTCGCGGCCACCGCAAAGCCCATGTTCGCAATGTCGCCGCCGCGCAGGTTTACCTCCGCCGGGCTGCCAGCGCCTTCGACCAGCACCAGATCGTGCGCCGCCTTCAACCGCGCAAAGCTTTCCAGAACAGGCGCCATCAGCGAAGGTTTCAAAGCCGCATAGTCGCGTGCCTTGACCGTTGCCACGCGCTTGCCGTGGACCACAACCTGTGAGCCGGTCTCGGTCTCAGGCTTCAAAAGCACCGGGTTCATGTCAACAACCGGCTCCAGCCCACAGGCCCGCGCCTGCAGCGCCTGCGCCCGCCCAATCTCGCCGCCATCAATGGTCACAGCCGCATTGTTTGACATGTTCTGCGGCTTGAACGGCGCCACACTCAGCCCGCGCCGTACCGCTGCCCGGCACAGCCCCGCCACCAGCACCGATTTGCCCACGTTCGAGCCGGTGCCCTGGATCATCAACGCGCGCGTCATGCCTCGAGGGATGCCTTGCGGCGCTTCCAGAAGACCAAAAGCGCAAGTCCCACCAGCGCCAGCTCAACCTGAAACGTCCAGTGGTTGGCAAAGGAAAGCAGATAATGCGAATGCGTCGGCTGCACTTCGATGAACGTCCAGTAACGCGCGCTGATTGGCCAGGCCCAGGCGATCTGTCCTAATGTCGTATCCAGTGTCACGTGCAAAACACCGCCCAGGCCAAGCCCGGTCATGAACTTGCGTTGCCAGAGCAGTCCGGTGATCAAAATTCCGAGCCAGACAATCGGGCGGTGCGGCAGCAGCGCGTGATGATGATAAGAGGAATCAACCAACACAAACCAGAGCATGTCGATGTCAGGCAAGACCGCCCCAAGAACGACGCCAAGAAAGAGCGCGCGACTTGGCAAGAACCGCGTTAACCCGACAGCGGCCATATACCCAGCTGGAAGGTGTCCGATGATCACTAGAACTCGATCCCTTTCTGCGCCTTGATCCCATCCCGGAACGGGTGCTTCACAAGGTCCATATCCGTCACCATATCAGCCGCCGCGATCAGCTCTTCTTTGGCATTGCGCCCGGTCAGAACCACGTGGGACATCTCGGGTTTTTCGGTCAGAAGAAAGTCAACAACCTCATCTATGTCCAGATAATCATTACGCAAAGCGATGTTGATTTCATCAAGCAGCACGAACCTGATCTCGGGATTGCGGATCAGATCCTTGGCCTTTTCCCAGCCCGCTTGCGCCGCCGCGATGTCGCGTTCGCGGTCCTGCGTCTCCCAGGTAAATCCGTCACCCGAAGTCACCCATGTCACCTGATCGGCAAAGCGCTCAGTAAAGAAATCCCGCTCGCCCGTGCCCCAAGCCCCCTTGATGAACTGCACCACAGCGGCAGGCATATCGTGCGCAATGCAGCGCACCAGCATCCCAAAGCCGGACGAGCTTTTGCCCTTGCCGGTTCCGGTGTTGACGATGATCAGGCCTTTCTCGTCCGTTTTGCCTGCCATCATCTTGTCCCGCGCAGCTTTGATCTTTTGCATTTTCGCTGTGTGACGTGCATTTTCTTCGGCGGACGTATCGGTCATGGAAAACCCCTTGAATACTTGACAAGGCAGGGCGCGTGGCAGAGTGTCGCCGCTGCAGTTGGTGCCTGACCATAAATCAGGTGAAAAGGGAATGCGAAAGGGGTCACCCCCAAAAGCAGCCGCCCCCGCGACCGTGACCGGAGAGGTCTCCCCACGCCACTGGCCCGAAACGGGTTGGGAAGGCAGGGACACCGTTTGATCCGCAAGCCGGGAGACCTGCCAGCCGCAAATGCGTAACCGGACGGGGGGTTCTGGTGACGGGTCTGGGCCAAATGCGGCACCCGCTCGTTCCCCCTTGTTGAAACTTGATGAGGGAAATGAACGTGGATGCCCAACTGGCAGATGTCGAACTTCTGGTCTGCACCACCTGCCGTCATGGACTGGCTTTGAACGACGAGGGCGCACGCCCCGGCGCGCTGCTGCACGCGGCCCTGCAAAACGGCGCCTTGCCCGATGGCGTGACACTGCGCGCGGTGGAATGCCTGTCGAACTGCACTTCGGGTTGCTCCATCGTGCTGCGCGGCGGCGAAGCCCGCTGGGCCTATGTCTATGGCAACCTCTCGCCCGATCAGACCGACGTCGTCCTTGACGGCGCAACCCGCTACCGCGCCACCGCTGACGGGCTCGTCCCCTGGCGCGAACGCCCCGAACACTTCCGCAAAAACTGTATCGCCCGCATCCCCCCACTGGAGCCCGCAAATGACTGATCTCGCCAAAATCCCCGTCACCGTCGTCACCGGCTTTCTTGGCTCGGGCAAAACCACGCTGATCCGCCATCTGATTGAAAATACATCCGGAAAGCGTCTCGCCGTCGTGGTGAACGAGTTTGGAGATGTGGGCGTGGATGGCGAAATCCTCAAAAGCTGCGCTATCCCCGATTGCCCGGCAGAAAACATCGTCGAGCTGGCCAACGGCTGCATCTGCTGCACCGTCGCCGATGATTTCATCCCGACCATCGAGGCGCTGATGGCGCTTGATCCGCGCCCTGATCACATCGTCATTGAAACCTCCGGGCTGGCCCTGCCCAAGCCGCTCCTGAAGGCCTTCGATTGGCCCGCAATCCGTTCCCGTGTCACCGTAGACGGGGTGATCGCTCTGGCCGATGCCGAGGCCGTCGCCGCAGGCCGGTTCGCTCCAGACGTGGCCCGCGTAGATGCGCAACGGCTGGCCGATGAAAGCATCGATCACGAGACGCCGCTTTCCGAGGTGTTCGAAGACCAGGTCGCCTGCGCCGACCTGATCCTGCTCACCAAACCCGATCTGGCGGGGGCAGCAGGTATAGCCAAGGCTCGCGAAATCATCGCCGCCGAAGCACCGCGACCTTTGCCCGTGGTCGAGGTCGCCGAAGGCGCCGTTGATCCGGTGGTGATCCTGGGGCTGGAGGCCGCCGCCGAAGACGACATGGACGCGCGCCCCAGTCACCACGACACGGCCCATGACCACGACCATGACGACTTTGAAAGCATCGTGATCGACATTGCGGAAGTGGACAGCGGTCCCGAACTCGCCGCGCGCATCGAACGCCTTGCAACCGAGCAAAACATCCTGCGCGTCAAAGGCTATGCCGCCGTGCGCGGCAAACCGATGCGGCTTCTGTTGCAAGCCGTGGGCAGCCGCGTGCGCCACCAGTTCGACCAACCCTGGGGCAGTGCCCCGCGCCAGGGCCGCCTTGTGGTGATTGCAGAGCACGACGATATCAACCGCGAGGCCATCAAAGCCATTCTGACACCCCTCAGCGAGCCTGCCGAGTGACACGCACCGCCCCCCATTCTTCTTGGCGGAAATACTCCGGGGGTCCGGGGGCCGCGCCCCCGGTTGGCGCGACCAAGCCCACCGGAGGCCACGTCTGATGCACGTCATCTTCCGCGAAAGCCACGGGTTGGAAGAAACCGAAACGCCCACCGATCTGGGGCAAACGCCCGCCGATCTGGTGGTGCTGTCGTTTTCGGACAGTGATCTGACGGCCTTCGCGGCAGGCTGGCATCGCGCAAAAACAAACGGGCGGACGCTGCCCACGCTGCGGCTTGCAAATCTATCAGCTCTGAAACACCCGCTGTCGGTCGACACCTACGTCGAGCAAACCCTGCAGGGCGCAAAGGCGATCCTGATCCGTCTGATCGGCGGCGCAAGCTACTGGTCCTACGGGCTCAAGCAGGTCCGCGCTCTGGCCGAGGCCAATGGCATAGCCTTGGCGGTTCTGCCCGCCGACGGACGCCCCGATCCGCAGCTGGACGAGATTTCAACGGTTCCCGCGTCTACGCGCGCGCAACTCAACACGCTCTGCACCGCAGGCGGTGCTATCGCGGCCGAGGCTGCACTGGCGCAGCTGGCCTTGGCAGCCGGGCACTATGTCGGGCCCGTCGATGGCAGCAAGACACTGCCGCCCTTTGGCTGCTGGGATCCGACGCGTGGCCCGAAATCCTGTACCGGCACCTGCCACCTGGCCCCCATTTTCTTGCAAGAAAATGCCCAAGAAAATGATCCTCATTTTCTTCCACCGCTCGTGGTGATCGTATTCTATCGATCCTATCTCTCAGCCGCCGATACCGCGCCCATCGAGGCGCTCTTTAAGGCTTTTGAAAACAAGGGTACCCGCGTGCGCGGCCTTTTCGTCCCCTCTCTCAAAGCCCCTGAAGCGGCAAACTGGCTGCGCGAGAAAACCAAAGCCCTGCACCCGGCAGCCATCATCAATGCCACCGCGTTTTCCGGCAAAACGGGTGAAGGGACATCGCCGCTTGATGCCTCTGGCGCGCCGGTGTTCCAGATCGCGCTTTCCACTTCGACCGAAAAAGCTTGGGCAGACGCTGAGCGCGGCCTGTCGCCCACCGATCTTGCGATGCACGTGGTTCTGCCCGAGGTGGACGGGCGCATCTTTGCCGGTGTGGCCTCGTTCAAAGAGCCGCAGGCGCGTGACCCTGACCTGCAATTCGCCGCCTTGAGCCACGCGCCGTTAGAGAGCCGCATTGAGGCGATCACCGAGCGGGCCGCCGCCTACATCGCGCTCTCCGCCAAACCCGAAGCGGACCGGAAAACCGCCCTGGTGCTATCGACCTACCCGGGCAAGGACTGGCAGATGGGGCATGCGGTCGGCCTAGATGCGCTGGCCTCAACCGAGGCGATCCTTGCTGACATGCAGTCTGCCGGATTTGATGCACCAGCGATCACACCAGAGGCGCTCTCGACCGCCTCGCTCGATTGGCCGGTTGGCGACTATCTGACCGCGCTAAGCACCTTGCCAAAAGCCTTGCGCGATGACCTCACACGGGTCTGGGGCGACCCGACGGACGACCCATCAGTTCATCACGGCAAATTCCACTTCAAAGCGCTTCAGACAGGCCAATCCATCGTCGCACTGCAGCCCGAGCGCGGGCACAAATGCGCCCGCGAAGATGACTATCACGACCTTTCCCGCACGCCGCGCCACGGCTATGTCGCCTTCTACCTCTGGCTGCGCCACGCGGCCCGGATCGACGCGCTGGTCCACATCGGCGCGCATGGTACGCTGGAATGGCTGCCCGGAAAATCCGTCGCCCTCTCAGACACATGCTGGCCCGAGGCGCTGATCGGCCCGACCCCGGTGATCTACCCGTTCATCGTCAACGATCCGGGAGAAGCCGCACAAGCCAAGCGCCGCATTGGCGCGGTCACACTGGGCCACATCCCGCCGCCGCTGAAGGAAAGTGCAGCCCCTGCGCGCTTTGCCACGCTGGAATCCCTGCTGGACGAGTTTTCCAACGCCGATGGATTGGACCCAAAGCGCCGCGACCGCTTGCAGGCCGACATTCGCGCCGAGGCCGCCGCCTTGGGCGTTGAGGCTGATCTTGGCCTTGGCGAGGCGACTTGCACGGCAGAGGCGATCACCCGCATCGACCGCTTTGTCTGCGACATCAAGGAAAGCCAGTTCGGCGAAGGGCTGCACATCTGGGGCAGGGCACCTGTGACACAGGATCGGTTCGAAACGCACGCCTCGACGCAGGCCGAACGCCAGGCGCTGCTTGACG
>JABDJX010000206.1 GCA_013003245.1 Silicimonas sp. | reverse complement strand
GACCGCCGCTGATCAGGCCGAGAAAATGGCAGAGCAGGGGCTGTGACCCGAGAAGACGCGCGCCGCATTCTGGCAGAGGCGGGTGTGCCTGACCCTGCCGGTGATGTCAGGCGTTTGTGGGAGTATGCGTTTCTTGGCTACGGCGAGAAGATTGGAGGTCAGGACCGGGACAGGCCCAATGATCTGACACTGTCGGTTTTTAACTCTGCCGTGAAGCAGCGCGCCAGACGTGTGCCCGTATCGCACATTGTTCAAGGGCGCGAATTCTGGAAAGACTGGTTTACGGTCACGCCGGATGTGCTGGACCCGCGCCCCGACACTGAGACTTTGATCGAGACAGCGCTTTTGAGCCCTTTCTCAAGGGTTCTGGACCTTGGCACCGGAACGGGGTGCATTTTGATATCGCTCTTGCTGGAGCGGGCGGAGGCCACCGGGGTTGGCACCGACATATCCGACAAGGCCCTGAAAGTGGCTGCAAAGAACGCAAAGTTTCACCGGGTGACGGATCGGCTTGATTTTCAGATTTCGGATTGGTTTGGAGATGTAGAGGGCCAATTTGACCTGATTGTCTCGAACCCGCCCTATATCGCCAAAGACGAAATGGCCGACTTGCAGCCCGAGGTGCGCGACTATGAACCGCGTATTGCCCTGACAGATGAGAACGACGGTCTGAACGCCTATCGCGCGATTGCCGCCGGTGCGCCGGATCATCTGACGAGCGGGGGCCGCCTTTTGGTCGAGATCGGGCCAACGCAGGCAGAAGCAGTTTCTGCCCTTTTCAAAGTGGCGGGTCTTGTAAATATCACCGTGCATCCCGATCTGGATGGAAGGGATCGGGTCG
Source organism: Silicimonas sp. (assembly GCA_013003245.1). Classification (GTDB taxonomy): domain Bacteria; phylum Pseudomonadota; class Alphaproteobacteria; order Rhodobacterales; family Rhodobacteraceae; genus JABDJX01. Next base: position 6,180 of record JABDJX010000206.1, on the reverse strand, counting down.
TTGCGGCGCAGAAATCCGCCTAAAACGCCACATATCTGCACAATTGACGAAAAAACGCATGATATAGGTGCAAAAGACTCTTGCGCGTGGGCACCCCGATAGCTAGACAAAATATACGGGCTGAGGGAGCACTGCTGGCTTCCCCCGTTATCTGCCATCCCCTGCACGGTTTTTGACCCAAATAATTGGGTTTGTTTGAAAAGCACCGTGCAGCACCAGACCAAAGGCTGGAACGGTTATCCAATGAGATCATCTAAGTCACGTTCGCGTAAGTCGAACCGCAGTAACAATCGTCAGGTTGGCAACATCGTCAATCGTGTGTTCGACAGTTCGGGCCCAGAGGGCAAAGTGCGCGGCACGCCGCAGCAAATCATTGAAAAGTATAACCAACTGGCGCGGGATTCGCAGTTGTCCGGTGATCGGGTTGCAACGGAGAACTTCCAACAGCACGCCGAGCACTATTTGCGGATGCTGGCAGAGGCGCAGAAGGAACAGGCCGAACGGCAAGCGCAGCAACAGGCAAACCAGCAAAACCAGCAGAACAACCAAAATAACCAGAACAACCCGAACAACCAGCAGACCCCCAACCAGCAGAACGCGCAGAACAACCAGCAAGATCGTCAAAACGATCAGCCGCGCGCAAATCAGCGCCGACAGGAGCGCGCCCCTGAGCAAAAATCAGAGGCACCGCGGGACGTTAAGTCTGACGATGTGATTGATGTGACCCCGGAGGCAGACGCTGGTTTGGTAGAAACACCCGAGGATAAGCCGCAAAAGCCAAAGCGGACCCGCAAAAAAGCGGCACCCGAGGTTGTTGCAGACGCGCCTCCTGTCGATACAGCGCCGCCTGACGCGGCTGAGTGATCAGGCATTAAAGCTGCGCGCGAGAGCGCAAAACCTTTCCAAATCCACCGTTTCGGCCCGATCCGTCGGCTGAATGCCTGCGGCCAAAAGCCGGTCTTCAATGTCAGGGGCCAGCCCTTTCAGGCTGGCGCGCAACATCTTGCGGCGCTGTCCAAAGGCGCGGGCGACCACCATCTGCAAAGTCTTGGCGTCGGCCGGATAGCGTGGTGCGGGCAGGGCGGTCAGGTGCACCACGGCTGAGTGCACCTTTGGCGGCGGCGTAAACGCCTGTGGCGACAAGTCCATCACAATCCGCGCGTCCGAGCGCCACGCGGCCAGTATCGCAAGCCGTCCGTATGCTTTTGATCCCGGCGTCGCCACGATCCGCTCGGCCACTTCGCGCTGGAACATCAGCGTCAGGCTCTCCCAGAACGGCGGCCACGCGGGCGGATCCAGCCAGCGGGTCAAAAGCTCGGTGCCGACGTTGTAGGGCAGGTTGGCGATGATGCGAATGGGCGATGTCAGCCGTGCGGTTACGTCAATATCAAGCGCGTCGCCTTCGATAATCTCCAACCGGTCGGGGTAGGCCGCGCGGATCTCTTCCAGCGCGGGCAAACAGCGCGCGTCTTTCTCAATCGAGAGGACTTTGCGTGCACCTTCCGCCAAAAGCCCGCGCGTCAGACCGCCGGGGCCGGGGCCGATCTCCAGCACGTCAGACCCGCTCAGATCACCCGCCGAACGCGCGATTTTCGCGGTCAGGTTCAGATCGAGCAGAAAGTTTTGCCCAAGCGATTTGCGCGCCGAAAGCCCGTGTGTGGCAATCACTTCGCGCAAGGGGGGAAGGGCGTCGATTGCGCTCACGTCTGCCCCGTGCGGGCCTGTGCCATCCGGTGTGCCAGCTTCAGCGCTTCGATCAGTGACGTCGGATCAGCGATACCCTTGCCTGCGATATTGAAGGCCGTGCCATGATCGGGCGAGGTGCGCACGAACGGCAACCCGAGCGTGACGTTCACGCCGCGATCAAAAGCCAGCGTCTTGATAGGGATCAGCGCCTGGTCGTGGTACATCGCGATGGCCACGTCGTAGCCAAGCCGCGCCTTGGCGTGAAACATCGTATCAGCGGGCAAGGGGCCTTGCAGATCAAACCCCTCAGCACGCATGCGGTCGCACAAGGGGCCGATCATCGCGTTTTCCTCGCCGCCCAGCATGCCACCTTCGCCAGCGTGCGGGTTCAGTCCGGCAATGGCGATGCGCGGGCTAGCAATGCCGAAATCGCGCGTCATGGCGGCGGCTGTGATGCGGATGGTGGTTTCCAGCGCGTCTGCGGTCAACGCGCGCGGCACGTTTGAAAGCGGAATGTGGATTGTTGCAGGGACGACCTTTAATTCGTCTGCGGCCAACATCATCACAACGTCTTCAACACCCGCGAGATGGGCCAGAAACTCCGTGTGGCCCGGAAAGTCAAAGCCCGCGTGATCGACCAGTTCTTTCTTGGAAATCGGCGCGGTGCACACCGCTGATGCCGCCCCAGAGGTGACCAGACCCACGGCGCGTGCGATGACCTCGACCACACCTTGCGCGTTGGCAGGCGAGGGCTTGCCGGGTGTCGCAGGGGCGGCAAACGCGTGCGGCATAAGCGGCAGATGGCGTGCCGCCAACGCGTCCTGTGGCGCCTCGATCAGTGTTGTCTCGGCCAACACATGCTTTGGGTCACCAATAAAGAAAAATGGCACCTCGCCGCGCAAGACCCCATAAGCCGCCGCTGCCAGCTCCGGTCCAATGCCCGACGGATCACCGCAGGTCAGGGCGATGAGAGGAAGCGCCGTTTGCGTCATGCTATTGCGTCAGGTCGATGACGATCGTGTTGGCCCGCAGGTTGGCAAGTTCGTTCAACGCGGTCGAGCCAAGACGCGCGTTCAAGAGCCGGTTTCCAACGATCTCAAGGTCCACCGTGCTTTCCTGCGACGGTCTGCGTGCGCAGAGCATCAACAGCGCGGATCGCCCGCTGCGTTCGATCAAGCTGGACTCGCCTGCATCAAGACGGGCAACTTCGGCGCGCAGGTCGGCAGGCAGTTGCGTGCTTGGCTGCGTCTCGCGGATCAACCGGCTTTCCGGCAGACCTTTGGCGATGCCATAAAGATCATCGCAGACATCAATGCGTGCCTGTACGCTGGCGGCGTCCTGCGCACTGATGGCGTTGTAAACCGCATAGTCGATCAGCAGGGTTTCAGGGGTACCAGCCGCCACTAGCTCCACATCGCGCAGCAAAAACACACCGATAGATGTTTCCAGCTCCACAGGTCGGCTGATCTGACCTGGTGTCAGGCGTGATATCACCGGGCGGATCACTTCAGGCAAGGTCTCAAGGTCGACCCAAGCCACCTCGCCGCCGCGCGACGCGGTGGTTGAAACCGAGAACTCACGCGCTGCTGCCGAAAACGCGGCTTCGGTCTTGAGTGCCGAAAGCTCAGCGGCACGTGCCCGCGAGGCCAGCGCCGTTTCCGGATTGGTCTTGGGCAACAGGATTTCCGAGATCAAAACCCGCGTGCCGCCTTGGGTGCCGGTCTGAGCCAATGCGCGCGTTGTCTGCGCCTGGCTAACTGTGCTGCGGGCTTCTTCGCCAAATTCGGAACGCACATAGGTGCGCCACACAACACCAGCGCTCACAAAGTCGCGGAAGGTCTGGGCCTCGACACCGTTCTGGCCAAGGGCGGCGACGAACTGTTCAGCCGTCAGATTGGCGCGCGCGGCAAATTCTTCGGTGCCTGCTGCAACCTCTTCTTCAGAAAGCTCGATCCCAGCGGCGCGTGCTGCAGCGAATTGAACCGCTTCATTGATCAGTTGTTCGCGCGCCAAAGTGCGTACGTCACCCGGCGCGCCCAACAGCGTCAGAAAACGGGTCCGCTGATCGATCTGGTAACGGGTCACAACGCTTTCGCCCACCTGCAACTCAGGCGAAAAGCGCCCCTGGGCCTGTGCGCCGGTCAGGCTGACCAGCAAAATCATGACTGCGGCAATCAATCCTCGATACACGTCACTATCCTCTGCACTTGTTTCGCGCGGGGCCTTCCCGTCCGCCAACGCCGTTCAGCGAAACCCGAAACCCGAAATCCGTCGTAGGATCTACACTAGTCGAGGTCGCGAAGCGGCGCGAGAGCGAAAGTTCGACGTTCACACACTCGTTTTGGTACCCTAGGCTTAGCCCCGCACGGGTGGCCTTGTTGGCGGTGAAATCGTACCGCCAGTTGGTGTTCGCACTCCAGCTTTCGGTCAGATCGACATTTCCGTCGAAAGACCACTCCGACAGGCGCACGGCTCTGCCCTCGGCAGGTTCAGGTTCGGCAAAGATATAGCTTGAGGACAAACCAAAGCGGTCCGCCTGCCAATCTATCCGTGTTTCGGTGAGCGTGAATTCGACCGTTTCGTCAAAAAGCGTGCGCGACACCAGCGACAGATCGTTGCCAAAGCTGAGCCGTGCGGCCACCAGCCATTCCGAGCGGTCTCCTGTCAGACCAGTGCCTTCGGCAAACCCAAGATCCCCGTCCAGATTGACCACCCGCCCAACCGCAAGATCGGCTTGCCAGCCCTGCGGGTCAGAGCGGCGCCAGGTCACGCCGGCCGCCACGCGCGTGCCATCTTCCACACCATCGTTGCCCGGATACCGCGTGGGTGAAAAAAGGTTGGCCTCGTCAAACTCGACAACCGTGCTGTCTTCCAGTGGTACTGCGTCTCCACCTGCGTCGGCCACATCCACACGAAAGACCGGCTCCAAAACCTCTGTGCCGCCATTTTGCGTGCGCCGCGAAAACGGCCAGCGCAATTCGACCGCCGCGCGGGGGATGGCGCGGGTCAATGTGGAGTTGAAGGTGCTGTCCTGTCCGATGCTATAGGCATCAAGCCGCAATCCCAGCTCTGCAGAGGTCACCAGCCCCTCAGGGCGGACCCAGGAGCTTTGCCAGTCAAGGGCAGCGCCGATGCGGTTCACGTCGCGGCCATCGATGTTGTCCGAGGACGGGCGGATCACCGAGGCCGCGTCAATGGTCAGATCGGTGCGTCCACCGAAAGACAGTTGCGGGATATTGCGGCGGTAGGACACTTCCAAAAAGCGGTCGGGCAGGGTGTCACGGATCGCGATTTCGCTTTCGCGCAGGGTTCGGTATTCGGTCACGCCGACGCGAAAGATGTCCTTGTCGCGCACCCGCGTGATGGCAAACTCGTTGGTCAGCCGGTCTTTGTCAGAATAGTCGTACAAAAAGAGATAGCCGGGATCAGAGACAAACTCGAGTTGCCCTTCGGCGACAAACCCACGCGCAAGCCGGTAGCGCGCCTGTCCAAAGAAGAACCCGCGCGAGCCTTCAAGTTCATCGTCACTGATGGCCCCGTTAAATTCAATTTCGCCATGGCGTAAAAGCTGGCGATAGCGAAACTCGATGGTGTTGGTGACCGACGAATAATAAGGCGTGACGGTCAGATCTGCATGATCGCCAATGGCAATGAAATAGGGCAGCTTGATCCCGGTGCCCAGATCGGTCGACTGGCGAAAGCGCGGGATCAACGCGCCGGTGGCCCGGTCAAGGCTGGGGTCGGGCAGACGCAGGCGCGGGAAATAGAAGACCGGAACGCCCGCGACACGCACCTGCGCGTTTTCAAAGTAAAGCTGCTGTTCTTCGCTGTCGTGGATGATCCGCGAGGCGCGGATTTCCCAAAGCGGTGTCGGGTTTGACGTACAGACCTGACAGGCCGAGGCGACGGCCTGATCAAGCCGGGTATAACGGTCACCGACGCGGGCAATCTCATTAGCAGCAATCTGAAGCTGTTGATCCAGCACAAGACGGGCCGAGGTCAGAACCCCGTTGCGCAGGTCGCGATCAAGCTGGGCTTGGTCGGCGGTAAAGGTCGTGCCATCGGCATCGGTCACGATGATTGGACCGAGGATGGTAAGCTGATCGCCATTGCGATCATAGCTGACCGAGCGCGCACGCAGGCGGCGGCCCTGATAGAATACCTCGACATTGCCCGAAGCGGTGACGCGGCCAGCCGGATCCACCGTGATCGTATCGGCCACGAGCGTCGCCAGTTCCTGGGCCGTGGCAATCGCAGGGGTTACGATCAGCAGGACCGCCACAAGAAACGCACGCATCATCAGCCGTCTTCCAAGTGTAACAAAAGACCAGCGGGCAACAGCACCGCTGCAATCGGTGGCCCCCAAGCGGCCAGAATGATCGGAATTTGCCCGTTCTCGCCAAGGATGGCCGCAAAGTTGCGAATGAAATAAAGCGCAAAGCCAAGCCCAAGCGCCATCAGCACCATCGAGCCGGTGCGCCCAAAGCGCGTGTG
>JABDJX010000205.1 GCA_013003245.1 Silicimonas sp. | reverse complement strand
CCAAGCTCGCGCATCGCGGCCATCGGCACGCAGGCAAAGGCCTCGTTGATCTCGAAAAGGTCAACATCTTCGATGGCCCACCCGGTTTTCTTGAGCAGGCGTTCCATCGCATAAACCGGGGCCGTGGTGAACCAACCGGGCTCTGCGGCAAAGGCGGCATGGGCAGTGATCCGTGCCAAGGGCGTCAGTCCCAGCGCCTTGGCCTGCGCGCCACTTGCCAGCGTCAGGGCCGCTGCGCCATCGTTGATCGAGGACGAGGAGGCAACAGTAATGGTGCCGTCTTTTTTGAAAGCCGGCCGCAGGGCCGGGATGCGCCCCGTATCGATCTTTTGCGGGCCTTCGTCTTGCGCCACGATCACTTCGCCCTTGCGGGTTGTGACCGTGACGGGGGTGATTTCCCAGTCAAAGGCACCCGTGGCAGCGGCCGCTTTGGCGCGGGTGACGCTTTCGATGGCGAAGGCGTCCTGATCTTCACGGCTGAACTGGTACTTCGCCGCACAATCCTCGCCAAAGGTGCCCATCGAGCGACGGGTGCCGTCGGGCGCGATATCGTAGGCGTCTTCCAGACCATCGAGCATCATATGATCGAGCATGACGCTATGCCCGATACGAGCGCCTGCGCGCCCTTGCGGGATCAGGTAGGGCGCGTTCGTCATGCTTTCCATGCCCCCGGCGATGGCGGTTTCAATCGAGCCTGCGCGGATCGCATCATGCGCGGCGATCACCGCTTTCATGCCGGAGCCGCAGACCTTTGAAATGGTGGTGCAGGGCGTGCTTTGGGGCAGCCCCGCGCCAAGGGCCGCTTGCCGCGCGGGCGCCTGACCAAGACCTGCGGGCAGGACGTTGCCCATCAGCACTTCGTCCACGGTTTCAGGCGAGAGCCTCGCGTCTTTTAACGCGCCGCCAATGGCCGTGGCGCCCAACTTGGTGGCGGACACTCCGGCAAAAGCGCCCTGAAAGGCTCCAAGCGGCGTGCGCGCGGCACCGAGGATGACGATATCGTCGGTCATGACGATCCCTCAAAGGTGACCTTTGCATCGCCCGCGCTCAGGGTCCCTGTCGCGCGATCAAACCGCAGATAGGCCAGCCCTGCACCACCCGCTTGGGTATAAAGCGTGCCGGCCTCTTTTCCATCTGCCGTCAGGATCGGCGTGCCGGGGTCCGCCGCGCCTTGCACGCGAACCTTTGCGAGGCCCTTGCGCAGTTCGGTCTTGTGCTTCATCCGCGCGGTGACCTCTTGACCGACATAGCAGCCTTTCTTGAAATCAACGCCATTCAGCGCCTCGAAGCGCTGCTCAAGCGGATAGCTTTCGTTGGGCTGAAGCTCGATTCCGCTTTCCGGGACACCAGCGGCAACCCTCAGCGCGTCCCAGTCCGCCTCTTCGCCCGAACGACCATCATAAGCGCGCCACCCAAGACTGGGGTCGCGCGGATCGGGGAAAGCCCCCTTGGGCGTCTCGTCGGTGCCACGGGCCACGGCGATCTTGGTTTCCTCAAGCTTCACATCCGCGCGCAAACGGTACATCGTCAACCGCTGCGCCAAACCAGCGGCAAGCCCGGTATCCACGTCCAGCAACAGCGCATCACCTTCGGCCAGCAGGAAGAAATCCGCCAGATACTTGCCTTGCGGTGTCAAAAGCGCAGTCCAGACGAGACCCTCTTTCGCCCTGGCCACATCATTGGTGACAAGGTTTTGCAGAAACGTCTCGCGGTCGCTGCCTGTGATCCGGAAAACGGTGCGGGTGCTCATCGGCTGGTCTCTCCTTACGCTTGGGTTCTATATAAGCGGCAACATGGCCCGAGACACCCCCTGATGCGCGCACCGCTTTCCATCGTTATCCCGACGCTGAACGCAGGCGATGATCTGCCGGCAACGGCGGATGCGCTTCTTGGCGGTGCGACCAGTGGTCTGGTGCGTGAGCTGGTGATCTCGGACGGCGGATCAAAAGATGACACGCTGGAGATTGCAAAGGAGTTGGGAGCGGTGAGCGTCACCGGGCCTGCGGGACGCGGAGGGCAACTGGCGCACGGTGTTGCTGCCTCGACCGGAGAGTGGTTGCTTTTGTTGCACGCTGATACTCATCTGGCTGAAGGCTGGGCGCGCCTGGCGCATGATCATATGACCGAACATGCGGACAAAGCCGGGTGGTTCCGGCTGCGCTTTCGCGCCGACGGGTTTGCCCCCGCCTTCATCGCAAGGGGTGCGAACCTACGCTCGCGGTACCTTGGTTTGCCTTATGGCGATCAGGGGCTGCTGATATCGCGCCGGCTTTTGGACGCGGTTGGCGGTGTCCCTGCCATGCCTTTGATGGAGGACGTGGTTCTGGCCCGCGCCCTGAAGGGGCGCTTACGCGGTCTGGATTGCGATGCGCTCACTTCTGCCGCACGCTATGAGCGGGAAGGTTGGATAAAACGCACCGCCAGCAACCTTGGCACTTTGACACGGTTTTTCCTTGGCGTGTCGCCAGAGGCGCTGAAGGCGCGTTACGAGAAGTGATCAGTCGCTGAACTGAAGCTCGTAAAGCCGGGCATAGACACCGTCGCGCGCCAGCAATTCATCGTGCGGGCCTTCGTCGATCACCCGACCATTTTTCATCACGACAATCTTGTCCGCCGCCCGGATGGTCGACAGCCGGTGCGCGATTACAAGCGTTGTGCGCCCCGCCGAGAGCTCTTCAAGTGCTGCCTGCACGCGGGTTTCACTTTCTGCATCCAGCGCCGAGGTCGCCTCGTCCAGCAGCAGGATCGGCGCATCGCGTAAAATCGCCCGTGCGATCGCCACGCGCTGGCGCTGACCACCAGACAATTGCGAGCCACGCGGGCCAGCAGGCGTTTCCAGACCGTTCGGCAGGCGGTCCACGAATTCGGTCAGGTGTGCCGCCTCAATTGCGGCGGCCAGGCGTTCATCGGTGACATCCGGTGTGTTCAGCACGATGTTGTCGCGCAGGCTTTCGTCAAACATCGGCGCATCTTGCGTAACGACCGAAAAAAGCGCGCGCAGATCGGGCAGCGACAGATCGCGGGAGGACGTACCGCCAACCCTGATGTCGCCGGTATCAGCATCCACCAGCCGGGTCAGCGCGTTAAACACGGTGGATTTGCCTGCGCCCGAAGCACCCACCAACGCCGTGGTTTCCCCTGCTTTTGCGGTGAAAGTGGCGCCTGAAAGGGCGGGCTCATCGCCGTAAGAGAGGGCGACATCGTTAAACACTACGTCTGCCGCCTCTGGCGCAATTGACAGGGCTGCAGGCGCGTTGGGCGAGAAAATCGTCGGGGCGACGTGAAATACCTCTTGAATACGCTCAAGGCTGGCACGCGCCGCCTGCCACGCGCCCGAGATATTCGCGACGCGGCGCAAAGGCTCAAAAAGCAGCCCCATGGCGGTAAAAAACGACATGAATTCGCCCACCGTCTTGTCGCCGCCGATGATCTGGTTGCCGCCATAGATCAGCACCAGTGCAAAGCCCAGACCCGCCACCAGATCGGTGGATGCTGGAATCGCCGCCTGCCCGGTGCGCGCTTTCATCTCTTGTTTCAGATAATCCTTAACCGTGCTGCGCAGACGGGCATTTTCGCGCATCTCAGAGGTGTTCAGCTTGATCGTGTTCACGCCGTGGAAAATTTCGTCCAGCCGGGTCGACAGCTTGGCTGCCTGCACGCGTGCGCCGGTTGCTGACTTTCGCACAAAACGCTGTAAAAAGAGCACCGGGCCAAGCAACAGGGGCGCGCCTGCCAGAACAATCAACGTCCAGATCGGATCAACCGAGATTGCCACCGCCAAAAGCGCGATCAGGCTGACGCCATCGCGCCCCGCCGCGGCAAGAACCGTGGCCCAGATCTGGTTGGCGGCTGTTGTGTCGCCCCGTACCCGCTCAATCAGCGTACCCGGCGGGTTTTTCTGGAAATAGGCACTGTCGAGCGTCATCAGATGGCTGACCATGTCCCTTTGCATCGATGTAACGATCCGCAGGCCTGCGCCGTTCATCAAAATGCGATGCCCAAAGGCCGCCCCGCCGCGAATGACAAAAATCAGCGCAACAGTGCCCGCAACAAAGTAAAGCGCGCCCGTGTCGCCAGCCAGAAACACGTTGTCGAACATTGGCCGCACAAGATAGCTGACCGCGCCCAGCATCGAGCCTTCTATCGCCATCAGGGCAAAGGCTGCAAACACGCGCCCCTTTTGCGGCGACAGGTAGAACCGCCACATCCACCGCACCAGCGGCAAATTCGAGGTATGCACCTCGCCAGATGGCTTTGTTTCTTTGTCTGTCACGTCCTGCTCAACGTCCGCGCTGCGGCCACTCTGTCCCTAGCCCGCGCGGTGGCGTCGCACAAGAGCAACCCCGGATTGACTGTCCGCGTCAGTTGGGCGAGGTCTTTCTTGATATTAGACCAAGGTGAACCTTCATGAGTCTTCAAAACGGCTTAACCTACCTTGCCATCCCCGGCCCTTCAATCATGCCCGAGCGCGTGTTGCGCGCGATGCACCGGGCGGCGCCCAACATCTACACCGGTGAGCTTACCGAAATGGTGCCCGACATTATCACCGATCTGAACGTCATGGCTCAGAACGAAGGATATTGCGCGCCCTATATCTCGAATGGGCACGGGGTTTGGGAAGCAGCACTGGCCAATACGCTGTCGCGCGGCGATCTGGTGCTTGTCGTCTCAACCGGACATTTCGCGCATGGCTGGAAAAGCATCGCCGAAGCCATGGGGATCAATGTTGAGGTCCTGGAGTTCCGCCAATCCTCGCCTGTTGATCCCGAGCGTCTGGCCGAACGGCTTGCCAAGGATCCGGAGCACCAGATCAAGGCCGTGCTCTGCGTGCATGTCGACACCTCGACCAGCGTCAAAAGCGATGTGGACATGGTGCGCGCGGCGATTGATGCGGCGCGTCACCCGGCGCTTTTGATGGTCGATTGCATCGCGTCTTTTGGGTGTGACCGGTTCGAGATGACCCCCTGGGGTGTCGATCTGATGATCACCGCTTGCCAAAAAGGCCTGATGACGCCTCCCGGTGTTGCTTTCGTGTTTTACAACGACAAGGCCGATCAGGCGCGCGAAACAGCCAATTGTGTGACGCACTACTGGGATTGGCGCCCGCGTACCGAGCCTGACATGTTTTACAAGTTTTTCGACGGCACAGCGCCAACGCACCAGCTTTTCGGGCTGCGCGAGGCACTCACGATGATCAGTGAAGAGGGCCTCGACATGGTCTGGCGGCGGCATGCGATACTGGCCCAAGCTATTTGGGCGGCGATCGATCATTGGGGCAGCGGCGGGCCGATTGCGATGCACGTTGCCAACCCTGAGCACCGCAGCCACGCGGTGACCACCGTCACAACAGGCGACAGCGGCTCGCTTGCGTTGCAGGAGTGGTGCAAGACCAAGGCGGGACTGACCCTGGGGATCGGGCTTGGCATGGACCGCCCGGATCAGTTCTTTCGCATCGGGCACATGGGCTACGTCAATGCGCAAATGATCCTTGGCGCGCTGGCGACAATCGAGGCCGGGATGAAAGCCACCGGGCTGGAGCATGCCTCGGGAGGTGCTGCGGTGGCCGCCGA
>JABDJX010000090.1 GCA_013003245.1 Silicimonas sp. | reverse complement strand
CGTCAATGCCATCAGTGTCAGCGGCGAGCGCGGTGATGGACTGTCCCTCGATGCCTCCCGCAAACGACAAGAGAAATTCAGAATTGCGGCCACCTTTTCCACCGGGATTTGATCCGATGGCCACCGTGGTTTCGCCACCAGACAGGATAACCACAGGTTTTGAGAACGGTTGATTTCGCAGGCTAACTTCGCGTGCGATAGCGGCATGCATCATACCGATATCGCGTGCTTCGCCCTCTATCGTGTCGGACAAAATAACCGCAGGGATACCATGGTCGTGAGCGAGAGAGGCCGCATCCGCGAGCGAAATTGATGCCGAGGCGACAATGCGAACCGTTCCGATAGCTTCCGATGGTGCGTCCTCCGGGCCCTCTTGAAGAAATGATTTGAGCCTCTCAGTCAAGTCGATCCCATAGAGCGCGATCATATCCATCGCCGTTTTGCGATTGGTCTCATCTGCAACCGTAGGGCCAGAAGCGACTTGCGCCGGATCATCGCCGGGGACGTCCGAAACTACCAAACTGACGACACGGGCAGGTAAGGCAGCTTGTGCCAAACGCCCGCCTTTGATGCGACTCACTTGTTTGCGGATTGCGTTCATCGCTGAAATCGGTGCGCCTGATGTTAAAAGTGCCTGATTTAGGGACTGTTCGTCTTCAAGCGTTAGACCTTCGGGCGGCGCGGGCAAAAGAGCCGATCCGCCGCCGCAGATCAAGGCAACCACAAGATCATCGGTCGTCAAATCCGCCACCGCACTAAAGAGCGCTTCGGTTGCCTTCAGACCGGCAGCATCTGGCACCGGGTGACTGGCCTCCATCACTTGGATGTTTTTTGTCGCACATGCATAGCCATACCGGGTGACAACAACACCCTCGACAGGCTCGCCCCATAGGGTCTCAAAGGCAGCCGCCATCTGCGCCGCACCTTTTCCGGCGCCTATCACGATGGTCCGGCCTTTAGGTTTCTCTGGCAAATGGGGTCGAAGGGCTTTCATTGGGTCAGCGGCATCAACCGCCGCATGAAACAGGTTCGTAAGGAACTCTTTGTCGGCTGCGTTCATCTAGCAAATACCTGCACTTAAAGGCCCGCCATGCTGCAAACGATATCCCATTCAGCCTCGGTCACAGGTTGCACAGAAAGCCTTGTGTTCTTGACCAGCGCCATTTCCGCCAACTTGGCGTTGGCCTTCACCTGCTCCAGCGTGACCGGGGTGGGAACAGACGAGACGGCCTTGATATCGACGCACTCCCAGCGTTCGTCGTCTGTCGTGCTGTCAGGGTGCGCCTCGGCCATGACTTCGACGATGCCGACAATCTCTTTGTCTTTTTGTGAATGATAGAAAAACCCCTGGTCGCCCAACCTCATCTTTCGCATATTGTTGCGGGCCTGATAGTTGCGCACACCGTCCCATTCCTCGCCGGCCTCGCCCTTGGCCAGCTGGTCTTGCCAGCTCCATGCCGATGGTTCGGATTTGAAAAGCCAGTATGCCATATCTATTCCTTTCCCACAGGTCGCGCCAAAAGCGTCTCGATTGCCGTTGCGATGTCAAGCGCGCCGAGAGTTACGGCGGCCACTGCGCGTAAAATGGGAAGCTCCATATCCGTCGTTGCGGCGACGGCTTGCGCGGTTGCAATGCCTTCGACTGTTGTTGTCGGATCAATGGTTTCGCCCCGGCCAAGACCTACGCCAGTTGCAAAGTTTCGCGATTTCTCAGATGTGCAGGTCAACACAAGATCGCCAAGACCGGAGAGGCCCTGAAGCGTCTCTAACCGGGCGCCTTTTGCCAAAGCCAACCGGGACATTTCCGCAAAGCCACGCGCAATGACCGAAGCCCGAGCGCTGTCGCCAAGTTCCGCGCCTATCGCGATACCTGCAGCCAGTGCCACGACGTTCTTAAGGGCCCCACCCAACTCAGCACCGGGTACATCAGTGGTACGATAGAGGCGGAGGGCAGGGCGCGTGAGTATCGATTGCAAATCTTTGGCCAAGCTTTCTTCATGGGCAGCCAAGACCAAGGCTGTAGGTAAGCCCCGCGCAATGTCGACCGCAAAGCTGGGTCCCGTCAGCACCGCCACATTCGCAGAGGGAAATTGATTTGTCGTCGTTTCTGCCGGACCCAGACCTGTATTTAGATCAATGCCTTTGCAGCAAGTGACAAGAGATTTCCCTTCAAGCTGAGGGTGTTCCTTAAGAACGGCTTCGAGCTTTTGCATCGGCACCGCCAGAAGGCAGACGTCGGTTTCAAATGCAGTGCTGTCAGAGGTTATTGTTAGGCTCTGAGGCAGATCAAAGCCTGGCAAACGCTGGCCCGAGCGTCTTGCGCTTTGCATCTTGTCGGCGTCTTCTTCGTCTCTGCTCAGTAAGATCACCTCCGTTCCATCGCGCGCAAAAGCCATGGCGAGCGCGGTTCCAAAAGCCCCGGACCCCAAGACGGATATGCTCATGCCTTTGCCCCTTTTTTGCCGGAGCCTAAAAGAGGGGCTTGCTGCTTGTCCAATGGCCACCTTGGCCGCGCCACTATTGGATCCATGCCGCGCAATCCTGCTTGGTCCAATTCAATGCCAGCCCAGGCAATCATCGCAGCGTTGTCTGTGCAAAGTGCCAATGGAGGGGCTGCAAAGGCGACACCACTTTCTTTTGATAGGGTCTCTAAACCGGTTCGAATCGCTGTATTCGCCGCAACGCCGCCAGCGACGGCAAAGGCGGGTTCGCTGGGAGCGGACTCCAGATATGCCTTAATCGCGCGCCGGGATTTCTCGGCCAGAACGTCCACAACGGCAGACTGGAAGCCTGCACACAGATCAGTGCGATCCTGTTGCGTAAGCCCGCTTTTTTCCGACACTAAGGCGTCTCGCGTGCGAAGCACCGCAGTTTTCAGTCCGGAAAAGCTCATGTCGCATCCTGATCTGTCCAACAAAGGCCGTGGCAGCGCAAAACGCTTGGGATCTCCAAGTTTGGCGCTGCTTTCAACTGAAGGTCCGCCGGGTTGCGGCAAACCCAAAAGGCGCGCCGTCTTATCGAACGCCTCTCCGGGGGCGTCATCGATTGTACCACCAAGGCGGTGAAATTCGTCAGGCCCATGCACGATCAGAAACTGGCAGTGCCCGCCAGACACCAACAACATGAGATAGGGAAAGCTTAAACTGTCGGTCAGGCGCGGCGTAAGCGCATGACCCGCCAGGTGGTTGACGGCGATCAACGGCAATCCGCTTCCAGCAGATAGCCCGCGCGCCATCATTACTCCGGAAATGACGCCTCCGATCAAACCCGGGCCTGCGGTGACAGCGATTGCATCGAGATCGCTTAGTTCGAGATTGGCATCTTCGAGTGCTTTTTCAACCGCGATATCCAGCTTTTCGGCGTGGGCGCGGGCTGCGATCTCGGGCACTACGCCGCCATATCTTTCGTGCAGGGTTGCCTGATCCAACACAACTGATGACAGAATGCGTCGGTCACTCGTGACAACGGCGGCGGCAGTGTCGTCGCAGCTTGACTCGATTCCCAAAAAGATGCGTGGCATGCGTTTGACTTGCTTGAGGGTTCATCGGCAAGTAACACCCAAGACGCCCCGTAGACAAGCAAAGGAGGCAGCCGTGCAAGACAAGCAGCCGACATTGCTTTTGACCAGACCAAAGCCGCAGTCAGAAGAGTTCCTGGCCACTTGCGAAGAAATCGCAGGGCGCAGACTTCCGGTTGTTATCTCGCCCATCATGCGGATCGAGCTGCGCAAGCAGCTACCAGATGTTAGAAAGTACGCTACGATCATTTTTACGTCGGCGAACGGTGTGGCAGCCATTCCCGATGTTTTGCGCGGTCGGCAGGTGGTCACGGTTGGCGAAAAAACAGCAGACGCGGCAACAAGGTCGGGTGCCGTGGTACGGGCATTGGGAGAGAATGCTGAGCAACTTGTGGCGCGATCTATTGAGATCCAAGGGCCGGCGCTGCATATCAGGGGCACGCATGCCCGCGGAGATATCGCGTTGCGCCTTAGAAAAGCAGGCATCGAAGTTGATGAAGCTGTTGTTTACGATCAAGTCTCTCAGCCGCTCAACAAGGCCGCGTTGGCGTTGTTGCAGGGCGAGGGTTTGGTGATTGCTCCGGTCTTTTCACCGCGATCCGCAAAGCTTTTGTCCGGTATGTCGATGACTGCCGATGCGCGCGTCATTGCCATGAGCGCGGATGTGGCTGAAGCATGGGCCGGGCGGGGAGAAATCGAAGTGGCCCCCTCCCCAACGGCTGAGGCAATGGCGCAATCTGTGGTGAAGCATTTCTGAATAGATCTTGCGCTATCGTCTCACGGACATTCCGAACTATCTGTTGTAAGCTAAGGACCAACGACAACGTTCGGACGGGAAGATTAGTTTTGGCGCGTAAGTCAACCATTTCAAAAGAAACAGAAAACTCAAAAGAGTCCGATTCGACGACCGATTCTGATACTGCAGAAACCTCAAGCGATACGTCCCAAGATGATGGTGATGCGCCTGTGGTCATAGAGGGAGAGGCCGAGGAAGTTGATCCCGATGACCAGTCTGAAGCTCAGACTGCCGAGACCGATGGGTCGGATGAAGGGGGCACCGACAAGGACAAAGTCGGGCCCATTGGTGATGACGACGACTCTCTTCCAGTATCGGCATCCGTTGTTGCTGAAGAGAAGCGCGGCTCGGTCATGCCATCGGTTGGCGGCGGCCTAATTGCAGGTGCAATTGGTTTTATCGCGGCAAACTTGATGGGCCTTGGCATTGATACAACATCTGTCGAGACACGGCTGGATGAATTGGCAGTGGATGTTGCACAGATTGAGCCTTTTGATGCGGCACCGCTTTCAGATCGTATGGATACACTGGTGACAGAAATAGAGGCCTTGCAAGTGGCACAGGCCGCTTCTGGCGATGCGCCCGAAACGATCATGGATCGCATAGAGGCGCTTGAAAGTAATATGGCGACCGGGATAGAGGCAATCTCGGACCGCGTGGGTGCACTAGAAGAACGCGTTGCCGAATTCCAAATCGAACAGGAAACCGGGCCCAGCAGAGCCGAGGAAGTCTCTGATGAAGAGATGGCCAATTTTCAATTAGAACTTCAGCAACTGACTGAAGACGCGAAGGCACAGGTCGAGGCAGCCAAGGCTCAGGCTAGCGAAATCGAGGCCGCGGCCGCGCAAGCCGCTGCTGAGGCGGAGCGTAAAGCTGCAATCGCAGCACTGTCGGCCGCTGTTGAAAATGGCGAAGGCTTTGCTGACGAGCTGGTGTTATTCGATGCGCCACCGAAAGCCTTAACGTCGTCAGCGACCGAGGGTGTCGCCACGATGGGTGCTTTGCAACGCACATTTCCCGATGCGGCCCGAACCGCTTTGGCCTCAACAACTGAGGTGCCGCAAGATGCATCAGCAGGCGAGAAGCTTACCGCGTTTCTTAAACGCCAGACCAACGCACGCTCACTTGCACCACGCGAAGGCGACAGCGTTGACGCCATTTTGTCCCGTGCGGAGGCAAGCTTGTTAAATGGCGACCTGCAAGCAGCGGTTGCTGAAGTGTCGGCACTTCCTGATGAAGCATTAGAAGCCATGCGTCCCTGGCAGGACCAGGCGCAGGCCCGACTTGATGCGCTAAGTGCGCTTTCCGAAATAACCGCCGCCGAAAATTAAGGGCTTTGACATGCTTTGGTCGCTTGTAAAAATTATTCTCTTTCTAACTCTCATTGCGGCCGCCGCATGGGGCGCGGGATACCTCTTAGAGGCTGAAGGCGGCGTGAGGCTCTCGATCGCCAATACAGAACTCACTTTTGGTCCTTTGGCGTCGGTTATCGGTCTTTTGGTGCTGGTGGTTGCGATCTGGCTTACGCTGAAAATCATCGGACTGGTCGTTGCCTTCCTGCGGTTCATGGCAGGCGATGAAACGGCGGTCACACGGTATTTTTCGCGCAACAGAGAGCGCAAGGGGTATGATGCCCTTGCAGAAGGAATGATGGCGCTTGCCTCTGGCGAGCCACGGATTGCCCTGACCAAGGCGGACAAAGCCGAACGGCTCCTGAAACGTGATGATTTGACGATGCTGCTAACAGCTCAGGCGGCGGAACAAAGCGGTGATCGCGCGCGCGCGGAAGAGGCTTTCAAACGGCTGCTGAAGGATGATCGTACCCGATTTGTTGGGGTGCGTGGCTTAATGAAGCAGAAACTGGAAGCTGGCGACACCGATACTGCCATGAAACTGGCGGAACGCGCCTTTGCTTTGAAGCCAAAGCATACCGAAACTCAGGATGTCTTGTTAAACCTTCAGGCAGGCTCTCATGATTGGTCAGCGGCTCGGCAAACCTTGGCTGCCAAGTTGAAGCACGGTAGTTTGCCTCGAGATGTCCACAAACGGCGGGACGCGGTTTTGGCCTTGGGTCAGGCCCGGGACATTATAGATGAAGACAAGTCTATTGAAGCGCGGGAAGCGGCGATTGAGGCAAACAGAAAGTCGCCCGATCTGATACCGGCGGCGGTCATGGCGTCCGATGCATATGTTGCTCAAGGCAAACCCAAAAATGCCGCGCGTGTTCTTAAAAAGGCGTGGGAAGCGTTGCCACATCCGGACCTTGCCGCTGCATTTGCGCGAATAAACCCCGATGAAACGCCCAAAGACCGTATTCACCGGTTTACCGCTTTGACAAGCCAGCATCGCGAAGACCCCGAAACACGCATGCTTGCCGCAGAACTGCGCATCGCAGCTGAAGATTTTCCTGCGGCACGGAAAGCTTTGGGTGATTTGCCTGAAACTGATCCAACTGCAAGGTCACTGACAATTATGGCTGCCATTGAGCGTGGTGCAGGCGCAGATGATGCGGTGGTTAAGGGTTGGTTGGCGCGTGCTCTTTCTGCGTCCAGAGGCCCTCATTGGGTTTGTGATAACTGTCAGAAGTCGCACGTTAGGTGGGATCCCATTTGCGATAGCTGTAGCGGCTTCGACACGATGAGTTGGCGCATTTCCAAAGAAGAGATCGCACCAGTGGCTTCCGGCGCCGAGATGCTTCCTCTCATCGTCGGACAGATTGCAGAAAAACCATCAGACGCCGAAGTGGATGAGCCTGATGTTGGATCGGCTGAGGAAGCTTTAGAAGACGTTGGACAAATCGACGGTGCACCAAATGAAGAAGCCGCACCCACAGCAAACGCGGACGCGCCACCAGCTGATTATGTGTCCGAGCCAGAATCAGCTGAGGAGCTGAGAAAAGACGCAACTTAGGGCTATGCGCATCGCAAAAAGATTGCTATCAGCGCGGCCAAGCCGCTGTAGCTCAGCTGGTAGAGCAATCGCTTCGTAAGCGATGGGTCGGGGGTTCAAGTCCCTTCAGCGGCACCACTGAAAAGTCTGCGTCGAAATAATAACTTACTGGTTGACGCTACTGCTGATGTTTTCAAAATTCATCCCAACCGTCCTCTTCGTTTAATAGGACTTTAGTATGTCCTGCGACAGATGCCATTTTGGGTTGGGTGTGAACGAATTTTGGGGCTTGATTGGCTTTGGTGACCCGTACTGAATTCGTACAAGTTTTAACGCCCTGGAATTCTTTTAGAGAATCTTCAAGTCGCGAAGCCTCTTCGCTGAGCGAAATGTTTGAGGCCGTCATTTCCTCAAGCGTTGCGGCATTCTTTTGCGCGGTGATATCGATTGTTCGGATTGCACTGTTGATTTCTTCAATGCCCTTTGCCTGCTCTTCAACTGCAGAAGCGATTTCGGAGATTTGTCCAGACGCAACCTCGACCTCGGTGATTATTCCTTCGAGCGCCTCTCTAGACAGTCCAACTTGCTCGACACCGGCCTCCACACTGAGATTGCTTTGCTGTATGACCTGTGTGATCTCTTGAACTGCCTCTTGCGACCGGAGCGCTAAGGCGCGAACTTCGGAAGCAACCACTGAAAAGCCCAAACCCGCTTCGCCAGCGCGCGCTGCTTCGACACCGGCATTCAAAGCAAGCAAATTGATCTGAAAAGCGATGTCTTCGATTACCTTGACGACACGATTAATCTGCGCCGACGCCTCTGTCATTTCATTGATCGTAGCTTCAGTTTCAGTGGAAACCCTCCTGGTTTCGTCAGCGCTTTTCCGAACACGTTGGGTGGCCTGATCAGCCGCCTTTGCGTTCTCAACAACTTGCCGGATGCTTGCTGTAATCTCCTCTACTGCTGCCGATGTTTGTTCGGCAGTCGCCGCATTTTCCTCCGCTCGCCTTGCCATTTCGCCAGATGACTTTTTCAGACCAGAAGACGTTTGCGACACAGTTTGACCGCTCAACGTTATAGCCGCGATGGTTTCTGACAAGGTGATCAAGGCCGCGTTGAAGTCCTCCTTTATGTTCAAGAACACTCCCTGCCTTTCGCCCTCCATTCGAACGCCCAAATTGCCTTTTGCTAATTCACCGATGCTCGAGACAAGATCTGCCACATTGTCTTCCATTGCCTGCATCAATTCGTTGATCAAAGTTGCCAGCGTCAACAGGCTGGGCTCAGACACATTGCTCGACATGCGAAGAGAAAAGTTTCCGGTGGCCGCTTGCCCAATTACGCGCTGCATGTCTTCCTGAAAGGCCTCCAAAGTCTCAATGTGGCGCTGCGTCTCTTCCTTTTGTTGCCTTTCGACTTCCCGCGTTTCCTCAGCAATTTCTGCTTTACGCTTGTGTTCGGCTTCTGTGCGCTCGAGGTTCTTTCTTTCAGCTTCCTTTACCTCTGCTTCCAATTCTCGCGCTTTGATTGCATTTTCTTGGAAAACAGTCATCGCCTCGCTCATTTTCGCGATTTCATGCGTCGAATCATCGTCGGCAATAACAATGCCAAGATTACCATTTGCGAGCTCGATCATTTCACGCGTCACCTTTTTAAGGCGGACGGTTATGTTACGCCCAATGAGATGAGCACAAACGATGCCAACAACAGCCCCAGCCAAAACCACCGCCAAAACAACTGAAATGACATTTTTTGCGGTATCTAACCCGCTGGCTCCGAGAGTGTTTTGCATGTCGAGAGCAGCTTTTGTCTCCTGCTCCATGATTGAGAGCGCTTTTGCTCCGATCTCATCCATAAGCGCATAGGCCGCATTTCTCGCCTGAGTGATCTCTGAGAGTTGAGCGGTCGATGTATTGAACTTGTCCAATCTGGCAACCGTCTCGGAAACCAACTGTCGCTGTCTTTGATTTCGCACCATCGTCATTAGTCGATCTAACCCAGAGCGTGCTGTTTCGATCTCTTTTGTCGATCGAGCAAAATCGCTTTGGCTGTTCGAACCAAGGAAGCGTTCGATATACAGCTGACTAAGCAATAGATTGTTTTCGGCAATGCCCACAGAACTGCCGATCTGAGCAACATCAACAACCGCTGTATCTCTGATGTCTGCTAGATTTTGCCGAGCAATTTGACTGGATTCTGCTGCAACTTGGACGAGGTCATTTCTTAGACGCTGAAGATCATGGACCCTGCGCATGTTACTTTCGTATTTGCTTAGCAAGTCAGGAACAGCGTCAAAGTCTGATTGTTCCGAGGCGTCAAGTGCATCGGCGAGAAGCGCAATCTTGGCAACTTGCCGAGACAACTCTTCAATGAAAGCTTCATCCTTGGTGTTTCGGTAGTTCAACGAAGCTATGCGCGCATTTGTGAGACTTTCCGTCATTTCGCTGACAAGCAAACCTTGCTGTGACGTTTCGCGGTAGTCGACAAAGACATTGGCCAGATTATTTGCTTGGTAGGATGCGAAACCGCCCACAAGAATTATGAGCGCAATCATGGACGCCATTCCCAGGAAAATCCGCGTTGCGATCGACATGCTTGAGCCTCTCTTTCTACTGGGTCCGCGAATAGGCCGAATAGATTAAGAATCACTGAGTCCGGATTTAACTGGTCCCAACGGCGCGCTTTCAAGTGATGTGTCTTCGCACTAAGCTGCATTGATCAGTCGCTTGTATCGATGAATCCTTGCTATCTGTGATTATTGGTAATATTTTATTACCAATACTAGGAGTCGCGCCATGGAAATGCCAACCCCGTCTGCCTCAATCCTTGCTCGCAAAGACCGCATCGTAGCGCGTTTGCGAGGTATTTTGCCTAAGGACGCGGTAATAGATGATGAGACGCAAACGAGGGCGTATGAGTGTGACGCTTTGACGGCGTACAAGTGCCCTCCACTTTGCGCAGTGCTTCCGAGCTCGACCGAAGAGGTTTCTGCAGTGCTCAAGGTCTGCCATGAGGAGGGTGTCTCGGTTGTACCCCGCGGCTCTGGTACCTCGCTTGCCGGGGGAGCCTTGCCCACTGCGGATTGTGTGATCCTGGGTGTAGCAAAACTAAACGACGTGCTTGAGACGGATTACGACAACCGGTTCATCCGTGTTCAATCGGGTCGCACCAACCTGAGTGTTACCGGCGCCGTTGAAGCCGATGGCTTTTTCTATGCACCTGATCCGTCATCGCAACTGGCCTGTGCAATTGCGGGCAACGTCGCGATGAACTCTGGCGGGGCGCATTGCCTGAAGTATGGGGTGACAACCAACAATCTCCTCGGTGTGACCTTGGTGATGATGGATGGCACCGTTATTGAAATGGGCGGCGCACATATGGATGCGGCTGGTTACGACTGGCTGGGTGTAATTTGTGGTTCGGAAGGACAACTGGGCGTTGTTACCGAGGCGACCTTGCGTATCCTGCCCAAGCCCGAAGGTGCACGGCCCGTGCTGATCGGATACAACTCCAATGAAGTTGCGGGCGCTTGTGTGTCGGACATCATCAAGGCTGGCGTGTTGCCCGTTGCGATCGAGTTTATGGACAGGCGTGTGATTGAGGTTGTCGAGGCCTATGCCAAGGCGGGGTATCCCGACTGCGAGGCGCTTTTGATCGTCGAGGTCGAAGGCAGTGAGGCCGAAATCGATGAACAGCTTGGCGTAATCAAGCAAATTGCGCGCAAGCACGATCCGGTTGAACTTCGCGAAGCCAAGGATGCCGATGAAGCGGCGCGTATCTGGCTTGGCCGCAAGTCAGCCTTTGGAGCGATGGGGCAAATAAACGACTACATGTGCCTTGATGGAACGATTCCGGTGTCGTCTCTGCCATTTGTGTTGAAACGTATTGGCGAACTTTCCAAGGAATACGGGCTTGATGTGGGCAATGTTTTCCACGCAGGCGATGGAAACATGCACCCGCTGATTTTGTTCGATGCCAACAAGGAAGGTGATCTGGAAACATGCGAAGCGATGGGCGCAGAAATTCTGAAGCTTTGCGTCGAAGCGGGCGGGTGCCTGACTGGTGAGCATGGCGTTGGCATTGAAAAGCGTGACCTGATGAACGTGCAGTTCGACCCAGCCGATTTAGAAGCGCAGATGCGGATCAAGGACATCTTTGACCCCGAATGGTTGTTGAACCCTGCTAAAGTGTTCCCGCTGGCGACCAGTGAAACGCGGCGGTCAGCGTCCACGTCCAAAGCGGCATGACCGACTGCAAGAAGAACAGAACATGATAAACCCAACTTCCGAGGCCGAACTGGCCGAGGCCATTGCCACAGCCAAAGGCCCGCTTCGCATTCAAGGCGGCGGGACCCGGCCGATTGGCAACCCGGTAGAGGGCGAGGCTTTGACCACGTCCGGACTCTCCGGCATCACACTTTACGAGCCGGGCGCGCTGACCATCGTGGCGCACGCGGGTACGCCTATGACTGAGATTGAGGCGGCGCTGGATGCTGAAAACCAGATGTTGCCGTTCGAGCCGATGGACCACCGAGCCTTGCTTGGTACGGATGGCACACCAACAATCGGGGGCGTGGTTGCCGCCAATGTCTCCGGGCCGCGACGCGTTCAGGCGGGTGCGTGCCGGGACAGCCTGATCGGCGTGCGGTTTGTCAATGGTGAGGGTACCGTCATCAAGAACGGTGGCCGCGTGATGAAGAACGTCACGGGTTATGATCTGGTGAAACTGATGGCGGGGTCCTACGGCACTTTGGGCGTAGTGTCAGAAGTGTCTTTCAAGGTGCTACCAAAGCCGGACACTGCTTCTGTTCTGTTGATCAACAATCTGACACTTGAAGACGGCGTCAAAGCGATGGCCAAGGCACTTTCCTCTCCTTACGAGGTTTCGGGGGCGGCCCACACGCCAAGCGGTATTGATGGCCATCCCGTTACGATGCTGCGCCTTGAGGGGTTCGAGAACTCGGTTGCTTACCGGGCTGATGAACTGAAGAAGCTGCTGCAGGCATATGGCGATATCCTCGTTGAGAGCGACCCGGAACGAACGCGTGCTGGGTGGAAATGGGTGCGAGACGGCGAGGCCTTTGCCGGTTTCGAAGGTGATATCTGGCGTTTTTCGATCAAGCCAAGCGATGCGCCAGCCCTCTTGGAACATCTGGCCGAAACTGCAGGAGAGGAAATCCGCAGCCTACTGGATTGGGGTGGCGGTTTAGTTTGGGTTGGGTGTCCGGCGGGTAAAGACTTGCGGCAAGGCATACCAAGCGGCCATGCCACCCTTGTATCGGCCAAGACCGTTGGAGTGCCGGTATTCCACCCCGAAGCGGCACCATTGGCGAAACTCGCAAGCGACTTGCGCGCGCAATTCGACCCCAAGGGCATCCTGAACCCGGGGCTGATGGGCTGATGTCCAGCTTTGCGCTTCCCTTTGTTGTGATGCCTTCTATCGCGGCCTGCATGGTGGCTTGGTTCGTTACAGACTGGCGGCTTGCCGGGGCAATTGCCGCTGGAAGCCTCAGCATCCTTTTCATTCCAGCCCTTACACAGGTTGTGTCTGTAGCGGTTTATCTTTTGCCTCTCTTATTCGGAGCAGCCATCGGAGCCATGGTCAGCGGCGTCGCCTGCTATCGCTCACATGATACAACGACATGGTCGCGCATGCTTTATGCGTTGGTCATCACTGTCACAATGGCCATCCTGGCTTTCCTCTTTTTGTCTCAAGGCCGTTAAATGCAGACTACTTTCACTGACGAGCAACTGAAAATCCCGGCCATCGCACGGTCGAACGAGATCCTGCGCTCTTGCGTGCATTGCGGATTTTGCACAGCGACGTGTCCGACTTATCAAGTGCTTGGTGACGAACTGGACAGCCCGCGCGGTCGGATCTACCTGATCAAAGACATGCTTGAAAATGACCGTCCGGCCGATGCCAAGACCGTCAAGCATATTGACCGGTGCTTGTCGTGCCTTGCGTGCATGACAACCTGTCCGTCAGGCGTGCACTATATGCATCTGGTCGACCACGCTCGGGCGCATATCGAAAAGACCTATAAGCGCCCCGTTTTTGAGCGTATTTTGCGCTGGACGCTGGCCAAGGTGATCCCAAACCCGATGCTCTTTCGTGTGGCCTTGCTGGGCGCAAAAATCGGACGACCTTTTGCATTTCTTGTCCCTGATGCGCGCTTGAAAGCGATGTTGGAGATGGCGCCCAAGAAAATCCCACCAGTCAGCCGCAACGATGATCCTCAGGTATTTCCTGCACAGGGCGAGCGCAAAAAGCGCGTCGCGCTTATGACGGGTTGCGCGCAAAAAGCTTTGAATACCGATATCAACGATGCCACCATTCGGCTTCTGACCCGGCTTGGCTGCGATGTTGTTGTGGCCAAAGGCATGGGCTGTTGCGGCGCGCTGGTACATCACATGGGCAAGGAGGACGAGAGCCATAGTGCCGCGGCCAACAACATCCGTGCCTGGATTGCCGAAGATGCCATCGACAAATTAGACGCCATTGTCATCAACACCAGCGGGTGCGGCACGACGGTCAAGGACTATGGCCATATGTTCCGCAATGACGCGATGGCTGAAGATGCCGCCAAGGTCAGTGACCTTGCGATGGATGTGAGTGAGCTGTTGATGCAGCTTGATCTGCCGGAAGGTGCCGACAGAGAGATGCGCGTGGCCTATCACGCCGCTTGTTCGCTGCAGCACGGACAACAGATCAAGACCTATCCCAAGGACCTTCTCAAGCGTGCAGGCTTTGAAATTGTTGAACCTGCGGACAGCCATCTGTGTTGCGGATCGGCAGGGACCTATAACCTGATGCAGCCTGAGATTTCGGGCCAGCTAAAGGCGCGCAAAATCAAAACGCTTGAGGCGAAAGAACCGGACATCATCGCGGCTGGCAACATCGGCTGCATGATGCAGATCGGCGGTGGCACCAAGGTGCCCGTGGTGCATACAGTGCAACTGCTCGATTGGGCAACGGGTGGGCCAAAGCCAGAAATGTAAGCCCCGAACGGCATCAAATCACCGTCAATCGACATATTCTTGCCCAAAGACCGCGTTAGGTTTTATCCTGTTGCACGTGAAAGGGATAAGAATGCGGATTTGGCTTGCTGCAGCTTTTGCGGCGCTTACGAGTTTTTCGGGTCCTGCCAATGCCGAGGATGCCACCGAACTGAGTGCCCTGATGACCGCCTATGAGGCGCGCGGATGGGAAGGTGTGGGGCGGCTGAACATCGGCTGGGGCGGCATGTGTACCGGTGCGATGATCGCGCCGCGCTTGGTTCTGACGGCAGCGCATTGCATGTACGACTCCCGGTCTGGCGGTCTGGTCAATCCAACATCAATTGAATTCCATGCGGGCTTTCGAAATGGCCGTGCATCTGCCTCGCGCAAGGTGCGGCGGGCTGTTGTGCACCCAGGATACGTCTTTACCGGGACCGATGGCGAGTTGCAGGTGTCTAACGATCTGGCATTATTGGAACTTTCCAGCGAAATCCGCCTATCAAACGTGCAGCCCTTCCCGACCGGAAAGCGCCCAAGAAAGGGCCAACAAGTGGGCGTGGTGTCCTACGCACATGACCGCGATCAATCGCCTTCGATCCAAGAAGTTTGCCATGTTCTGGCGCGCCAGCGCGGCACGCTTGTCTTGTCGTGCGATGTTGATTTTGGTTCTTCGGGCGCACCAATTTTCGCCGTCGTCGACGGAAAGCCGCAGATTGTATCAGTTGTTTCGGCCAAGGCGGAAGTCCGTGGGCGCAAGGTGTCGCTTGGCACCAACCTGGAAAAGCCGCTGGCAGAGATGATGGCGATGCTGCAAGACGGCAGCGGCCTTGTCGCAGCCTCTAAACCAGAGATTCGCACGGTTCGTGGAAATAACCAGCCGCGCAGACTGAATAGCGGCGATGGGGCCAAATTTCTCCGCCCATGACTTGACGCGCCGCTGGGTTTCCGACTGACATGAATGCCATGCTGTTTCGCACATTTTTGGTCGCCCTTTGTTTCGCCACGCCCTTAAGCGCCTCTCAGATTGGCGCAGTAGGTCGCATTGAGAATACTGTGACGAACGGATCATGCTCTGGTGTTCTGGTGGCACCCGATCTTGTGCTTAGCGCGGCGCATTGCATTGGTCCGGAAAACCCTACCTATGCGTTTCGTCCCGGTGACGGCCAGATCACGCGGGTGCGACACACGCTCACCCGTGTTTTTCAGCATCCGATGTATGGAATAACAAAGGACCGAACCCTTTGGCGGCTGCGCTTTGATTTGGCAATTGGTCAGCTTGAAGCGCCTGTACCTGCTGCCCGCGCAACGCCTATTCCTCCGGGGCCAGAGGCGCAGGTGGGCGAGACCTTGTTTATTGTAAGTTGGCGACGGGATGGTACTACGAAACCGCGACAGCGCGCCTGCGAAGTCATCAAAGGAATGCGCGGATTGGTCACTTTGGGATGTCGGGTTGAGGGTGGCGAAAGTGGAGCGCCGGTGCTGCGCAAAACGGAGGATGGGCTTGAGCTTGTTGCTATCATCTCAAGTCGTGCAAATCTGCTCCAGCAGCCTATTGCACAGGCCTCTGACGTAGCATTGCGACTGCCACCTTTGCTGGACTTGATCAACGCGCCTGAAGACTAGGTTATTTGCGCTTGCGCTTCCGTGCGATGGCTTCAGACGGGATAAGGATCAACGCACCTGCAGCGCCGATGATTGCGTTGACGCCTGGCGTTCCGAAAGACAAACCGAACATAATCCGCACCATGAACAAAAGGATCACGCCGCCTAACGCGATGATGATCGCCTGCAGGACACCATGGTGGGTCAAGTCCCATTTCTCGGCCAGATAGGCGACGATGCCGCCAATGACCAGCGATCCCCAGAATGAAAAGAACATGCTTCGCCTCCTCGTTCGGTCCTGTCTAAATCTTGCCTGACCAAAAGGAAACGGCGAGCCAAGGGCCCGCCGTTAATTTTCTTGTGTGTTTGCCGCTTAGTTGCCAGTGGCGTTAGGCACATCGATGGTCACGCTTGGGCCCATCGTCGAGCTGATAGCGACTTTTTGCATGTAAGAGCCTTTGGCACCTGCTGGTTTGGCTCTTGAGACCGAGTCGACGAATGCGCGCACATTTTCGACCAGCTTGGCTTCATCAAAGGATGCCTTGCCGACACCTGCGTGCACGACGCCACCTTTTTCGGCCTTGTACTGAACCTGACCACCTTTGGCCGCTTCCACAGCTTCTTTAACGTCCATGGTTACTGTGCCGACCTTGGGGTTTGGCATCAGGTTGCGTGGGCCAAGGACCTTACCAAGACGGCCGACAATCGGCATCATGTCAGGTGTGGCGATACAGCGATCAAAGTCGATTTTGCCGCCTTGCACGGTTTCCATCAGGTCCTCTGCACCGACGATATCTGCGCCAGCCTCTTTGGCCTCATCCGCCTTTGCACCACGTGCGAACACGGCGACGCGTACCGATTTGCCTGTGCCGTTTGGCAAGGTAACCGAGCCGCGGACCATCTGGTCGGCGTGGCGTGGATCGATGCCCAGGCACATCACTATGTCTATGGTTTCGTCAAACTTGGTTTTGGCGTTCGCCTTGACCAGTGCCACAGCTTCTTCCACAGTCACATCCGTTTTGCCTTCAAAGGCTTCACGGGCGGCGCGGGTGCGTTTTCCTAGCTTTGCCATGATTTACCCTTTCACCTCGATACCCATCGACTTGGCGGACCCAAGGATGATCTTCATCGCCTGCTCAACATCGTTCGCGCTGAGGTCTTTCATCTTGGTTTCGGCGATCTCACGCACCTGTTTGGTGGTGACCGAACCCACGATCTCGCGGCTTGGATTGTTGGCGCCGGATTTCAGCTTGGCCGCCTTTTTCAGGAAGTACGACGCAGGGGGCGTCTTAATGTCCATCGAGAAGGATTTGTCCTGATAATAAGTGATAATGGTCGGGCAGGGCGCGCCCGGCTCCATCTCCTGTGTTTTGGCGTTAAAAGCCTTACAGAATTCCATGATATTGATGCCGCGCTGACCCAGCGCCGGTCCAACCGGCGGGGAGGGGTTCGCTTGTCCGGCGGGCACCTGAAGCTTCATGGTGCCAGCTACTTTTTTGGCCATAAGACCAACTCCTTTTCTCAACTCCCGCGTGACGCGTCACGCCTGGATTTTGTCGATGTGGTCCGGTCTGAGCATCGCGATGCCCGCGCCTTCCACAAGAATGAGCGCAAGTGACTCCTGCAACTCGAGTTGCGAATAGGCCGAATGCACCTTGGATGCAAGAGATACCCATTGGGTAAGCGCAGCGATTTCAACTGTAGAACCTAGAAAACCGCAAAGAGCCTTGCTTTGACAGCAGAGCGCATGTGATGTTCGGTAAAAGCTACCTGCAGATGTTACATATTTCGGAATAATATGAATGAGATGGATGTTGCGATCACCTCGCGCGTTTCAATTGTACTCGACCGCTTTGCTGGCAGTATTCATCAGTACTGCTTTTGTGTTAGCGACCAGAGAAACTGGCGGGAAACTGCTCTATCCACTCGACGACGTTTATATTCATCTTAGCCTTGCAGAAACGATGCTTGGTGGAGGATTTGGAATAAATGCGACCGAATTCGCGTCTCCTTCTTCTTCGATTCTGTATCCTTTCTTACTGGCGTTCACCACGGTAGTGGGTCTGGACGTCTACGGGCCACTTTTGCTTACCGTCATTCCGACTTTCTGGGTGCTATGGATGGTCAGCGGCCTTTTTTGGGAAAGTCTTAAGGACAATTTTGCAGCTTGGACGCTGCCCGCCTTCCTTCTTATGTCGCCTTTGCTTGTCTTCGCGCTGAACAGCGTTGCTCTTCCTTTGACTGGAATGGAGCACTCGCTGCACGTTCTCGGTACGAGTTTGACACTTGTAGGATTAATCCGACTCTGTCACGAGAATGGTGGCGTTGTACTGACTGTTGCTGGGATATTACTAACCGCTACGATACGTTTCGAGGGTGTCGCTTTGGCGGGTGCCGGTTTGTTGGCGCTAGCTTTCCTGGGGCACTTGCGGGCAGCTGTGGTGACAGGAAGTATCCTTATCGCAGTTTTTGCGGTCTATTTTTATGCAATGTCGAAAATGGGGTTACCATCTCTGCCGAGCTCTGTCCTTTCAAAATCAGGGATTGCCGTAATCCTGAATGAATATGGTGCCTGGGACGCGATCAAAAGGTTTCGCCACACGCTTGCGCGATCACTCGATGATCGATCAGGCCTATTAATCGCGATTGGCGCACTAGTGCTTTTTGCGGATTTGTTCCGGTCAAAACCTTCGGCAATTCAGGTTCGTCCTGTTTTAGTTGTAATCATACTGACAATTGCAGCCCATCTTTCGGCCGGCCGTTACGGGTGGTTTGAAAGGTATGAAATCTACGTCCTCACTGCACTTTTGATTGGCCTTATCGCGTTTTCGCGCGAACTAAGTCGCGACATCGGTGCATTTTCAGGTTTTGCAACTGTTACAGGCGTTTTGTGTGTAGTTGCATCGCCATTTTTGGTGGTAACTTTGAAAGTTCCCGCCGCGTCTAAGAACATTTACGAACAGCAATTTCAGATGCATCGTTTCGCGACTGAGTTTTTTCCCCGCAGTGTTGCCGTCAATGACATCGGATGGGTTTCGTTTCAGAATGACCAGTATGTATTGGACCTTTGGGGGCTAGGATCAGAAACGGCGCGTAAACTTTGGGGTGACGGCGATTTATCAGCAGAAGAAATCCAGCAGTTGTCGGCAGATAAAGACATAACTTTCGCCATGCTGTATGAGATTTTTGGGATTCCGCCAAACTGGTGCCGTATCGCCACCCTAAAAACCAGCAAAGTAACAGCGGCTCATGCTACCGTGGCGTTTTACCTTGTCGATAGCGCAATGCGCGAGCAGATGATGGCGGCTTTGGAACAGTTCCAATTAACACTTCCGCCAGGTGCCTCGCTCGACGTCCACGGATGTGATTTATCCGGCTAGGATGAACCTCAATTCTGTTTGCTGACCTGCGTGAACTCCAACTCGACAGGCGTGGCGCGGCCAAAGATAGAAACTGTCACTTTCAGGCGCTGGTTCTCTTCGTCGACATCTTCCACGGTGCCGTCGAAATCTTCGAACGGGCCGTCGTTGACCTTGACCTGTTCGCCCACGTCGAACGAGATCATCAGCTTCGGTGCGCTTTCGCCTTCTTCGACGCGGCCAAGGATCGCCTGAACTTCTGCGTCGCGCATTGGCATTGGGCGCCCCTGCGGGCCAAGAAAGCCCGTGACGCGGTTGATTGAGGTGATCAGGTGATAGCCTTCGTCAGACATCTCCATGCGAACCAGAACATAGCCGGGCATAAAGCGCCGCTCGGCAGTCACCTTTTTGCCGCGACGGATTTCGATGACCTCTTCGGTCGGCACCAGAACCTCTTCGATCTGATCTTCCAGACCCTGATCGACGACCGAGTGGCGAATCTGTTCTGCGACTTTCTTTTCAAAGTTCGACAGCACGCTCACAGAATACCAACGTTTGGCCATTGCTCGTCCTTTTCTCAATCCATGCGGGGAATCACCCGCGTCCATGTCTTTCCCGGCACGACCCGCTTGTCGCTTGTTAAACCATCGTGCTGTCGGGAAGTTGAGCGCGGGATACAACGCTTGGCGCTTTCTTTCAAGAGCCTTCGCCCTTGCCAAATCCTGCCACCTGATTGACGGTGATGGTACGTACAAAAGTGGGGAAAGCGCATGTCGGATCACACTTACCTTGTCACCGGGTCGATGGGCTGCATCGGTTCTTGGGTACTAAAACATCTGGTCGAGCGCGGTCATCGGATCGTGGCGACCGATTTGGGCGATGACCCGGTGCGTCCCGGTTTGATAATGACAGACGAGATTCTGGGGACGATGACGTGGAGGCAGCTTGATGTGACTGACACCAAGGCAGTGGCTGACGTAGTGTCATCGGAAGGTGTAGACCGCATCATTCATCTAGCAGGCCTGCAAATACCATTTTGTAAGGCCAACCCGGCGTTGGGCGCAGCGGTGAATGTGGACGGCACGGTTAACGTATTTGAGGCAGCACGCGCAGCCGGTATCAAGAGTATTGCTTACGCAAGTTCGATTGCGGTTTTGGGACCAGCGGGCAGCTATGACACCTATCCACTGGATGACAGCGTTTTGCCGAACCCGTCTACGCTGTACGGTGTTTACAAGGTCGCCAACGAAGGGACAGCTCGCATCTATGCACAAGACTGGGGCGTGGGCAGCATTGGTCTGCGTCCCCACAGCGTGTTTGGGATCGGGCGTGATCAGGGGGTGACGGCAGATTTTGCCAAGGCGATTCTGGCGGCTGCGATTGGCAAGCCGTTTCATATTCGATTTGGCGGTCAAGTATCATTGCATCATGCGTCCGACGTGGCACAGGCGTTTATCGACTGTGCTGACGCTCAGGTAGACGGGGCCTTTGCCTGTAACCAGCGATATGACGTAATGTCCGTGGGTGATTTTGTTGAGTTTTTGACCGACATGGTGCCTGGGGCACAAATTACTTTTGATGCCGATACGCCTTTGCCGGTAGATGCCGACCTTGACGACAGCGGATTGCGCGCCCTCATCGGTGACATTCAACACACTCCGCTACGCAAATCGATTTCGCAGGACATCGACATGTACAAAAATCTGGTCGCAGCGAACAAGATCGACCTGACGCAGCTGGATCGCTAACTCATATCCAGCGTGCTGATGGTACGGTCGAAACGACCAGCGGCGAGATCCTCGTAGGTAATCCATTCCTGTAGGATCATATCGTAACCGCCGAAATTTACACCGCAGGCGTTGCTGACCTGTAGCAACAACACTTTGTCTTCGTGGTCGATTGGTGCGCTTTGGATCACGTAACCTAGGCCAACCATCTGCAACTGGCGCGTCTCCGCAGGGCGTTCCATATTGCGCCAAAGCGGGTTTTAAGCGCGGTAAGACAAGTAAGTGTTCAATCTGCCATATTCACGGTTCAGCATGGTGCTGCAGGGCATCACCCTGTCCATGTCGACGTAGTACTCCCCATCGAGGATTGGGATATCGTCTGGAGGTGCGCGCTCTGGCACGTCGGCTACACCGGCTGGCGCATAAAGGAATTTCGCACCGTCTTGATGAACCATGGCACCATCAAGCTGCAAAAAAGATGAAAAGCGTTCCGCTTGTGGGAAACTTTGGCATCTCAAACGTTTGGTCCGCTTGCTCCATTGAACGTGGCAAGGCGCCCAAATCGAACTGTGCGAAAAAGTGCATCGGCCGCCCTTCGCTGTTGATTGGCCAATCTGTCGTGGGTGGTAGCTGTGGGGCACCGCCAAAGATGACCGGCGATGGCGCGACCATCGGTTCGGAACTAGGCGTGATTGTGATCGCGGGTTGTGCTAGTGGCGGCGGATTTCGCGGCATATTGTTTTGGCTCGAGACTTATTCGACCCTAAACTTGCCGCAAAATGCGACAACAATTTGAACTTAGTCAGAAATCGGTGCGTTTATCCGAAAAACGTCAGAATACCCTGCAGGCCCTGACGGATCAGGAAATCGACGAAAAAGAAGAAGGCTGCCGTGACAAGAGCCAAGGCAAACACCATCAGGGATGTCAGAATCACTTCACGACGCGTGGGCCAAATGACTTTGGCGACTTCGGCGCGTACTTGCTGCACGAACTGAACGGGATTGGTGGCCATTGGGCATTCCTCAACTATCGAAGAGGCAGATACGCGTCACGCCGCCTGAATTCAAGAGTTGCTTACGATTCCAGAGATTCACTTTGAGCGCGTGCCTGAATCCGGCCCAATGGGCTGTTTGGATCGGCCTTTGAGATTGTGCGTGGTGGCACTAAATCAAGATCGGGATCGGCAGTGCCCGTGGCCATCGGCGACAATTTCGACATGACTTCCGTTGATGTCACCCGTGGTTGCCGACTTGAACGATCTTCGATCGAACGTTGATATCCCAGAAATGCAAGTAGCAGCGCTATAAGACCCCCGACAATGTACCCACTATAATCCATCGGCGGCGGTGTAAGAGCAGCTGTGCGCCCTTCAAGGAATGGTTCGATCACGACGAAATCTTCTGACGCCCGCAAACCACTTTCAAGCAAGTGGACAGTGGCGCGTGTCTTTTCATCGCCATCTACGACACGCCCGTTCAATTGATAAAGCTGACCCAAAGGGCTTGTTTCGATTGCAGAGGCAGCAAGCCATGCATCCAAGCTCTCAGTTTTTTCCGCCGGAATGTATATTGCAGCCAAAGCCTCAGTGCCAAGCTCGGATGCGCCGGGGGCCACAAGATAGCTGATTGTTTTTTCAACCGAGATATTGTCTTCGCGGACAACAAACGCATGTGTCCAATCGGTGCGAAGCTGCGCGATAAAGGAGACCTCGCCAATCGGAGTGGTCTCGCCTCTAAATTCATCGATGCGGATGGCCTCAGGTGCCTGAGTAGCCAAAGCCACTTTCATGGCCTGTCTCTCAACGAAGACGCCTTCGTAAATGTAGTATGTCGATGCAACCGCAACTGCTGATAGCAAATAACACGCAGCAGGCGGTAAAATATTGAAAACGCGCATAATCATCGCGTCCTCCGTTACTCGGGCCCCATTCCTTGCAGGTAATCACCGGAAATGGGCAAAATTGTGTCAAATTGTCCGTTTTCCGTGGACGAAAGCCATTTGTGGGTTTCTTTGTCCGAATTTCCGTAATTGCGGCACGGAGCGGGATGCTCGCTTTAGAAGAGCTCGAGGAGCTTAACTTGGATTTAAGGCAGGAAAAGCTAACAGGTGACGGGGCAAATGACACAAGGAAATACGGCAATGCGTAGAATTGGTATAGTGGCTTTGGCCTTGGCGCTCTCAGGGCCAGCAATTGCTGGACAACCGGAGCCCGTAAATCTGGCACCTTTGACTCATAGTAAGGCAGAGCTTGTCGTTGTTGCCCCTGATGGTTCTCAGAAGGCCTATTCCCCATCTGAGATTGAATTGTTCCCAACTTTCCGGATTGAAACAAAAACACCTTGGCGCGAGGTTCCGGCACAGTTTGATGGCATCTTGCTGAGGGATCTTCTGGAAGCCAACGGCTTGGCAGAGCTTCCTGCCATTCGCGTTCTTGCTGAAAACGACTATGCAGTGACAATAGAGAGGGAGGTATGGGAAAGCGTCGATATACTTGTCGCAACACGCGTTAATGACAAGCCGCACTCTAGGCGTGCACGTGGGCCGATCCAGTTCATCATTGATCGCGATGCGTTTGAGGCCTCTGAATACGCAGGTGATAGTCATCTTGTCTGGATGGCGGCGCGTATCGAACCGGTTGAATAAGGTTTGAACAAGCAAGCAAACGTTTTGTGGTGGTCTGAACTTGCCACCTCTCGCATCGGCGTTGTATTTTTCGGCGTATTTCTTTTGGCACTCCTGTTTTTCGTTGCGAACCTCGCTGATCGTGCTTCGCGCGACCTCGTCCAAGAAGTGCAATCTCTCAACGAACGAGAAATCCGAAACGGATTTGTCGCGATGAGTGAGATACAGCGGTTGAACTTTTTGCTTTTCGACGCCCGCAATTACGAGGGGATAACACTGGAGCATCGCGAGGATGTTCAAGCTGCTGTCGATATCCTTTTCGTACGGGCAGATCACTTAAAGTCTGTCTACCCTGACCCGGATGTCTTTAAGCCATCGAGAGGAGTTATCGAAAGTCTTGATGAGATCGTTGGTTTGACCGACGCGTATCTTACTGAGACTGATGCGGACTATGGAGCTTTTCTAACGCAGCTCATTGATGCTTCTGACAGATCTAGGCGGTCGCTCCATACCTATTTAACTACGCTCAGCCGCGAAAGCGAGGAAATCACGGCACGTCAAACTGACGCTTTGCTAAGCAAAACCCGGTTTCTTTGGGTCGCAGTAGCTGCCTTGAGTCTTGTCGGTTTGGTTGCCATATCCCTCCTAAGACGCGAGATTGTGGCAAGAAGGGCCCGGGAAATTGCAGAAGAAAACGAACGCTTTCTAGCTTTTTTTGATCCACTCACTAAACTTCCGAACCGGGTTCAGCTGCAGAATAAATTGGCGCAATACCTTGAAGGAAGAACAAAAACTGCCGTCGCCATTGTCGACGTCGACAACTTCAAATCAGTTAACGATACGTACGGGCACGCTGTCGGCGACGATGTTTTGCGATATATCGCCGAGATATTAGAGCTGCCTGCAAAGACTTTGAACGGGTTCGCCGCACGTTTGTCTGGAGATGAATTTGCGGTCGTCTTACCAACCGACGACTTTGCTAAGTTAAGTGAATATTGCCGTGCTGTGATTAGCCGGGCGGCCCGCCCCCATAAAGTTGGCAACGATACGATTACAACGGGTGTCAGCATTGGCCTTGCCACAACATCGCAAATATCAACCTCACGACAGGTTGAAATGAGCTGGATCCTGAGAGCTGCAGATTTTTCACTTTACCGCGCCAAAGCCGAAGGCCGCAGCTGCTATACTTTCTATGACAATGATCTTGCTGCGCAATTGGAAGAGCGCAACGCGATGCTCGAGGACTTGCCATCAGCAATAACCAATGGTGATCTAAAGCTCTTTCTTCAGCCCAAGGTATCGCTTCCTGATCGCGCTATTACCGGATTTGAAGCGCTGGTTCGTTGGCAACGTAATGGTCAGTTGGTGTCCCCGGTCCAGTTCATTACTCTTGCCGAAGAAAGCGGACTGATCATTGATATTGATAAACACATGCTTTCGGAGGCTGCAAAGACCCTCGCGGATTGGAACAAATTACATGGAACCAACTTTGGCGTCAGCGTAAACTTGTCGGGTACACACTTTGCGAACATGCAGGTCGTCGAACTGGTCCGTGCAGCGATTGAAAAGTCCGGGATTACTCCAAGCCTTCTGACTCTTGAAATTACTGAAAGCGTTCAATTGAACGACTGGGCTTTGGTGCAGAATATATTATGCGCATTTAGAGATCTTGGCGTAAAGATTTCGATTGATGACTTTGGAGCAGGATACTCTTCGCTCGCATACCTGCGGGCAATTGCGGCGGACGAACTTAAAATCGACAGATCCCTGGTTTCGGAGATCCACGAATCAGAAGAAGCAGCATTCGTTCTGGATTCAGTTGTCGACCTTGCCAAGAACCTGAATATGGACGTCATCGTTGAAGGCATTGAAAACGAGGACCAAGCCCGCAGGGTCTTTGATTTGGGGGTTTCCAAGGCACAAGGCTATCTCTTCGGTGCGCCGGTGATGGCAAAAGACGCGTTAAGAAATGCAACTGCTTATCAGACGGAGAAGCGCACAGCGGTTGCTTTGCGATAGCGGCTTCAAAATGGAAGACTGAACAAACGACACATTAACTCTGGCAGGGGCAGAGGGACTCGAACCCACGACCCTCGGTTTTGGAGACCGATGCTCTACCAACTGAGCTATACCCCTAAGGCCAAGGGCGTGGTTAGACCCCTGCGGGCTCGGAATCAAGGGCGAACATCAGTATTTCAAACGAAGCTGAGCGGCCTCAACATATTTGCCAGCGCTGATCAACTCTCGCGCAAAAGCGCCGACACGATGCAGCGGCAGACCGGCATCCATTGCGCGACCAAAGCGGCTTATCCCGTCTAGAGCAGAGCCATCATGTACGAGCGTGATTGCGATGTAGTAATGCGCCCATGGATCATCGATCCCTGTTGCGAGCGACGCCTCGGCGGCCTTTCGCGCGAGCGGGTAGTCTTTGAGTTCAAGCGCAATGTAGCTTTTCAGCAGATGATCAGAATAATCTGCGCCGTTGAGTGCCAGGCCACGGTCGATCACATCCAGTGCTTCTTCAAATCGACCGTCGATGCTGAGCGCGTCTGCGTACCAATATAGAATAGCGTTGTTTGGCCCAAGCTTGGCGTCGGCCATCTGGTAGGTCTCAATAGCTTCTGCACGCCGTTGAAGGGCAATCAAAGACAGTCCGCGCTCGATATAACCAGATGATCTTTCGGGACTTTCCTGGATCAGACGATTTGCCTGTCGTAAGGCCTGAGCGTTGCGGTCAAGTTTTCTGAGCGCAATGATGCGATAAACTTTGAGTGAAAAGTGCCGCGGGGCGTCAGTGAGAGCTTCGTTGAAAATAGTTAAGGCTGCCTCAGGCTCTCCTAAGGATAAGGTCGCACGCCCCAGCCCGTATTGTGCGTTTACGTCCCTTGGCTCAACGCCCAATGCCTCATTAAAGGCCGACTTTGCCTCGACAAATTTGCGATCCTCAAGATAGCTCCAGCCCATTTCGCGGTGCGCCCAGATGTAGTCTGGATCAATTGTGAGTGCGGCCATCAGCAAGGCGCGCGCATCTTCATTGCTTATCAAGCCAAGGCGGCGCGACGTGGCCGCCCTGCCGCCAAGACCTTGTACGGTCACGTCAATGCTTAACGATATTTCAAAGGCCTCCAATGCTGCGGCATCGCCTTCCGTTTCCCAAAGCGCCCAGCCAAGGCCATTCCATGCCTCGACAGCATTCGCGTCGATTTCTGTGGCTCTGCGATAGCTTTCAACTGCTTCTGGGTAGTGATCCTGCCACAAAAGCCCGTCACTGCGCGCAACAATCAGCTCCACACGCTGAGACATTGTCAGCCCTGCATCGGATAGGGCAGCGTCGCATGCCTCAACAATGCGCGCGGGTGCTGCCTGTCGGGCAACACAGATCCGTCCTGTGGTTTCCTCTGAGTTGGAAATCAGTGGTTTCGCCTGCGCCGCCGTTCCAACGAAGCATAAGAACAAGATGGTTACACGGGTCGCAATCACTGAACGAGACCTCCAAAAAATCGCGCGTCACGTGCGAAAATTATAGGTGTGGACGCGTGCTAAATAAGGGAAGCATTAAGGATATTTTCGGGCAGAACGGCGCCTGACTTCACTCACATGTGAGGTGCCGTAGGCTTGAGTGGTATGTGATCAACCTACCAACCTAGGATTATTGCGGATGCAGCCCTTGGAGGTAATCATGACTAAACTTGAGAAAATTGGCCGACGCGGCTTCATTTCGGCCTCGGTCGCGTCTGTGGCCGTTGCGTCGCAGAATCGTCCAGCCGTCGGCGCAGACGGCCAGGATGCGTACTTTTATCCGGTCATGCGCACTGATGCCGAGTGGCGCGAGAGATTGGATGAGATTGAGCACTATGTTTTGCGGACCGGCGGTACAGAGGCACCAAGATCCAGCAAGCTGTGGAACAATACGCAGGCGGGCACCTATTGCTGCCGAGGTTGCGATCTGACAGTTTATCGCAGCTTGCAGAAGATCGAGCTTACAAAGGGCTGGGCGTTTTTTCGGCACTCTCTGAAAGACACTGTGATGACCGATCTTGATTTGGGCCAGGGCATGGCAGGCGATCCGTTTGCCGAAATGCAGGCTGCGATGGAGGTGCACTGTCGCCGGTGTGGATCGCATTTGGGCCACATTGTTGCGTTGCCTGAGGTAAAGGATCGCCCGATCCATTGTATTAACGGATTTGCCTTGTCCTTTCAGCCGCAGAGCGCCTGAGCGACTTGCAAATGACGTGTACGGTCAGGTCTTGAACCGTTGAATGTACTTCCTATCTCTTTGAGGTCAGACGCCAATATTGGGTCTGGCATAAAGACTTAACCCGGGTCTTGCCCACATTGGGAAGGCCTTTTTGGTATCGCTCAATAGGAGGATAACCTTATGCGTAGGTTTGATTTAGCACCCCTTTACCGTGCAACCGTCGGTTTTGACCAAGTCGCCGACATGATGGACCGGATTCTGACAGACACGAATACCGCACCATCCTACCCGCCTTATAACATTGAAAAAACCGGTGAAGACGCTTGGCGTATTTCGATCGCAGTTGCTGGATTTTCTGATGAAGATCTAAACGTGGAATTACGCGAGAACGCCCTGATCGTCTCGGCTAAACGTCCCGATCAAGACGAAGAGCGGACGTACTTGCACCGCGGAATCGC
Organism: Silicimonas sp.; assembly: GCA_013003245.1. Classification (GTDB taxonomy): domain Bacteria; phylum Pseudomonadota; class Alphaproteobacteria; order Rhodobacterales; family Rhodobacteraceae; genus JABDJX01. Next base: position 3,929 of record JABDJX010000090.1, on the reverse strand, counting down.
AAATCGCGCCTTCGAGCGGCGCTTTGCGCTCGCCGATCACGTGCGCGTGTCTGGTGCGGCGCACGTCCATGGTATGCTGAACATTGATCTGGTTCGTGAAGTGCCTGAGGCGCTGAAACCGCGTCGGATTGAGATTGCGACTGGTGATACGGTCGACGCAAAGGCTGTTGAAGCCGAGTAACCAATTAGTTCTTTATAGATAGCAAACGCCCCCTGAGAGGGGGCGTTTTTTTGACAGAAGGGGCTCTGCCCCCTTGGCCGTTGGCCAATTCCCCCGGGATATTTAGGCCAAGAAGAAGGACAATTTGAGTCACATTGTATTGGAAGTCATGCCGCCTTCAGTGGGAAGGGTGTTGGGTCTTGGCCTTCGGCCCAAGGAGGGTATTTCGTCATGATGCTTGCAAAGCCGTCTGAGGTTTCGAAGGCATGGAGCCATGAAATAACATTGGGCCATGGCTGGTCTTCAAACCAACCCGAATCGACATGGGCGAACTGGCGCACGAAAGGCAGAATTGCCATGTCGGCCAACTGCGGTGTGTTGGTGAACAGGTATGTGCGACCTTCAAGCATGCGGTTGAGCTTGTGCAGAAAGAGGCCCGCCTTGTGACGCTCGACATCTACTTCGACGTCAGCATGGCGCGCAGCGTACTTATACCGGTCGAGTGCATCTTTGAAGGCGCCATCTGCTTCCGCGATCAGATCAAATCCATAGCCTGGCATCTCTAGCCAGCCTTCCGGGTCGTTTTGGTTTAGTGCCCAAAGCATCACTTCGAGGCTTTCTTCGATCACTCCTGACGGGGTCTCGACAACTGGCACAGTCCCTTTGGGGGACGCTTGCAGAAATGCAGTTGGCTTGTCGCGCAATAGGATTTCTCGCAACTCGACGACGATATCGGCGCTCGCAATCGCCAGTCGTGCACGCATTGCATAGGGGCATCGCCGAAACGTCCAAAGTATTGGGCGCGTCATGCCAGCAAGTGGCCACCTGTGTGACCGGTGACGAAGGTTTTGATGATCGCACCTTCTGGCTGAGGTTTGGTGAACTGCACCTCTGCAAACTGCTCGGTTCGGCCCACATGCGGGCCTTCGGTGAGCACCTCGTGGGTTTTGCCCACAGCCTGTGACAGATGCGTCTGAACCGCCGTATCGCCAAGCGCGCGCAGTTTTGCGGCCCTTGCCTTGATCACCATGCCGCTCAATTGTGGCATGCGCGCAGCGGGTGTGCCGGGGCGTGGCGAATAGGGGAAAACGTGCAGCCATGTCAGGTGGCAGTCTTCGACCAGCCGCAGAGAATTTTCGAACATCGCGTCCGTCTCGGTCGGAAAACCAGCTATGATATCTGCGCCAAAGGTCAAGTCTGGCCGCAAGGTGCGCGCCTCTTCACAAAAGCGAATTGCGTCGTCGCGCAGATGGCGACGCTTCATCCGTTTGAGGATCATGTCGTCGCCCGCTTGCAGGCTGAGGTGCAGATGAGGCATCAGCCGCGGCTCGGTGGCAATGGCTTCCATCAACGCTGGGTCAACTTCGATTGAATCAATGGAACTGATCCGCAGGCGCGGCAGGTCTGGAACCAGTCTGAGGATACGACGTACCAGATCGCCCAGTTGCGGTGTGCCGGGCAGGTCAGCGCCCCAACTTGTCAGGTCCACACCCGTCAGCACGACCTCGTTAAAGCCGCGATCCACTAGCCGCTTGATCTGATCTACCACGGCGCCAGCGGGAACAGAGCGTGAGTTGCCTCGGCCAAAAGGGATGATGCAGAATGTACAGCGATGGTCACAGCCGTTCTGGACCTGCACGTAGGCGCGGTGGCGACCAAAACCGTCTATCAGGTGGCCAGCGGTTTCACGCACTGACATGATGTCATCGACCTGCACGCGTTCGGTGTCGGGTGTGAGATTAAACCAGGTATCGGGTGCCATCTTCTCTGTGTTCCCAAGCACCAGATCCACTTCATCCATGGCGGCAAAGCGCTCTGGTTCGGTTTGGGCGGCACAGCCGGTGACAATCACGCGGGCGCTGGGGTTGTCGCGGCGCAGGCGTCGGATTTCCTTTTGGCTTTTGCGCACGGCCTCGGTGGTGACAGCACAGGTGTTTACGATCACCGCGTCCGAGACTCCCGCAGCATCCGCCATTTCACGCATGGCTTCCGACTCATATGCATTCAGGCGGCAGCCAAGCGTCACGATCTGTGGAACTTTGCTGTCCATCAGAGTGTTCCCGTCATTTGTGGCCTCAGAACACCATCGAAGACATGAGCTGTTGGGCCTGTCATCCAAACGCCGTCGTCGCGCCAGTCTACCTCGATCCGTCCACCGTCAAGATCGATGCTGACCGTTCGCCCAGTCAGACCACGCCTTGCGGCGGCCACGGCTGTTGCACAAGACGATGAGCCAGAAGCAAGGGTAACGCCTACTCCGCGCTCCCACACCCGCATGCGCAGGTGGTTTGGGCCAATAAGGTGGGCAAACTGCACATTAGTGCGTTCGGGGAAAAGCCGGTGATGTTCGATCAACGCTCCACGGTCTGCAAGATCGACTGATTCGGCATCCTTTACAAAGAAAGTGCAGTGTGGATTTCCCATGCCGGTGGCAACCGGATCGCCATCTATCGGCAAATGGAGCGTGTCGACATCGTGCGCCAGCGGTACGTCTTGCCATTCAAGGAGCGGAGAGCCCATGTTGACCGAGGTTAGGCGGTTGCCAGCCTCACGGCAGGAGAGCAGCCCTCTCTCGGTGCGCAGAACAACGTCTGTTTTTCCGGTTTCGTCAATGATGTGGCGCGCGATGCAGCGCGTGGCATTTCCACAAGCTGCGGAAAGAGAACCGTCAGCATTGAAAAAGGTAAGCTTTGCGTCGGCGGATTCATCTGACTCGATCACTGCAAGCTGGTCAAATCCCACCCCGCGATGACGGTCCCCGACCGCTCGTGCAATATCAGCCGTGATCATTTGACCTCCTGAACGAAGGTCGATCACGACAAAGTCGTTGCCAAGCCCGTGCATTTTCATAAAGGGCAGGCCGGTTGGGACTGAAATAGTCATAAGCGGAGCATATAGCCCCGCTTAAAGGTTCTGGAAAGCGGTAGACGCTTTATCTTGGATCGGAACGGATAATGTCCGTTGCCAGGCGCAATTCACGAGCGCGCTGTGATTTGATGATCCAAAGCTTATTGTTTGGCACCCTGTATGCCTTCTCGTTGATGTTCGAAAAGCCCATCTCGCGCCAGTATTTCCTGTCTATCTGGTACGCAACATCGCGATTTGTGGCTGAATGCACGCCAAGTTGTGCAAAATCCATCATTTCGCGGCGTTTTCCGGCAACAAATACGTCGACACAAGCCGAAATGCAGCTTGCAAGGACAACAGTGTTCATCCGGCGGGACTTGATTGCGCGACCTATCTGGTGCGACGCCAGCAAATCACCACCTGGGCTTTGCGCGATGACAAGGCCTTCAACGCGCGCTGTCTCGATCAAAGCGAGGAATGTATAGGATGTGCGCGGCGTGATTTCACCATCCAATACTAGAAACTGAGCGCCTTTAGTACTTGTTTCAATGAAAAGGTTGCCGCCAACGGCTTGGGCTTGGTTTGAAACAACCAACCCATTGGGTGAGCCGCAAGCCGCCAGAAACCCGGCGCAGGCAACCACAAGTAATTTACGAAGCAACATAAAACGTCCTTCCAAAAGATCAGTGTTGAGCGTCGCGAAACACTCTCGATCCGTCAAGCTAGTCATACGCTTTTGGCCTTGACGGGTTCAAAGTGTGGCATTACTCGGGCGGCTCAGAGTGGGCCGTTAGCTCAGTTGGTAGAGCAACTGACTTTTAATCAGTGGGTCGCAGGTTCGAATCCTGCACGGCTCACCACTTTGCGCGAGATCAAAGATCCGGTCGTTTCTGACGCTTGGGAGCGTGTCGGTACAGTCCAA
>JABDJX010000087.1 GCA_013003245.1 Silicimonas sp. | reverse complement strand
TTGTCTGGGCCTTACCGCATTGTCGCCCGATTTCGCATTCAGAAACAATCTGCCGGGGGGCAAAAGATAAAGGTAAGAAGCCTTATGGACCGTTTGACGGAAATGGAAGCGTTTGCGACCGTCGTGGATCAGGGTGGGTTCACGGATGCTGCCAAGAAGATGGGAATTTCGAAGTCTGCCGTGTCAAAGCACGTCTCTTCGCTTGAAGCTCGTCTTGGTGCCCGCCTGCTTAATCGTACGACACGTCGTGTTTCACCCACTGAGATAGGCCTTGCCTACTATGATCGCGCGCGCCGCGTTCTTAATGATGCCGGCGAAGCTGATGCTTTGGTCACCTCTATGCAATCCGCGCCTTCGGGTCTGCTGCGGATTTCTGTGGCGACTGATTTTGGTGTGAACCATCTTTCGCCGGTTTTGGGCACGTTCTTGCAGGAATTTCCCGACATCACTGTGAACATGGTGTTGAACAACCGCTATGTTGAGCTGATTTCGGAAGGGTTTGATCTGGCGATCCGTATTGGTGAGCTGGAAGATTCGACGCTGCGTGCGCGCAAACTGTGCGAAACCAACCGTCGGATGATTGCGGCACCGGGTTACTTTGAAAAGTATGGAAAACCGCAGAAGATCGATGATCTGAATGAGCATAAACTGCTTCATTATTCGAACAATTCGTCTGGCAATGTCTGGAAGCTAACCGCACCCTCGGGCGAAAAGCGTCAGGTGCGTACGGCTGGCTGGTTGACCGTGAACGATGGCCAGTCGCTTTTGAATGCGGCGATCGCCGGCCTTGGCATCGCTTACCTTCCGTCATTCCTTTACGCAGATGCGATGGAAGATGGCTTGGTGCAGGAAGCGATCCCTGAATTGCCTGTTGAAACGCAAGGCATCTTTGCTGTGTACCCACCCGGCCGCTTTACGCAGCCGAAGGTGCGCGCTTTCATTGATTTTCTGGTCCAATCCTTTGCGGAAAAGGGCCCCGATAACTGGTGATTTTCCCTCGGTTACGAGTTTTCCCTCGTTAAACAAACTCGGGCGCCATTGTGCGCCCGATTTTTTATGCGCCTGCCTGTTCCTCGAGCCACATCAATCGTGCCACCATGGCCAGCACACCGATGCATCCGGTCAACACAATGGCAACCGCCCAAATAGGGAGCGTCATTTTCAGGCGTCTCGCGTGTGGAATGATAAAGGTCCAGGCGATGCCGATAGCGATCAGCAGATCAATCCAGACCTGATTGCCCCAAAGGTTGGCGGAGTGGTTGATCCAAAATCCCCAAATGCCTTCTTGCAGGACAGTGACCAAAGAAAAGCTCAGAAAAATTGCTGACAGCGAAGCGGGGGCAATCCAAGTGACTTTGAAAGGTCGACCGAGCGCTGTGGCAAGTAAATACATGATCAGCATCAGACCGGCGATGGCCGGGAGAATGGTCGTAAGTGGCATTGTCTTCTCCAGTTATGTAGCAAGTGCTACATAACTTGTACAGAATTGTAGCGACTGCTACAAGGCGTTATGAGCAGATCGGAAAAAACCAAGGAAACCTATCTTCGTGCAATGGCTGCGCACGTATTAGACAATGGGTTAAACACGGCCAGTTTACGCCCCCTCGCCGAGGCGGCAGACACCAGTGACCGCATGTTGATCTATCACTTCGGGAGCAAGGATGCGTTGATCGCATCGCTTCTTGCGTGGCTTGCGGCAGATATGACGGCAAAACTGGACGCATCATTGCCTGAAACACCCATGCCATCGCAAAGAGCGCTGCTGTCTGATGTCATGGCCTTGGTACGTTCGCCGGTCTTTGCCGCCTACATCCGTCTTTGGCGAGAAGTGACTGCAGCAGCGGCCATGGGGCAGGACGCGCATTTGAAGACTGGTCGCGAAATCGTCACGGGATTCATCGCATGGCTGGAACGTCGGATGCCGATTGACGTTGAGGACCCATATCGCGCGGCAGAGGCTATGCTGACGCTGATTGAAGGTATGCACGTGATGGATGCTGTTGGTTTGCCAGACGTGACCGAAGCCGCGATTGATGCGCTTTACCCTAGTTAATAGACAACAAGACAACCTCAACGCGGCGATTTGCTGCGCGCCCTTGTTCTGTCAGATTGGTCGCGACGGGTGACAAATAGCCTGCCCCCGCCGCCTCGAGCTGAGAGGCGTTTGTGCCAAACTGGGAGACCAATCGGTCCATGACTGATAAGGCGCGCCTGCGGGAAAGATCGATATTGGCATCAAGCGACCCAACAGAATCTGTGTGGCCAACAAAGACCACCAGTGCGCTTGGATTGGTCTCTAACCAGAGGGAAATCGCCTGAAGTGAGGCGTAAGGTCCAGGCCCAAGATCGGCAGATCCGGTGATGAAATCCAGATCATCCAGAACCGCGTGACCTGTTGCCGTCAGTGTTTCAACGACGCCTTCAGCATTTAGCGCATCACTTGGCGGATTGGGCGCCGACGTCGTCTCGGGTTTAGGAAAACTGGCGTCAAAAACTTCGGTGACGTGAACGAACCCTGCTGTCGCCGAGCGAGATGCGACAAAGGCAAGGCTGTGTGGCGCAGCGCTGGGTTTGGTCATCAACAGATAGCGGTAATCGCCCAGATCGACATACATGTCCGGGGCCGGCAACAAGTCGAGCTGGAAACGAAAGTCAAATCCGCCGCAGGACGCGTCCGCGCAAGTGAAGACCTCGCGATAGCCATCTTCCTGTAGTTTCGCGCGCAAGGGCTGGATCAATTGCAGTGTTGTCAGATCGGGTTGAGGCAGGCGGAAAACCTGTCGGCGAATGCTGCCTTCTGTGATCTTTGTTATCTTGCCTTGGGTCCAGGGTTCGGTCGGCAGGCGCACGCTGCCTGCAGGCGTAACTTCGGTGGCGGCAAGGGTGGCGTTTGGAACGGACAGATCCAATGCCGATGCCGGAGCTGCCAGCAACATCAGGATCAGGACTGCGCGGATCATTCGGCCACCTCTGGCGCGCGGCGATAGTGGTAGCCGAAGCCAGCGTCGCGCATGCCAATGTTCTTGTAAAATGCGTTTGCCGATGCGTTCGAGTTGACGACAAGCACAGATAGCCATCGTGCGCCCTGGGCTGCGGCCCAATTCGCAGCAGACGTCATGATATGCTTGCCAACACCTTGGCGTTTTTGCTCGGGCAGAACTTCTAAAGCGTGCAACATGGCCAAATCGCTGTCGATGCCCGTGAAAGCCGTGCCTGCGGGGACATCGCCCGCGCGCCCCAAGTGGGTGGTTTTGGCAGATTGCACGCGCTCCATGACCTTGATGCGCGCAGGGCCGATGCCAGTGCTTGCCCAAATCTCGCGTTGGACGGCCAGCGGCGGCCATGATGGGGTGACGGCAACAGTTGGCACATCACCGATCAGGTCGGCCAACGGTGCAACATGGGCTGTGACGGGATCCTTGATGGTAAAACCACGCTTTTCCAGCAGTTGATCAAGCTCTTTATCCTGAGGGCGGATCATGAAAAGCGGATGCTGGCCAAGATCGCGCATCCCCGAAATCGCCATGTCGATGTCTGCGTCTTTTACGTCGCAAAAAGCCGAAGCGGCAGAGACGCGTTGCCCGCCGCCCAGCCCTTCACGCAATGTCCAAGGGCCTTTGGCCAAGTATTGCGCTGCTGGCCATGTGGCGTCGACAGCGGCGAGTATCTGATCGTGCGATGGCATCATCCGATAGAGTCCGGGAAGGCCGCGATAAGCTGGTCTGCTGCTTTCGAGATCATCGACGCATCGGTGCCGCGCAACACGATGTTTGCACCAAAGCTGCCGTCCATCTGAAAGGGGTAGGACCCGATGCTGAGGCCGGGAAATTCAGTCGCAAGAGCCCCCAGTGGGCCTGCGATTTCGCCTTCGGCGCGCAGGATACGCACAGTGCGAGACATCACTGGGTCACCACCTGTCAAGGACGGCAAAAGCGTCTCTAACATGGCCTTAAAGATGGTTGGAACGCCCGCCATCACATGCACGTTGCCGATGCTAAAGCCGGGTGCGGCGGACACCGGGTTGTCGATCAGGCAGGCGCCGTCTGGAATGCGGGCCATGCGCAGGCGCGCCTCGTTCATCTCGATGCCTTGGCGGTCGTAATGGGCCTGCAGAACGGCGCGGGCATCTTCGCGCACATCGATGCTGGCCCCCATGGCCGTGGCCACGCAATCGGCGGTGATGTCGTCATGGGTGGGCCCAATGCCGCCAGAGGTGAACACCTGGTCATAGGCGCCCGAAAGAGCGCGGACGGCGTCAACGATGGCATCGGGGTTATCTGAAACGGTGCGTGCTTCCTGCAGATCAATCCCCACTTCGGTCAGACATCCGGCCAGATGGTACATATTGGCATCGCGCGTGCGGCCCGAGAGTATCTCGTCACCGATCACCAGCATGCCCGCCGTTGGATTTGCCATAACGCCCGTCCTTGTACCCTTTATGCGCACGGTATAGGCCCCGTCGCATGCGCTTTCAAACGCCTTTGATCCCTGCGCGCCTGATACGGCGATATAAACGATTTTTGGCCGATGTTGTGCTTGAATCCGACGGACGCGAGGTGACGGCCCATTGCCCCAATCCCGGGGCGATGCTGGGGCTGGCTGATGAGGGCATGCGGGTTTGGCTGGAGCCTAACGATGATCCGAAGAAAAAGCTGAAATTCGGTTGGCGACTGGTCGAGTTGGAGGGCGCTATGGCAGGGATTGATACTGCCGTGCCCAATCGTGTGGTTGGCGAGGCGTTGCGCGCAGGTGCTGTAAGTGAGGTGGCGGATTATTCCGGCGTGAAGGCAGAGGTGCAGTACGGCAAGAACAGCCGGGTCGATTTTTTACTGACCGAAGCGGGCAAGCCGGACCTGTATCTGGAAGTGAAAAACGTGCATCTGCTGAGAAAGGGCACGCTTGCCGAGTTTCCGGACTGTGTGACGGCGCGTGGGGCAAAGCATCTGGATGAGTTGTCAGACATGGTGCGGCAAGGCCATCGCGCGGTGATGTTTTACCTCGTGCAGCGCACTGACTGCGACCAGTTTGCCTTGGCGCGCGATCTGGACCCGGCCTATGGCGTGGCTTTTGACCGGGCACGTGACGCAGGCGTCGATGCGCTTTGCTACGATACCAGGATCACGACAGAGGCTGTGACCATCGGTAAACCAATCGCGATTATCGAATAGCTTTCTGGCACTTTTGCACATTTGCGCTTATATCCGTGACTAAAGCTGATGGATGAGACCTGTTTCCGTGGATGAACGTAGCAAAGGCCGCCTGACCAAAGACGGCATTCGCATTTATGAAAAGGCCGATTTCGCCGGTATGCGCGTTGCAGGGCAGCTTGCGGCGCAAATTCTGGACGATATCGTGCCGCTTGTCGAGCCCGGTGCCACCACAGGTGAAATCGATGCGGCGATTACCAAGATGGTGGATGACGCAGGCGCGACCTCGGCCACGATCGGCTACAAAGGCTATCAGCACGCCAGTTGCATCAGCATGAACCACGTGGTGTGCCATGGCATCCCAGGTGAGAAGAAGCTGAAAGACGGTGATATCCTGAATGTGGATGTTACCGTGATCGTCGATGGCTGGTTTGGAGACACAAGCCGGATGTATGTCGCTGGCAAGCTGTCGCGCAAGGCCGAGCGGCTGATTCAGGTCACCCATGATGCCCTTTTCAAGGGCATTGAGGCGGTGAGGCCGGGGAATACATTTGGCGACATCGGGCACGCCATTCAGGCCTATGTCGAGGCGCATCGGATGTCGGTGGTGCGCGATTTTTGTGGGCACGGGTTGGGCCGTGTGTTTCATGCGCCGCCCAATGTACTGCACTATGGGCGCGCGGGCACAGGGGCTGTTTTAGAGCCCGGCATGTTCTTTACCATTGAGCCGATGGTGAATCTGGGGCGGCCGGAAACCAAAGTTCTATCAGACGATTGGACAGCTGTGACCCGCGATAAGTCCCTGTCTGCCCAGTTTGAACACTCGGTCGGTGTGACGGACGACGGGTGTGAATTGTTCACCTTGTCGCCCGCCGGGAAGTTTCACCCAACCTGGGCCTAGCTTAGGTACTGATTAAACCAGGCTATGGTCCGCTCTTCTGCCAGTTTTGCGTTTGCCTCGTCATAGCGCGGTGTTGAATCGTTGTGAAAGCCGTGGTTTGCGCCAGCGTAGATATGAGCCTCGTAGACCTTATCGTTGGCCTGCAATGCTGCTTCATACGCAGGCCAGCCTTCGTTGATCCGTTCGTCGAGCTCTCCGTATTGCAACAAAAGGGGCGCCTGGATTTTTGGCACGTCTTCAACTGCCGCTTGCCGTCCATAAAACGGCACGGACGCGCCCATCTCGGGGAAGGCCACAGCCAAAGCGTTGCACACACCGCCGCCATAGCAGAAGCCGACCGCACCACACTTGCCGGTTGAGTCCTCTCGCGACATGATGTGTTCGAACCCATTGAAAAAATCGTTCATTAGCTCTGTTCGATCCACGGTTCGCTGCAATTCGCGCCCCTCCGAATCATTGCCCGGATAACCGCCGACTGAGGTCAGGCCATCGGGCGCAAGGGCCATAAAGCCTGCCTTGGCCACGCGGCGCGCAACGTCTTCGATGTAAGGGTTCAGGCCGCGGTTTTCGTGAATTACCAGAACGGCAGGAAGTTTGGCGGGCGCATTTGCGGGTTTCACAAGATAGCCACGCACATCGCCGGTTCCGCCGGGCGACGCGTAGGTGATGTATTCGGGCACGATATCAGGGTCGTTGAACGATACTTGCTGAGCGAGCGCGTAATTCGGGCTGAGCATACCCAAAAGCCCAATTGCTGTGACGCCACCAACAGCAAATTTGCCCGCGCGGTCCAGAAACTCGCGTTTGGTGATTTTTCCGTGGGCGTAATAGTCGTAAAGGTCTAGCAATTCCTGATCAAAATCTTTGGCTGTCATTCGGTTCATGTGAGTGTTCTCCCTCGGGCAGACTCGGATAATGGAGAAACTCTAGCACTTTTTCGCAGAAGTCTTGCATCACAAAAAGCTTGCCAAATCTTATGCCAGCGGCTTTGCTGGCACGGAAGACAACAGGCGCGCTCTCTACGCCGCATCGACGGCGCGTTTCTTATCAGACCAATCGGGTAAGGCGGCCGAGTTTATTTCATGACAGTGACGTTTTCTCTGAATGGGGAAACTGTTGAGGTGGACGCCGACCCGACGGTGACACTTCTGGATTGGTTGCGCGAGGAACGCGGTCTTTGTGGCACAAAAGAAGGCTGCAACGAAGGCGATTGCGGGGCCTGTACGGTGATGGTGACAGAGCCTGATGCTAGCGAGCAGGGCGTGAAAGCTTTAAACGCCTGCATATTGTTCCTGCCGCAGCTTCACGGCAAAGCGGTACGTACCGTCGAGGGAATTGCGGACCCCGACGGCGTGCTTCATCCAGTACAGCAGGCGATGGTTGACCATCACGGCAGCCAGTGTGGGTTTTGTACGCCAGGTTTCGTTGTTTCTATGGCAGTGGCGCATATGGCGGGGCGCACGGATCATGACGACGTTTTGGCGGGGAACTTGTGCCGGTGTACCGGGTACGCGCCAATTGTGCGCGCGGCTGAGGCGGCGGAGGCGGAGGACATACCGGACTGGCTGGCGGACACTTGCCCGGATGTTGCGCCATTGGCTTTTGCGCCCGAAAGTACCGATGAATTGGCTTCGTGGTATGCCGCACACCCCAGTGCGACCCTGATTGCGGGCGCGACAGATGTGGGCCTTTGGGTGACCAAGCAGCTGCGTGCGTTGGGTGATGTTGCGTTCCTGAACCGCTGCTGGGACATGCAGAAAGTCGATGTAATATCAGATGGCATTCGGATAGGCGCTGGCGTTACCATGGCAGCACTTATGCCAACGCTAAGGACGCACCACTCGTCATATGCCGAGCTTGCGCGCCGCTATGGCTCGGAGCAGGTGCGACAGGCGGCAACTATTGGCGGCAACATCGCGAATGGGTCACCGATTGGGGACAATCCGCCTGCGTTGATTGCTTTGGGGGCGACGTTGCACCTGCGTCACGGGGCTGAAAAGCGTAACTTGCCGATTGAGGATTTCTTTCTGGACTACGGCAAGCAGGATCGCGCACCGGGCGAGTTTGTTGAGGCTGTGACCATCCCGAAAGAAGCGCCTGACTTGCGATGCTACAAGATTTCCAAGCGCTTTGATCAGGACATTTCGGCAGTATGCGGGTGTTTTAACGTGACGCTTACGGGCGGCAAGGTTGCCGCAGCTCGGATCGCCTTTGGTGGCATGGCAGGTGTTCCAAAGCGCGCGTCTGCGGTTGAGAGTGCTCTGATGGGTGAACTGTGGAGTATTGAGACCGTTAAGGGCGTTATGCCTCGGTTTAGTGACGATTTTACGCCGATGGATGACATGCGCGCGAGTGCGTCTTATCGGCTGGCGACGGCTCAGAACCTGCTCTTGCGATACTTCCACGATTTGAACGGCACTTCGGTCAACGTGCTGGAGGTGAGCCCATGAGCGTCGCAAAATCCCTGCCGCATGATGCGGCGCAACTGCACGTGACCGGACAGGCGCGATATGTTGACGATATTCCTCTTCCTGCGGGCGCGTTGCATCTTGCTTTCGGGTGCTCGGAGATCGCACATGGGACGCTGACGACCGTTGATCTGGACAAGGTTAGAAAGGCACCGGGCGTTGTGGCGGTTTTGACCGCCGATGATCTGCCGCACCTCAACGATGTCTCTCCGTCGCCGTCGCCAGAGCCATTGCTGGCCGAAGATGAGGTGCATTTTGTTGGGCAACCGATCTTTCTGGTGGTTGCGAAAAGTCACCTTGCTGCGCGTAAGGCGGCGCGATTGGGCAAGATCACCTATGACAAAAAGCCCGCGATCCTGACGCTGGATCAGGCGCTGGAAGCAAACAGCCGCTTTGAAGAGGGGCCGCGCATATATGCGCGCGGTGATGCGGATGCCGCCATTTCCGCCGCAGCGCGCAAAGTGGAAGGGTCGATCGAGATCGGCGGGCAGGAACATTTTTACCTTGAAGGACAGGCCGCCGCCGCATTGCCGCAAGAAGGCGGCGATATGGTTGCCTATTCCTCGTCACAGCATCCGACCGAGATTCAGCACAAAGTGGCCGAGGCATTGGGCGCAGACATGAATGCCGTGCGCTGCGAAGTGCGGCGCATGGGGGGCGGTTTTGGTGGCAAAGAGAGCCAGGGCAATGCTTTGGCGGTTTCCTGCGCAATCGCAGCGCAACTGACAGGCAAGTCGTGCACCATGCGGTACGACCGCGACGATGACATGATCATCACCGGCAAACGGCATGATTTCCGGATCACCTACCGCGCTGGTTTTGATGCGCAGGGGCGATTGAACGGCGTTGAGTTTATTCAGCTTTGCCGCGCAGGATGGTCGATGGACCTGACTCTGCCTGTTGCTGATCGCGCGATGTTGCACGCGGATAATGCGTATTTCATCCCCAACATGCGGGTTGAAAGCCATCGTTTGCGCACGAATACCCAATCAAACACCGCGTTTCGTGGATTTGGCGGGCCGCAGGGCATGGTTGGGATCGAGCGCGTGCTGGATCATGTGGCGCATGCTGTCGGGCGTGACCCGGCTGAGGTGCGGCGGCTGAATTACTATCGCGGGTCCGAGAAAGCTGGTCCGGGCAAAGGCAAACGCTTTGGCGGCAAGTACTCTCCCAATGTCGAGGATATTGCACCGCAAACCACGCACTACGGGATGCCTGTAGAAGATTTTATCCTTGATGATCTGACAGAGCAATTGCTGAAAAATAGTGACTATTGCGAGCGAAAAACGGCCATATCAGCTTGGAACGCGGAAAACGATTTCTTGAAAAAAGGTATAGCCATTACCCCTGTAAAGTTTGGCATCAGCTTTACGCTGACCCACTTAAATCAGGCAGGTGCCTTGGTGCACGTCTATCAAGACGGGTCGATCCATATGAACCATGGCGGCACGGAAATGGGGCAGGGGTTGTTCCAGAAAGTCGCCCAGGTTGCCGCCGCGCGCTTTGGTGTAGAGGTGGACCGCGTCAAGATCACCGCGACGGACACGGGCAAGGTGCCAAATACCTCCGCCACTGCGGCCTCATCTGGCAGCGATTTAAACGGGATGGCCGTAAAGGCAGCGTGCGATACCATCTGCGACAGGCTTGCGCAATTTGTCGCTGAACGCGCGCAAGATGCGCCGGAGAACGTGCGTTTTGAGGACGGGAAGGTGCATGTCGGCGGGCAAGCACTGCCCTTCGACGATGTGATCACAGATGCCTATATGGCCCGCGTCAGCCTCTCATCCACCGGTTTTTACGCGACGCCAAAAGTTGAATGGGACCGGATCAAGGGGCATGGACGTCCGTTTTTCTACTTTGCCTATGGTGCGGCTGTGACCGAGGTGGTGATCGACACCCTGACTGGTGAGAACCGTATATTGCGGACGGATATCTTGCATGATTGCGGCGCTTCGCTGAACCCGTCTTTGGATATCGGCCAGATTGAGGGGGGGTATGTTCAAGGGGCCGGATGGCTGACCACAGAGGAACTGGTTTGGGATGATCGCGGACGGTTGCTCACCCACGCGCCGTCAACCTACAAGGTCCCCGCCTGTTCAGACCGCCCGGATGTGTTCAACGTGGCGCTTTGGGACGAACAAAACCGGGAAGAGACGATCTATCGCTCAAAGGCGGTGGGTGAGCCACCGTTGATGCTGGGAATTTCGGTTTTGATGGCCTTGTCCAATGCGGTTGCTGCCTGCGGCGCCGAATACCCGGCGCTTGATGCGCCCGCCACGCCAGAGCGTATTCTTGCGGCTGTAGAGCGGGTGCAGGTATGAGTTTTCCGTTGGATCAGATGCGCGCCTTGGCCAGATCAGGGCCGGTGGTCCGCGTGGTTGTGGCCGACACAAAGGGGTCAGTTCCGCGTGAAGTTGGGGCTTCGATGCTTGTTACTGAGGACGATGTTATTGGCACAATCGGGGGCGGTGCGCTTGAATTTGATGCGATCAAGCAGGCGAGGTCCGCGAAGGAAAACACACTGGAACATCTGCCTCTTGGACCTGCGCTTGGGCAGTGTTGCGGTGGTTTAGTGACTGTTTTGACCGAAATTTGGGATGAATCTCGGCTAGCGGCTTTAGAAGGTGCCGTGGTGGCAAGACCGTTGCCCAATGGTGTGACGGAACCGCCAATAACTGTCCGGCGCATTCTTGCTGATGCACGCTGCGGGCTTGGTTTGACCGCGGCCGCAATCATTGACGATTGGATGGTCGAATCCGTATCAAGGCAGACCCGCGAGATTTGGGTGTGGGGTGCCGGTCATGTGGGCCGTGCCTTGGTGGGCGCCCTGGCGCCATTGCCCGATATTCGGATCAGATGGGCAGATAGCGCGCGTGATCGTTTTCCTGAAGACACTGGGGATATTGAGCCGCTGATTGCTGAAAACCCTGCCGATCTTGTTTCGTTGGCGGCTGATCATGCGGAACACTTTGTGCTGACCTATTCGCATGCGCTGGACCTTGAGATTTGTCACAGAATTCTTGGCCGTAGCTTTGAAACTCTTGGGCTGATCGGTTCGAAAACCAAGCGGGCGCGGTTTCGGTCTCGCCTTAAAGCTTTGGGTCATAATCAGACCCAGATTGACCGCATCCAGTGCCCTATCGGGGACCCAAGCCTTGGCAAGCACCCACAGGCGATTGCCTTGGGCGTTGCCACTGAGGTAGTCAGATGTGGGGTACGGGGGGCTGATATGGACAGTAAAAGCGCATGAGCGACGCGCCGCTTCTGGCGGTTGAAGGTCTGCGCAAGGCCTATCCTGGCGTTGTGGCGAATGACGATGTCAGTTTCACTGTGGGACGCGGCGAAGTGCATGCTCTTTTGGGCGAGAATGGTGCCGGCAAATCGACATTGGTGAAGATGGTCTATGGCCTTGTGCGCCCGGACCAGGGTGGCATGCGGTTTAATGAGGCAAATTACACGCCGATGAGCCCGCATGAGGCCCGTCAGACCGGTATTGCGATGGTGTTTCAGCACTTCTCGCTATTCGAGGCGTTAGACGTGGCCGAGAACGTGGCCTTGGGCATGGAGAATCCTCCGCCGATGCGTGAGCTGGCGGACAGCATTCGCGAAGTGAGCGAGACGTATGGCCTGCCGCTTGATCCGGCCAAGATGGTGGGCGATCTGTCAGCGGGCGAGCGTCAGCGTGTGGAAATCATCCGCTGTTTGCTGCAAGATCCAAAGCTTTTGATCATGGATGAACCGACTTCTGTCTTGACCCCGCAAGAGGTCGACATCCTTTTCGAGACGCTGCGTAAACTCCAGGCTGAGGGGACGTCGATCCTTTATATCAGTCACAAACTCGAGGAAATTCGCGCTTTATGTGACGGTGCCACCATCCTTCGGTTGGGTAAGGTTGTTGGGTCGTGTGACCCGCGCGAGAAAACGGCGCGTGAGCTGGCCGAGATGATGGTGGGCACGGAACTGGCCACGCCAGCGGTGCGCGCGCATGAGCTTGGGGAAGTTGCACTGAAAATCGACGGGCTGAGCGCTGTGTCGCCCAATCCGTTTGGCACGCCTTTAAAGAGCGTCTCGCTTGAAATTCGCCAGGGTGAGGTTTTAGGCATCGGCGGGGTTGCGGGCAACGGGCAGGACGAGCTTTTGGCAGCCCTTTCAGGCGAGTTGCTGACGTCACCTGATGCGGTGCAGTTGCACGGATCGCCAGTTGGCCACCTGGGCCCGAACGCGCGGCGCGCATTCGGCCTTTTGGCAGCACCTGAAGAGCGGCTTGGACATGCCGCGGCGCCCGATATGAGCCTTGTCGAAAATGCTGCCTTGTCGGGTTGGGTGCGCAAAAAGATGGTGTCGCGCAGTTTTATCAACTGGAGCAAGGCGCGCGACTTTGCTGACGAGATTATTGATGCGTTCGACGTGCGCACGCCCGGTTCGGGCAATCCTGCGCGGGCGCTTTCGGGTGGCAATCTGCAGAAATTCGTCATCGGGCGAGAGATCTTGCAGGCGCCCGAGGTTTTGGTGGTCAACCAGCCCACATGGGGCGTTGATGCCTCTGCCGCCGCCGCGATCCGGCAGGCACTTTTAGACCTTGCCGCTGGTGGCGCAGCCGTGCTGGTGATCAGTCAGGATCTTGATGAGCTGATGGAGGTTGCGTCACAATTTGCGGCACTAAATGAGGGGAAATTGAGTGATCCGCGCCCAACGCACGATCTGACCATCGACCAAATTGGACTCATGATGGGCGGTGCCCACGGCATGGAGGTGGCACATGATCCGGCTTGAAAAACGCCCCTTGCCTTCGACGGCCTGGTCCTGGGCCACCCCATTGGTCGCCGTGCTGGCGACGATGGTAGCGGGCAGCTTCCTGTTCGCTTTTTTGGGCAAAGACCCGTTGGTGGCGATCCGCACGATCTTTTGGGACCCGGTCTTTGGCGAGTTCGCGTTTTATTATCGCGGGCAGCTTTTGGTGAAAGCGGGGCCGCTTATTCTGATTGCGATAGGCCTGTCACTTGGGTTCAAGGCGGGCATCTGGAACATCGGGGCCGAGGGGCAGTATATCATGGGCGCGGTCTTTGGCGCGGCCGTCGGTCTGGCGTTCTATCCGATGGAGGCGCGCTGGCTGATCTTTCCGCTGATGATCATCGCAGGCGCTTTGGGTGGCTGTCTTTGGGCGATGATCCCGGGCATTTTGCGCACCAAGTTCAACACCAATGAAATCCTTGTCTCGCTTTTGCTGGTCTATGTGGCGGAGCAAATTCTGGCCTGGGCTGCGCTTGGCCCCTTGCGCAACCCGGATGGGGCTGGCTTCCCCGGATCGCGGAACTTGCGGAATTATGAGAGCGCCGCAAATAACGAGCTGATCGCGGGTTGGGGCATGCACTGGGGCGTTGTCGCGGCGTTTGTCGCGGTTATTTTCGCCTATGTTCTGCTGAGCCGTCACATCATGGGGTTCAACATCCGTCTGACGGGCGAGAGCCCGCGGGCGGCACGCTTTGCCGGTGTGAACCCGACGCGCTTGATCTTGTTTTGTCTTGGGCTTTCGGGCGCCTTGGCAGGCATGGCCGGCCTTTTTGAGGTGGCAGGGCCAAGCGGGCAGATCAGCATTGATTTCAACGTCGGCTATGGGTTTACGGCGATTATCGTGGCGTTTCTGGGTCGGCTGCACCCGATTGGCATACTCCTTGCAGGTTTGCTGATGGCACTTACCTATATTGGAGGTGAGGCGGCACAGGCGTCGATGGGATTGCCGGCGGCGGCGATCCAAGCGTTTCAGGGAATGCTGCTCTTTTTCCTTCTTGCGTTCGACGTCCTGACGAATTTTCGGGTGCGCATCGGAACGAGGGAAACAGTATGAACTTGGTAAATTGGATTTATGATAGCGTCTTGGTGCTCATGGCTGCTGCCATTGGTTTTTTCTTAGGTCTGGCTGGGCTTGGAATGGCTCAACTCATTGTAACCGGTGCCTGGGCTTCGGTGATTGTGCTGACTGTGTATGCCATTGTGATGTATCTCATTGTGGTAGTCTTTGATTGGGCCCTGGATTTTCGCATTCCAAATGGGGTCAAAGCTGCGACTGCGGGGACAAAACAAACCAACGCGTTCGAACGGCGGCGCAAACGCAATGGTTGGATCGGCTTTTTCTTTGGTGCTGCCGTCGCAATTGTTGCATCGATGTTTATTCCTCTTGATCAGATCATGGGGTTCTTTTGATGGATTTCGGTTCAATCAACCCGGTACTGCTCATCGCCTCGCTAATGATGGCGTCGACGCCTATCCTTTTGGCGGCAATGGGTGAGCTTGTTGTCGAAAAGTCGGGTGTTTTGAACCTTGGTGTTGAAGGCATGATGATCCTTGGGGCGATTGCCGGGTTCATCACCGCGGTAGAGTTAGGATCGCCTGCGATGGGGTTCCTTGCAGCGGCGGTTGCATCGGCCGTTCTGTCACTATTGTTCGGGTTTTTGACCCAAGTGCTGCTGTCAAACCAGGTCGCAACTGGCCTTGCGCTGACGCTGTTCGGACTGGGGCTTTCAAGCCTTATGGGGCAGGGGTACACCGGGATCAGGCCACCAAATTCGCCGCGGCTGCAGATAGTAGACAGCGACGCGGCTCTGGCCCCGATCGTAAACCAACACCCTATGATTTACCTGTCACTGTTGCTGGTCGCTGCCGTTTGGTGGTTCTTTCACAGAACACGCTCCGGCTTGATCCTGCGGGCAGTCGGCGAAAGCCACGAGGCGGCGCATGCGCTTGGCTACTCGGTGCGCGGCACGCGGTTCGCTGCGATTGCTTTTGGCGGGGCTTGCGCCGGGCTTGGCGGTGCATTTCTGAGCCTTGTGATTGTGCCGCAATGGACCGAAGGGATGACGGCGGGGCGCGGCTGGATCGCGCTGGCCATCGTAGTTTTTGCCAGCTGGCGCGCGGGACGTGTTTTGCTGGGCGCCTACCTTTTTGGCGGGGTAACGGTTTTACAGTTGAATTTACAGGCGGCGGGCATTGCCATTCCGGTCGAGCTCTTGTCCATGTCGCCGTACCTGATAACCATCCTTGTGTTGGTCATTATGTCGTCTGATCGAAAGCGCACAGCACAAAGCGCGCCCGCATCGCTTGGGCGATCCTTTCATGCCTCGAACTGAGGCGGAACATCTCATTGGGGAGAGAAAAATGAGAAAACGTACATTCCTAGCCAGCGTTGCTGCGGCGTCGCTTGCTGCCACGGCTGGTTTTGCCGATGGGCACGAGCCGGTGAAGGTCGGCTTTATCTATGTCGGGCCTATCGGTGACGGTGGCTGGACTTACGAGCATGACAAAGGCCGTCTGGCTGTTGAGGCCGAGTTTGGCGACAAGGTGGAAACCGTCTATCAGGAAAGCGTGCCCGAAGGGGCTGATGCCGAGCGCGCGATGACGCAAATGGCGCTGCAGGGGGCTGACATCATCTTCACCACGTCGTTTGGTTACATGGATCCGACAATCAACGTGGCGGAGAAGTTCCCTGACGTGAAATTTGAGCATGCGACGGGCTATAAGCGCGCCGACAACGTCTCGACCTATTCGGCACGGTTTTATGAGGGGCGTGCCGTTCAGGGCCACATCGCGGGCAAGATGACGCAGACTAACAAGATCGGTTACATTGCGTCTTTCCCCATTCCCGAGGTCATTCGTGGCATCAACTCTGCCTATGTCCATGCCAGCCGTGTGAACCCTGATGTCGAGTTCAACGTGGTCTGGGCCTACACGTGGTTCGACCCGGCAAAAGAGGCGGACGCGGCCAAGGCTCTGATTGAACAGGGCGCAGACGTGATCCTGCAGCACACCGACTCGACAGCCCCACAGGCGGCGGCGGCAGAGGCTGGCAATGTGATCACCTTCGGTCAGGCGTCGGACATGTCGGAATATGCGCCGAGGCCCCGCGTCTCGTCGATCATCGACAACTGGGCGCCCTATTACATTGCGCGTGTTCAGGCGGTGATGGATGGCACATGGGAAAGCAAGGACACATGGGACGGCATCGGCCCGGGCATGGTGGAGATCGGTGAGATTTCTGACGCCGTGCCTGCCGAATTGAAAGCCGAAGCCATAGCCCTGCGCGACAGCCTTGCTTCGGGTGAGTATCACGCGTTTACCGGGCCGATTAACAAGCAAGACGGTTCGGCCTGGCTGGCAGACGGTGAGGTGGCGGATGATGGCACTCTGGCGGGCATGAACTTCTATATTGAAGGCATAACCGGCGAGATTCCAAACTAAGCGCCTTGTCTTCTGACAGGAATTAGGGTCGCCTTCGGGCGGCCCTTTTCTTTTTTGGAGTGAGTGATGAAGACGCTTTCAGGACGCGACGTTTCTGCTTTCAGCTTTGGCACAATGCAATTTGGCGGCACTGCGGACGAGGCAGCAAGTGCCGCGCTTTATGCTGCGTGCCGCAAGGCCGGGATCAACTTTTTCGATACTGCGCATCTCTATACCGGCGGGGCGTCTGAGACGATATTGGGTGATCTGATCAAAACAGAACGCGACGATATTTTTGTGGCCACAAAGATTGGCTATGATCATCCGGCGACGGTCAGCAATATCAAGGGCTATGCGGACAAAAGCCGGACGCGTCTGGGTATCGATGTGATTGATCTGCTTTACCTGCACCGGCTGGATCCCGAGACTCCGATGGAGGTGCAGGCCGAGGGGCTGGCCAAGCTGGTGGATGCAGGCGTTGTCAGGCATCTGGGGCTTTCCAACTTTGCTGCGTGGGAGGTGATGAAGTTTCGCGAAGCTGCGCGCGCCTTTGGGATTGCGCCGCAGGTGCTGCAGCCAATGTACAATCTCGTAAAACGCCAGGTTGAAGTGGAAATCCTGCCGATGGCCGCGTCAGAGGGCCTGCACGTCTGTCCCTATTCTCCGCTTGGCGGTGGGCTTTTAACAGGCAAATACGCGGCTGGTGATGGTGGGCGGCTGACTGACGATCACCGATACAAGGCGCGTTACGGTCCCGATTGGATGCACGAGACCGCTGCAGGTTTGAGCGCATTGGCGGCAGAGTTGGATACGCATCCCGCCACATTGGCTGTCGCGTGGGTGGCCAAAAACCCGGCGGTCTTTGGGCCAATCATTTCGGGGCGCTCGGTTGAACAGTTGCAACCGTCGCTTGAAGCGATCGGGTTTGACATGGACGACGCGCTTTATGATCGCATCACGGCACTATCGCGCCCACCTGCCCCAGCAACGGATAGATTGGAAGAGGCATAAATTATGCCAGTCACAGCAAAGGAAACCAGAGCAGCACTAAAGAGGCAGGTATTGCCGCTCCTGCGTTCGCAGGGTTTTGACGACGGCACGCCAAGCAAACTTTGGCGGCAGCGAGACAAGCGAATTGATCACGTCGAACTAAAGTGCGTGTCTGCATACGAGGCCTTGACGCTTGACTGCACGACGGCCTCGTTTTCGGTCCGCATTGCCTCGTCGCTTGACGGTTACGGCGCTTTGGATGATCCATTTCATAAAGAATACGTCAAAACAGGCCCAAAAGGCCCACGTCCGGCGGAGCCACAGATGCCTATACGGGGCGTCCTATGTGCGCCTGACGGGCCTGAGTTGAAAATGGGACTTTGGGGATGGGAGTTCGACTGGGTCTGGAGGGTGCCTTCGGTTGAGGACGTCGATGAACGTGCTGCGCAGTTGGCTTTGAGTTTTGAAGAGTACGGGTTCAAGTGGCTGGGAAAGGATTGGGGTTTCGAAGAACTATTGGAAGTTCTTGATCGCCCTGAAACATCGCCGATGTTGGTGAGCAAGCCAAACGGATCGCACCTTCGCCTTGCTGCCGAAAAGCCGGGCAGTCAGATCCACAATGGACATAAAGCGATGCTGCGGCGCGCAATCATGCGGCGCAAAAATGCTTAGGCGTAACTTGGTGTGTAAGAAACCCGTTCACGCATTTTGTATTCTGGTGCCGGATAATCATCGAGCTTTGGGCTGAGGTCGGGGAAGGTTTGGCGCAAGTCTTCACAGACCTTTTTTGGCACGATCTTGAGGATCTCACTGCGCGGCGAGAAGCTTTCGATTGGCAGACCGTTGGCACAAAAGACCTGCGGCGTTTCAAAGACGATGTTGTAGTAGGTGACGTCCTGGTCGCCAATCTCTGTTTTCTCGCCAAGCCCCTCAAGATCACGCGCGGGCACCAGGCAGTTTTCGGTGTCCTCCACATCATCCAGACGCCAGCCGGGGACCAGCAGACGATGTGCGCCGCCGATTGAGACCTTGTGCTGTGGCATCATCGGGCCGATGGCGCGCGGTGCCAGCGTAATGGGGGCCAGTGACGGGTCTGCGGCCATTTCGGCTGCAGTGACTGTCTTGCTCCAGATCATACGGACTGGTTGCAAGCCATTGTCACGGGTCACCACCAGATCGCCGGGACGAAAGAATTCAACCCTGCGCGCGCCGATAGGCGTGCGCAGGTTGGCACCGGTGCAAAGACCTGTTGCGCCTGCAATGGCGACGTTGCCCTTTGTGATGTTTTTGACCGTCGGCATTGACGATCCCCTCCGCCAAGTGGTGATGGTTTCAGACAGCAATCAAATGTGACCGAATTAGGGACGGCCCAAGGTGAAACCACGGTAAGGCCGTATTCTGACTCAGGACTGTTCCCAATGTGTGAACAATAGGGAGATAATCTGCCGCTAAGCGGTCCATTGCCGTCTTATGCGTAAACAATAGGCGGCATACTTCTTAACGATTATAAACAGTTGGACAGTTCGAGCGGCGCCTAGTTTGCTGCCGCGAAGTCCAGTAGAATCGTTTCCACCGCTGTCTTTGGGTCCGGCGCGTTGTGGATTGGACGCCCTATGACCACGTGGTCCGCACCTTCTGCGAGGGCTTTGCCTGGTGTCATGACGCGTTTCTGGTCGCCCAAGTCTGCGCCTGCAGGGCGCACGCCGGGTGTCACGATCAGGCGGTCCCTTGCATTTGGAAGCGCGCGGATCATCGCGGCTTCGTGCGGGGAGGCGATGACTCCGTCTGCGCCAGCCTCAAAGGCACGCGTGGCACGCTCAGCAACCAGTTCGGGTATCGTGCCCGGCTTAATCTGATTTTCATCCAGGTCTTCGCGATCCAGCGACGTAAGCACGGTCACCGCCAGTATTTTCATGTTGGAGTTGGCCGCCCCTTCTTTAGCGGCGCGCACGACGTGAGGATCGCCGTGGACTGTCAGAAAGTCGTGCTCGAACTGTGCCAGACCGCGAACGGCGGCCTCTACCGTAGCACCGATATCGAAGAGCTTCATGTCCAGGAAAATGCGCTTGCCGTGTTCGTCTTTCAGCTCATTGGCAAGGGCCAGCCCGCCACCGGTCAGCATGCCAAGGCCGATCTTGTAAAAGCTGACGCTGTCGCCAAGCCGCTCGGCCAAGGCAAGGCCTTGCATGGCGTTTGGTACATCGAGGGCAACTATCAGGCGGTCATCGGATTTAGTCATGGAGATCTCCTTGCGCACCTGATGAGGGGCTGAAAGCCTGCGGTCAAGGCAGAGGAGAGGACTATGCGCAGTTCACTGGAGATTTTTGAGCTGGCCACGTGCGACGTTCGGGTTGTCTTACAGACTGATCGGTTGATCGAAGCACCCAACTGGGACGCTGCGCGCGGGGCGTTGATCGTGAATGGTGATGGGCTGTTGTACCGCGTGTCGATTGCGTCAGGCGAAATGCAACAGATCGATACCGGCAGGCTGGTGCATTTGAACAATGATCACGGGATTTCGCCTGACGGGACGCAGCTGGTTGTGTCGGATCACATCCGTCCACGGGGTTGTTTGATCTACAGGCTTCCAATTGAGGGCGGCAAACCAACGCCGGTGACAAAAGAGCCAGGCACTTATTGGCATGGCTGGTCGCCAGATGGGGCGCGCCTTGCCTATTGTGGCCTGCGCGACGGGCGCTTTGATATCTATACGCTGCCAACCATAGGCGGCGAGGAGCTGAAACTGACTGAAGCGGGGCACAACGACGGTCCAGATTACGCCCCGGACGGAGAATGGATCTGGTTCAATTCAGATCGGACGGGTCATGCGCAAATTTGGCGGATGCGCGTTGATGGAAGCGCGCAGGAGCAGATGACAGACGATGAGTTTGTGAACTGGTTTCCGCACCCGTCACCTGATGGGAGGCATATTTTGTATGTGGCCTATCCGCCGGGTACCGACGCGCACCCGCGTAACAAGGATGTGCGACTTTGCCTGATGTCACCCGACGGGGGTGATCGGCGGGAGGTTTTGCGGTTCAATGGTGGGCAAGGGTCGATCAATGTGCCGTGCTGGGCGCCGGACAGCGGTGCGTTTGCCTATGTCAGGTATGCACCCTTTAGGCCGACTGGGGCTCTGCCCCAGACCCCGACATATTTTTAGACCAATGAAAGACTTGCGATCACGCTTTTGCGATCCCATCTAAGGGTCAAGGCCCTGATTTTAGCATGCCGCAAGGCGGGTGCATCACGACGAGGGCGCTTAAGAGAAGGAGAGACCTCATGGACTTGGAGAAGTTCACAGAGCGGTCACGCGGCTTTTTGCAGGCCGCTCAGACGATCGCAATGCGGGAAAGCCACCAGAAACTGGCGCCCGAGCATCTACTGAAAGCATTAATGGATGACGATCAGGGGCTTGCCAGCAACCTGATCCGGCAAGCGGGCGGCGCGCCTGAGCGCGTGGTAGAGGCCGTTGATCTGGCTTTGACTAAGATCCCGCAGGTGACCGGCGATGCCGGGCAGACGTATATGGATCAGCAGACCGTCAAGGTTTTGGCCGAGGCTGAGAAGATCGCTAAGAAGGCAGGCGACAGTTTTGTGCCGGTTGAGCGGCTTTTGACGGCTTTGGCTGTGGTGAAGTCGAAGGCCAAGGACGCCTTGGATGCTGGTGCCGTGACGGCGCAGGCGCTGAACTCTGCCATCAACGATGTGCGCAAGGGGCGTACGGCGGATACGGCTTCAGCGGAAGAAGGCTATGATGCCTTGAAGAAATATGCGCGTGATCTGACTCAGGCGGCGCGTGAGGGTAAGATTGACCCGATCATTGGTCGTGACGAGGAAATTCGGCGTACGATGCAGGTTCTGTCGCGCAGGACGAAGAACAACCCTGTTCTGATCGGTGACCCAGGTGTTGGTAAAACGGCGATTGCCGAAGGACTGGCCTTGCGCATCGTCAATGGTGACGTACCGGAAAGCCTGCGGAACAAGGCGCTTTTGTCGCTGGATATGGGCGCGTTGATTGCAGGTGCGAAGTATCGTGGCGAGTTTGAAGAGCGGCTGAAGGCTGTGCTTTCTGAGGTGACCTCTGCGGCAGGCGAAGTGATCTTGTTTATTGACGAGATGCACACGCTTGTTGGTGCCGGCAAATCCGAAGGTGCGATGGATGCATCGAACCTGTTGAAGCCTGCTTTGGCGCGCGGTGAGTTGCACTGTGTGGGTGCGACAACTCTGGACGAGTATCGCAAGCACGTTGAGAAAGATGCGGCCCTTGCGCGGAGGTTCCAGCCATTGCTGGTTGCCGAGCCGACGGTCGAGGATACTGTCTCGATCCTGCGCGGCATCAAGGAAAAGTACGAGCTTCACCACGGTGTGCGGATATCAGACCGGGCACTGGTCGCGGCGGCGACGCTTTCGCATCGGTATATCACTGACCGGTTCTTGCCGGATAAGGCCATCGATTTGATGGATGAGGCGGCTTCGCGTTTGCGGATGGAAGTCGACTCGAAGCCTGAGCAGTTGGACGCTTTGGATCGACAGATCTTGCAGATGCAAATCGAAGCTGAAGCCTTGAAGAAAGAAGATGATGCCGTCTCGAAAGAGCGGTTGGGCAAGCTTGAAGAAGAGCTTGCGGGTCTTCAGGAGAAGTCTGCCGAGATGACGGCCAAGTGGCAGTCGGAGCGCGACAAGCTTGAATCAGCGCGTGAACTGAAAGAGCAGTTAGACCGCGCCCGTGCCGATCTTGATCAGGCCAAACGAGAGGGCAACCTGCAGCGTGCAGGGGAGCTGTCGTATGGCATTATCCCCGATTTAGAGAAGAAACTGGAAGCGGCAGAGACATCCGACGACGTGATGGTGGAAGAGGCCGTTGGCCCTGAGCAGATTGCCGAAGTTGTTGAGCGCTGGACGGGTATTCCGACCACCAAGATGCTGGAGGGCGAGCGCGAAAAGCTGCTTCGGATGGAAGAGGAGCTTGGCAAGCGCGTGATTGGCCAGTCATCGGCCCTGAAGGCTGTATCGAACGCGGTGCGTCGCGCACGGGCGGGCTTGCAGGACGAGAACAGACCGCTTGGGTCGTTCCTGTTCCTTGGACCAACCGGTGTTGGTAAGACCGAGTTGACGAAGACTTTAGCCGAGTACCTTTTTGACGATGAAAGCGCGATGGTCCGCATCGATATGTCGGAGTTCATGGAGAAACACTCGGTTGCGCGTCTGATCGGCGCTCCTCCGGGTTATGTTGGCTATGACGAAGGCGGTGTTCTGACCGAGGCTGTGCGGCGACGCCCTTATCAGGTGATCCTGTTCGACGAGGTTGAAAAGGCACACCCCGAGGTCTTTAACGTGCTGTTGCAGGTGTTGGACGATGGTGTGCTGACTGATGGGCAGGGAAACAAGGTTGATTTCAAGCAAACGCTTATCATCCTGACGTCGAACCTTGGGTCTCAGGCACTGAGCCAACTGCCCGAAGGCGCGGATGCGGGCGCTGCGCAGCGTGATGTCATGGATGCGGTGCGAGCGCACTTCCGCCCAGAGTTCCTGAACCGGTTGGATGACATGATCGTCTTTGATCGGCTTAGCCGTGATGACATGACGAGTATTGTCGATATTCAGGTGGCGCGTTTGGTCAAACGGCTCGCCAAGCAGAACATCACGCTTGAGTTAGACGAGGCGGCAAAGAAGTGGCTTGCGGACGAAGGGTACGATCCTGTCTATGGCGCACGCCCGTTGAAGCGCGTGATCCAGCGCAGCCTGCAAAACCAGTTGGCCGAGATGCTGTTGGCCGGTGATATTGGTGACGGCGGTGTCGTGACGGTAAGCGCCGGCGCCGATGGGCTGATCGTGGGCGACCGGGTTGCGGCCTCCAATCAAACGCCGCCGGATGACGCTGTGGTGCATTGAAGACTGAAAAGCCCCGCATTGTGCGGGGCTTTTTCATTCGGTGACCGCATTCAGATCGATTTTGGCTTCTTCGAAATACCGCATATTGGGGGCACTGGTTTTTCCCGAACGCATGTTCTTAGTTCCACGGCGTTTGCTTGCATAGCATTTATGAATATACCCAGAATTTGCCGTCGCTATTGTCGAAACAATCTTTTCGAAATGCCTCTAATGTAAAGTTAACGAGGCCGATAGTGCGCAAAATATGGCTCATTGGTTCAATTTGAACTGAGCATCACAGGTTTGCCGTAATCTGATCACATTCGGGGCATATCCGTGTTCGAAGTCAGTTCTAGTAATTTTGAGGTGAGTGAAATGTCGAAAATGTCCAGAATTCATAGGATTGCCGGGCTGAAGATTTCTCGGGTCGAGGCGGGTAGCAGCCTGCTTCCAGACTTGGAGCCACCTGAAGTCCGCCTTCGCAAGCAGAAAAGCAGCATATTTCTTTCGGACTCGATAAAGCTTTCGCATGACTCGGCGATGGATGACCTCTTTGACCCCAACTTGCGCGAAGAACAGAATGACGCTGTGGCGCGTGCAACTGTGTATGTCATGAACCTGATTGTCATGGTCTTTGCCTTGCCTGTTGGTTTGGCCCTGTTGTGCCTCAATATTTTGGGTGGCGCGAACTTTCGGACTACGGCCCACATTATGGCGCTGACGGGTTTGTTTATGGCCTTGTCTGCCACCGAGCAGGGCGGCCAGTTGCTTTGGATGATGTGATTAGCGTGTGATTTGAATGCGCTGGCGCAGGTTGCCGGTGGTCTTGCCGAAGATCAGGATTTCATCGTCTTCGGTGACAATTGCGAACCAATCGTCGCCTTGCGTAAAGGCTGACGCCCTGGCACCTTCAGGCAGCGTGATCTGGTCGGGAAGCTCTGCGCGATTCATTGCGCTGAACCGCATGACAAAAAGTGCTACTATCGTTAGAAAGCCAAGGATCATGGTGACGGTCAAAATTGTCACCAGCGCTTTGAGATAGCGCACTGTTTTTTCGTCCGGAGCTTGCCCGTCTTCCATGTCATCCATCGTTCACACCGTCACGATTGGCGCCAACCCGCCATCGCGCCTTGATAAAGCGCTGGCCCGCGATGTGCCAGAGGAAGCGCACCTGAGCCGGTCGCGCCTTGCAAGGTTGCTGGACGCAGGCGCGGTGCGGCAGGCAGGCGTGCGAGTACGGGATGCGCGTCAACGGGTGGCTGAAGGGGATGTATTTGAGATCACGGTTGAGGAAGCAGCTGAGGTTGAAACCGTTGCAGAAGACATCCCGCTGAACGTTGTGTTTGAGGATGATGACCTGATCGTTGTCGACAAATCCGCCGAAATGGTCGTGCATCCAGCACCGGGTTCGCCCAGCGGAACCCTGGTGAACGCGCTTTTGTATCACTTTGGTGGGCGTTTGTCGGGCGTGGGCGGTGAAAAACGGCCCGGTATCGTGCATAGGATCGACAAGGATACGTCTGGTTTGCTTGTGGTAGCCAAGTCGGATGCTGCCCATCATGGATTGGCGGCCCAGTTTGCAGACCATTCGCTGGAGCGCAGTTATCTGGCGGTGTGTCACGGCGTACCTGATGTGGGTGATCCGCGATTGGCAGGTGTCAAAGGCGTAGGATTTGAGCCAGGCGGCCTGATTTGCATTACGACTCAGCTGGCACGACACAAAACGGATCGTCAAAGACAGGCTGTTTTGTTTCAAGGTGGGCGGCATGCGGTGACACGTTTGCGGGCGCTTGAAACATTTGGGGCATCGGCAGCCTTGGTGAAATGTAATCTTGAAACAGGACGCACGCATCAAATTAGGGTTCACATGGCGCACATTGGACACGGATTGATTGGTGATCCTGTTTATGGCGGGCGCCGGAAATTTCCAGACCGGCAAGCTGGAGCACAGGTGGTCAAAAGCTTTAAAAGACAAGCTCTTCACGCGATGACCCTGGGTTTTTTCCACCCTGTTACGGGAGAGCGAGTGCACTTTGAAAGCCAACTGCCGAGCGATATGGAGGGCCTTTTGCAGGCACTTCGCGGACACTCTGCAAATGCACAGTAAGGTCGCCGTTTGCGAACAATTGTGCACGGATACGTGAGCGCACGCGGCTGTGAGTGGCGCTTTGGCGCGGCAGTTTCATAGATTGTTTACAAGAAAGCGGCAAGAAAACGCAGCTTACCCACTTGAACTGAACTGAACGGTTCACTATCTATGTTAAGCGCTGATACATTGGCGTGCACAGGGAATAGGAAAATATGGCGAATTATAAGAATCTCCCCGCTCCAACCCCTGAAGGTGGCCTAAACCGGTATCTTCAGGAGATCCGGAAGTTTCCAATGCTCGAAAAAGAGCAGGAATTCATGCTGGCCAAGCGTTGGGTCGAAGATCAGGATACAGATGCTGCGCATCAAATGGTGACGTCGCACCTGCGGCTGGCTGCAAAAATTGCCATGGGCTATCGCGGTTACGGTCTGCCCCAGGCTGAAGTGATTTCAGAAGCAAACGTCGGTCTTATGCAGGCGGTGAAACGGTTTGACCCTGACAAAGGATTTCGTCTGGCGACCTATGCCATGTGGTGGATACGCGCGTCGATTCAGGAGTATATCTTGCGGTCATGGAGCCTTGTGAAGCTTGGCACGACCAGCGCGCAAAAGAAGTTGTTTTTCAACCTGCGGAAAGCCAAGGCGCGCATCGGTGCGCTGGAAGATGGCGATTTGCGGCCTGAACATCTGGAGCGTATCGCAACAGACCTGAACGTAAGTGAGCAGGAAGTTATCAACATGAACCGGCGCTTGTCGGGTGGGGATGCTTCGCTGAACGCGACGATTTCGGCTGATGGGGAAGGTGCTGCGCAATGGCAGGACTGGCTGGAAGACGAAGATGCTGACCAGGCGGGCGACTATGCCGAGAAAGACGAGCTTGAGACGCGTCGCGAGATGATGGCCGAGGCAATGTCGGTGCTGAACGAGCGTGAGCAGGATATCCTGACACAGCGTCGCCTGATGGACAGTCCGGTGACGTTAGAGGAGCTTTCGGGCCAGTATGACGTGAGCCGCGAGCGTATTCGCCAGATTGAGGTCCGTGCGTTTGAAAAGCTGCAGACCAAAATGCAGGAGTTGGCCCATGAGCGTGGCTTGCTTGAAACCGCCTGAGGGCTTTGACGCCGAACGGTTGCCGGACTGGGGTCCGTTGAGGTCGTTGAAAGAGTTAGATTAGTAGGGGCGCGCCAGGTATGGCGCGCCTTTTTCCTCTTAAGTGGCCATCTCTGTTTTGATCTGCTCGGCAATGATCTCTGCCGTGGCAGCTGACAGCGTCCATCCCAAATGACCATGACCGGTGTTGTAGTACACTCCCGGTTTTTTGCCCGCTTTTACCATCGGCACCATGTTGGGCATCATCGGGCGCAGGCCTGCCCAGGGCACGGCGTGCTCGGTCACCACATCAGGAAAGAACCGCTCGACCCATTTAACAAGCGGTTTAATGCGGTCATCGCGAATGTCCCAGTTGGATCCGTTAAACTCGGCGGTGCCCGCAATACGGAACCTGTCTTTACCCAAACGGCTGGTCACCACTTTGGCTTCGTCATCCAAAAGGCTCACCCAAGGGGCCGCCTGCTGGCTTTCAGCGTCATCCAGCTTAACCGTAATGGAATAGCCTTTCACCGGATAGACATTCACCCGGTCGCCCAGCATCTGACCAAACTTGCGGCTGCCCACGCCGGCACAGATCACCAAAGCATCGAACTGGCCTTCGCTTTTTGTGCCCTTGTCATCCTTCCACTTGATAACCGGACCCTGCACATTGTGGGTGATCTCGCGCACTGTTGAGTTGAAGTGGAATTGAACCCCCTTTTTCTTGCAGGCCTCAGACAAGCCGCGGCTGTAGCGGTGTATGTCACCCGTTGCGTCGGATGGCGTGAAATAGCCGCCGTAAAAGTCTCCTGTCAGCGCAGGTTCCAGCGATTTCATTTCTTCGGGCGTTACCGCCTCGCGCGTTAAACCACCCTCAAGCAGAAGTTTGTTCACCTCGGTCGCGTGGTCATATTCTTTCTTCGAGTTGTAGATGTGCAGGATGCCGCGTTCCTCGACGTCAAAGTCAAAACCCTCTTTCTCGGCTGTGACTTTGAGGTGTTCGCGCGCTGCAATTGCCATGCGCACTGTATCGATGGTGTTCTGGCGGTAATGCGGGATGTGCGCCATGAACTCGGCCATCCACGAGTATTTGTGCCAGCTTGGTTTGGGGTTCACCAGCAATGGTGCACCGCGCGTGAACATCCACTTCATACCTTTGGCCACCGTCGACCAGCGGTTCCAGACCTCAGCGTTCGAGG
Organism: Silicimonas sp.; assembly: GCA_013003245.1. Taxonomy (GTDB): domain Bacteria; phylum Pseudomonadota; class Alphaproteobacteria; order Rhodobacterales; family Rhodobacteraceae; genus JABDJX01. The sequence goes on along the minus strand of JABDJX010000087.1, from coordinate 6,340 downwards.
CGGAGAGCTGTCCGCCATTCGCGAATGAGGTGTCCATCGCCGCATAGCGGTTCTGGTCGAACACCGTCACGTCGTATCCGCGGTTCAACAAGGCATAGGCAGTGGTTACGCCGGTCACACCGGCTCCAATAACGGCAATCTTTTTCATTGGTTGTCCTCCCAACAGATTTCGATCTGATGCGGCTGATCCGCACCGGTGATCCCATCTGTCCGAGAACCTGAGAGTTACGCGGACCTTGCGCCCACTTGCTCCGTCGGTGGGCCCGCTTAGCGGGCCACTTTCCAGATTGTCAGCTTTTCGTACAGTTCATTTGCCTGAGAGTTTCCGGGATGTTGCTCCTTCGGCGCCAGCGCAAAACTGGTCTCTCCTGCACAAAGCCTTTGTGACACTCGCGCGTTAGACCTCTTTGTGATTCGCTGCAAGATATTTCGCGCGATTCAGCCTTTTGCATTTGGCCTCAGCAACGCCTCAAGCCGCTCTTTCAACTTTGGTGTGGGTTCAACACGTATTGCTTGCCGCACCACAGACAGTGTGTCTTGCGGCCAATCGGCTTTGGGCCATGCTTCAAGCGCCTTCGCACTCATGTTTCGGTTGCGCACCACAGGGCTTTGCAAAGATGCCGCAACAAGTGCCCAGCCTTTGCCTGGAAAGCGGTCTAAATCCTGTACGATGTAATTTAGTGCGGAATGGTGCTTCCAATCGGGACCAAGCCCCGTTTCATCGCCGGGGCCAGTCGCCACCGTTTCTAATGGCAACTGCTGAACGGCAAGATCAATCACGCGATCAACACGGTCAGGGTTGTCAGTGCGCATCAAGTCGTACCAATAATCAGCGTCGCCCTCTTTGATCTGCCGATCAAAAATGATTGGCCATGGATCGATCCCCACATCGCGGGCTAAGGTCTTGGCGTTCCAGTAAGCGAGCCTGTCGCCGCTTTTAAGATGCTGTAGAACAAGGTCTGCAAGCTCTGGGCGACCGATATAGGCAGCTGCGCTTTTCTCTATTACGACTGAGACCTCTTTAGGCCAAACGTCGCCTGCCGCATAATCTGCTAAAGACTTTGCACCACACCCTCGCAAGAGTGTCGCAGGCTGATCATTGATCAATTGAAGCCAAAGCTCTCCGGCGGTGGCCCCGTCAGAATAGTCACTCATGTCCTCGGCAGGCCCGCCCCTAACCAACGCATTAAAAATCTCTGCGGCACCATCCAGCAAAGCGTTATCCTTTGATGCAATTTGATCCTGTAACTGTTCCAGCAGTCGGCCTTCGCGCGCAGCGATGCAGGCGAGATATTCGTACATTATCGAATTTTTGTAACCCTCACGCACTAACCAATGGCGAAGGTCGACATCAGCTTTGGGTGCCAGCCGCTGAACCAGATCGATCCGGCCCCAACCCTGTACACTGCGCACCAATTTGGTCTGGGCTTGCATGGCTTCGCTTGGCGGCAGGGAATTTGACAAGGCAACAGCGGCGTACTTGGTGAATTCTTCGTGCTTGCCGATGTTCAGCAAAAAATCAGTGTTTTCGTGACCTGATAGCCCAAGCATAGCGATGGCAAATTTCACCGGCTCTCTGTCCGGACTATTTCTTGCCAGCCATCCGAAAAAGATCGCTAACCTTTCTCGGTTGAGTGGCGCTTTTGTCAAAAGCGATATGGCGTTGTCCACTACGCCGATCGCGTCCTCCTCCAATAGGGTTTCATAAAGCGTTTTGATATTTGTGCCGCTGGGGTTTTTTAGGACCCTTTGGATATTTTCGCAGATAAGCGTCGCATCGCCGCCGTTTGCGCCAACCAGATTATCAAGAGCGCCAGCAGCGAATTTGAGTGAAGACCCTTTTCCACGACGCGGTGTGTCTGGCAGGTCAACCTCTTCTACATCTTCGCCTCGCTCTTCCAAAAAACTAAGAATTGAGCGCAATGCAGGATGCCAAGGCCCCTCGAAATCACGGCTTTCCCAAATTCGGCGAGGTGCAAGAGGTATCATGGTGCACGATCTTACACCTAAGTCCCGCTCATCCAACCGGTCAGTTCACATCAGTTTTGACTAAAATGACTCGGAAATCCTGCCTTCACAAAGCGCAGGTGCGCCCGATTGTCCGCTGGACGCTTGGGGACAGCAGCGCTATCTACCCGCAAGTTAACCTTGGATTCGGTCCGGGGCGTTAAGGCATTGGGCGCATGGCCCCGCAAAAGATGGAGAAACTCGTGTCGCACGCAGATGATCACGAAGGCACTCGCCGGGATTTCCTTTACTATGCCACGGGCGGCGCTGGTGCCGTTGCCGCTGGCGCAGCTGTATGGCCGCTGGTCAACCAGATGAACCCATCGGCTGATGTTCAGGCGCTGTCGTCAATCCGCGTTCCCGTGGATGGCCTTGAGCCGGGCGGGCAGCTTACAGTCAAGTGGCTGGGCAAGCCTGTCTTTATCCGCCGTCGTACCGAAGAAGAGATTGCCGAAGCGCGCTCAGTTGAATTAAGCGAGTTGCCAGACCCTGTGGCGCGCAATGCCAACGCACCAGACGGAGCCGATGCAACGGACGAAAACCGTGCGATGGATGAGAACGGCGAATGGCTGGTTCAGATGGGCGTCTGCACCCATCTTGGCTGTGTGCCGCTTGGCGCAGCGCAAGGCAACACGGGTGAGTTTGGCGGCTGGTTCTGCCCCTGCCACGGCTCGCACTATGATTTGTCAGGTCGGATCCGCAAAGGCCCCGCACCTGAGAACCTGCCGGTGCCGCCGGCACGGTTTGACGATGAAACAACAATCGTTCTTGGATAAGGGAGAAACCCAATGGCCGGCATCCCGCATGACCATTACGAACCGGTGACCCCAGCCGAGACCTGGCTGCACCGTCGCCTGCCCATCGCCGGGCTGCTTTATGACACCTTGATGCTTCCCACACCGAAAAATCTGAACTGGATGTGGATCTGGGGCATTATCCTGACCTTCTGCCTTGTCTTGCAGATCGCGACAGGCATCGTGCTTGCCATGCACTATACACCGCATGTTGACATGGCCTTTGCGTCGGTCGAGCACATCATGCGCAACGTGAACGGTGGCGCAATGATCCGCTATCTGCACATGAACGGCGCATCCCTGTTCTTCGTGGCTGTTTACGCGCACATCTTCCGCGGTCTTTACTATGGCTCCTACAAGGAACCTCGCGAAGTCACTTGGATCATCGGTATTCTGATCTTTGTCCTGATGATGGGCACCGCTTTCATGGGCTACGTTTTGCCCTGGGGTCAGATGTCCTTCTGGGGTGCGACTGTGATCACGGGCCTTTTTGGCGCAATTCCATTCATTGGTGAGGCGATCCAAACATGGCTTTTGGGTGGACCAGCGGTCGACAACGCCACGCTGAACCGTTTCTTCTCGCTGCACTATCTGCTGCCCTTCGTCATCGCCGGGCTTGTGGCCGTGCACATCTGGGCCTTCCACACCACTGGCAACAACAACCCAACAGGTGTTGAAGTGCGTCGCGGATCAAAGGAAGAAGCGGCGAAAGACACGGTCCCGTTCTGGCCCTATTACGTCATCAAAGACCTGTTCGCGCTAGCCGTGATCCTTGGCATTTTCTTTGCCATCGTCGGCTTTATGCCAAACTACCTTGGTCACCCCGACAACTACATCGAGGCGAACCCCCTCTCGACGCCTGCGCACATTGTCCCCGAATGGTACTTCTTGCCGTTCTACGCAATCCTGCGCGCCTTCACGTCAGACGTTTGGGTTGTGATCATCGCCAACTGGGTCACCGGCGGCATCATCGACGCCAAGTTCTTTGGTGTTCTGGCGATGTTCGGCGCGATTGCAGTGATGGCTCTTGCGCCGTGGCTTGATACATCATCTGTCCGCTCAGGCAGATATCGCCCGATGTTCAAATGGTGGTTCTGGCTTTTGGTCATCGATTTTTTCGTGCTGATGTGGCTTGGTGCCATGCCGGCGGAAGAGCCTTATGCGACTTTCTCGCTCATCGCTTCGGCTTACTGGTTTGCCTATTTCCTGGTTATCCTGCCGCTTCTGGGAGTGATCGAAAAGCCGTTGGAGCAGCCGGAAACCATCGAGGCCGACTTCGATGCACATTACCCCGCTGGCGGAGACGCTCCCGCCGGCCAGGCAACGCCTGCGGAATGAAAGGAAACTACCCTATGATCCGTCAGATCACACTCTCCGCAGCGGTCGTCTTTGGTCTTGCCAGCCCTGCACTTGCGGCAGGCGAAGCACCATCGGTGACCGACTATGACTTCTCGTTCGAGGGGCCATTCGGTACATACGATCAGATGCAGCTTCAGCGTGGCCTTCAGGTTTACACTGAAATCTGCGCCGCCTGCCACGGCCTGCAGTACGTGCCTATTCGCACGTTGCACGACGAAGGCGGTGTTGGCCTGCCCGAAGATCAGGTGCGTGCCTACGCCGAATTCTACGAAGTGTTCGACGCAGAAATTGACGATTTTCGAGCAGCAAAACCAACGGACCACTTCCCTGGCTCGCAATTGGAAAATGCACCGGATTTGTCGCTGATGGCGAAGGCGCGGGCAGGCTTCTCGGGCCCTTATGGTCTTGGCATTAACCAATTCTTCAAAGGGATGGGCGGCCCAGAATATATCGCGTCGCTTTTGGCAGGTTATGAAGAGCCGCCAGAATGTGCCGCCGAATCCACTATCGAGGGCTCTTACAACAAGGTCTTTACGGCCGGTGGCTTCCCGGACGAGTGCAAATACGAAGACGGAAAGCACAAGGTCGAAGGATCATGGATTGCCATGGGTCAGCCGATTTGGGGCGATGATGTCGAATATGAAGATGGCACCGCAGCAACCGTTGAGCAGCAGGCACAAGACGTTGCGGCCTTTCTGATGTGGGCATCAGAGCCTAAGCTTAACGCGCGCAAGGAAGCAGGCTTTGTCTCTGTCATCTTCCTGACAATACTCAGTGTCTTGTTGTATCTGACCAATAAAAAGATTTGGCACGGCATCAAGCATCGTGACGAGTAAAGACTAACAGCGTGTTCATGCAGACAACGCGCCCGGCCCGTCGGGCGCGTTTTTCTTTTGCGGAATATAATCTTCCCAGAATCTATTCCGGCGTGCTCAGCCCAAAACGGTTTATGCAAACTTCTTAAATCAGCCTCATTTCCGAGTAAGCTTCCTAGCATGGAACTGAATGAAAATAGACTAGGCTACTGGACCGCCATGCCAACGCGCCTGAAAGCGCGTGTGATCGGATGGTCGATATACTGGGCGCTCGCGATCTGGTTGGTAACGATTGGGTCACTCATCGGGTTCGTTTTGATCGCCCTTCCAATCGTGTGGATGTGGGCGAAAGCCTGGTTTTTGGACGGATTCCTCGAACTGGACTCCGGTGAAGAGGGGCCGCTTGATTACACGCTTGGGTATATCTGGAACTCCTCGGTATATGTTCGGTCCTTCTTCATGGTGATGACACTGGCCTTGGCGCTTGGTGGACTGGGGTGGCTGGGTACAGAGGATCTGAGAAAAGAAGCTGCAGAGCCAACTTTCACGGAGCAGATCAGCGAAAAAGCCAGCGGTGTGGTTGACGCAACAAAAGACACCACGAAAAGCTGGTTTGCGACCGCGAACGGGTGGTTATCCGGCGACGACGAGGCGCCTGCTGACTAGCTATTCGCCGTACGGCACCCAAACAGTTTTAACCTCGGTGGCCGCGTCCAAGAAGGCTTCGCTCTGCGGCTTTTTCCAATCGAATGCGGTGCTGTTATTGACCCAAGTGCGCTTTAGATTGCTGGCGGCCTCTCGTTCAATCACACCAGAGATGTCGGACGAAGAGAAGCTCCAAACAGCGTCAATGTCCATGTGACCAGCGATATGTGGGGCAAGGTCGCTATGCGATCCGGTCAGGATATTTATCACGCCCGCAGGCACATCGGACGTTTCCAACACCTGGTAGAAATCGGTTGCGGCAAGCGGCCAGGGCTCTGAGGCGACCAGCGTGATGCGGTTTCCCATCGCCAATGCCGGACCGAGCAGCGAAACCAATCCGATCAGTGGCCCTTCGTCGGGCGCAAAAGCTGCGATCTTGCCAACGGGTTCGTTCATCGCAAGGGCGATACCGCGCATCGGTACACCTTTGGTGCGCCCGTCGTATTTGTCGGCCCAGGCCGCCCAGGTGAACAGGCGATCGATCGCGTCTTCGACTTCACCCATGCCAACCTTGGCGCCCACCAGATCGTCAAGCCGGGTGGCGAATTCATCAGCGCGGGCTGAAAGGTTTTCGCCTAGGTAGTAGAGGATCTGCGCTCGCAGATGGCCCGTTGTCTTGCTCCATGATTTGGCCGCGTTCATCGCCTCGACCGCGTTCCG
>JABDJX010000024.1 GCA_013003245.1 Silicimonas sp. | reverse complement strand
AGACCGTCGCTGGCAAAGCCCGCGTCGTGATTGGCGATGAGCTTGGTCTGACCGACACCGACCGCTTTGCCTTTGCGTGGATCGTCGACTTCCCGATCTACGAGCGTGACGAGGAAACCGGCAAGGTCGACTTTGAGCACAACCCGTTTTCCATGCCCCAAGGCGGGATGGAGGCGCTTGAGGGCGACCCATTGGACGTGCTGGGTTATCAGTATGACCTGTCGTGCAATGGCTACGAGGTGCTGTCTGGTGCTATTCGAAACCACCGGCCCGAGATCATGTTCAAGGCGTTTGAAATCGCAGGCTACGGCGAAGACGAGGTGCGCAAGCGCTTTGGCGGCATGGTCAACGCGTTCCGCTACGGTGCGCCGCCCCACGGCGGGTGCGCCTTGGGGATCGACCGCGTTGTGATGTTGCTGGCCGATGAGCACAACATCCGCGAGGTGATGCTTTTCCCGATGAACCAGCGGGCCGAAGACCTGATGATGGACGCCCCATCCGAGCCGACAAACGAGCAGTTGCGCGAGTTGCGCCTGCGCGTTTTGCCGCCCGAAGACTGATGTCCGACGTCCGCGCCTCCAAGTTTCTCAGCCTTGTGCTGCGTCACAAACCTCAGGCGGCGGGACTGACTTTGGATGCGGAAGGCTGGGCGGAGGTTGATGCGGTTTTGGCCGCAACCGACAGGATCAGGGATCGCGCGCATCTGGAGCATGTCGTTGCGACGAATGACAAAAAGCGGTTTGTTCTCTCCGAAGACAGGCGTTTGATCCGTGCGGCCCAGGGCCATTCGGTAGACGTGAACCTTGGGTTTCAACCGGCCATTCCACCTGACCAGCTGTTTCACGGAACAGCGACCAAATCTATTGATGCCATCCTTGATCAAGGGCTGAAGCCGCGCGGTCGCCAGTATGTGCATCTGTCAGCCACGCATGAGGTGGCAGTCAATGTCGGCAAACGCCACGGAACGCCCGTTGTTCTGATCGTAGATGCCAAGCGTGCGCATGGTGAGGACCAATTGTTCTTTCAGGCTGAAAACGGTGTATGGCTGACGCCACCGCTTGAGGCCACATACCTGACGTTTCCCGAATGACACTCGCCAATTGGACACCACCACCGTTGCCGCCGCGCACCGCGATCCGGGGGCAATACGCGACGCTTGAGCCTTTGTCGCGCGCCCATGTGAAGGGGTTGCGCGAGGCGCATGCCGAGGATGACGGGGCGATGTGGGCCTATCTACCGATGGGGCCGTTTAGTGACGCGGGCTATGCCACCTGGGTCGAAAACGCGCGTCTGCAGCACGATCCGCTGCATTTTGCGGTGCGCATGGCCGACGGGCGATTGGGTGGCACGCTTTCGTTGATGCGGATAACGCCGGAGGCAGGGTCCATCGAAACGGGCTGGCTGACCTTTGCGCCCCGTCTGCAGCGCACGCGGGAATCGACCGAGGCCGTGTATCTGCTGATGAAATGGGCTTTTTCAGCGGGCTATCGTCGGTTTGAGTGGAAGTGTGACGCCGCCAATATCCCCTCGCGCCGTGCTGCCGAACGCTTTGGGATGAGTTTTGAGGGCATCTTTCGGCAAGCCGCCGTCGTCAAAGGCCGCAACCGCGACACCGCATGGTTTGCCGCGATTGATCTGGAGTGGCCCGCCTTGCGCGACGCGTTTGAAGCGTGGCTTGATGTTTCGAATTTCGATGACGCGGGACGGCAACGCCTGCGTCTGGGAGACCTGACCTCTTCAATTCTGGTATCGCGGGACCCGGACTTGTGAGTCTCGCTGCGCTGAAAGACGCAGGGTACGACGTGCTGACCCGCAACCACGCCGAGGCGATTTTGGCGCATGACTTTCCGCGTGAACTGGAGCTTTTGGCGCAGGTGCTTTTGGAGTTTCGAATTTCTCTGAGTGAGATCATCACCGGGGGCGGCGGCGAAAGCGGACTGACGCAAAGGCTGCGGCACGAGCTATCGGATTTGAACTGGCGCAAGCACAATTTCGAGGTGCAAACGGTTGTCGACGGGCATGCCCGCACGGGTGTCAGCCACGAAGTCGATCACGTGAAATTTGCTGAAGCAGGCGCCCTTGCCCTGGAAATCGAGTGGAACAACAAGGACCCGTTCTTTGACCGAGACCTGGAGAACTTCCAACGCCTTCATGCCCTTAGCGCAATTAGCATGGGCATTGTCGTGACTAGGGGCAGCTCAATGCAGTCGGCTTTTCTGGAGCGGATCACCGAATGGATGAAGGCGCGCGATCTGGCGTCTGAAGATGATCTTGACCGTCTTGGTATTGGCGCGCGCACTGCTGCTCAGCGTAAGACGGTCGCCGATCAGATTGCCCGTGGCGTTCCGTTTTCGGAAGCCTTCGCGCGCAAGTTTGTCGCCGACAAGTTTGGTCAGGCCACGACGCACTGGAGCAAACTGGAAGACCGCGTGTTGCGTGGCGTCGGCAACCCGTGCCCGCTATTACTGGTTGGGTTGCCCGCGAGCATTCTAGATTAGCGCCTAGGTCTGCATCGGGTGAAGATGCACGATCGTGTCCATCGGGACACGTTCGTAAAGATCAGAAATATAGTGGTTTGTCAGACGCGCGCATCCGTTCGAGACACGGGTGCGGATGGTGCGCGGATTGTTCGTGCCATGGATGCGCAAAAAGCTGTCGCCGCCGCGGGGGTAAAACAGGTAAAGCGCACGCGCACCGAGCGGATTGTTCGGCCCGCCGGGCATCGCCTCTTCGGCCCATTTCTCGTAAGCTTCCGGGTCCCGTTCGATCATCTCTGGCGTTGGCTTCCAGCTTGGCCATTCTTTCTTGGCCTTGACGATAAAGGTGCCGGGCTCCCACAGATGGCGTTGCGCAACGCCCGCCGGATAGTAGATGGCGCGCCCTTTTTCCAGCGTCCAATATATCGCAAAGCGATCAGGATAGACATGCAGCCGACCGGGAACCGTATCTTTTGGGACGCGAACAACACGCGCTTTGAAAGGGTCAACTTCTTCATCCTTCTTGCGCGCAGCCAAAGCAGGTGGTGCCGCAAAAGCAGCAGCACAAGCGATGCTTCCGGTCAATATGTCTCGGCGATCAAGCAGCATTTGTTAAAACCTCACACATAATCTCCCCAGCGATCAGCATATCAACGCAGATGCTTTAGGTCCGGTAACTCACAGATTTGTTATGTTGGGATTTTTCAAGCTGTGGCGTTTTGGCAATGGGTCGTGCTGTTGTCCAAGAAAGGGTTTACTCGGCGGCAACGCCCGAGTTGTATTCGTAGGTTTTCCAATCCGGCTTATAATCAGCCTCTGCCTGATTGCCCCAAACTGTCCAGCCTTCGCGGATGCCACGGCCAAAAAGCTCCAGATAAGGGCCCCAAGAGCATTCCTCGATGACTTTGTATTGTTCATCGGGTTTGCGCGAATGCTCGCGTTTTCGGCTTTGGATCATATTCACCTGACGCCGTCCCGGCGCTTCGGTGCGGACGTTTTTGCCGCGTGTGCCGAAAAGCAAAACTTCGGTCACGTTGCGAAAGTAAAACCCGACGCCGCGTCCGTCAGAGCCACCGTCTTTGCGGATTTTGTGCCAGATGATGTTGGATTTATACTGAAAACCCCAGGCACTCAGCACCTGTAGCCCTTCAGGCAAGAGCGCGTTTGGCACCCACATGTAGCAATGCGCGCGATCCTCCAGATGTTCGGCCACGGGCAGGGCGCAAATTTCATTCAGTTCCATCGTCGGATAGCGGGCAAGGCGTTTGTGTTCGGGAGCAACTTTCCCGGTACGGTTCACAAAACGCCACGGCGGATCCGCCAGAACGGTGCCGAAACGGTCACCTTTCAGAAAATCGGCCAGGTCTTGTGCTGCGTCTTGCCCCATATCCAACATGATGGTCGCTCTGCCTTAGAAATGCCAGTAGAACAATAGGGGAACATTACGCTGATGTCTATGGCATCACACGGGGGCCAGCACAGCGATGCGATCCGTGATCTGCTTGGTCAGTTGTGCAGGGCTGCCCGAGGTGAGGCCGCGCAGGTCGCCCGCCAGACGGACCAGTTCAGAATCGCCCGCATCCGTGCCAAGGCTGGACAGGAAAGCGGCAACATAATCACGCGTCGGCCTGTCGGATTTTGTGGACAACAAATCAACCGCCAGGGCCAAATCATCGCGCAGGGCAATAGGATCGGGCACTACGTTATCGGTCTTTGGCACAAGCCTGTGCTTGGGACGCAGGTCTTCTGGCAAAAGCGAAAGAACGACCGTCTGGAAGGCGGAAACCGACGCTAACGGTTTTTCCAGGAACACGTCCGCGCCCGCCTCAAGCGCCGCTTTCTTCTGGTCGACGTCGCCCGATGTGGCGATAATCGCGTCAATCCGAGGCTCGCTTTGCGCCAGTTGTGCAATCAATTCGCCGCCAGACCCGTCGGGGAGCCCCATATCGATCACGACAACGCGGGGTCGATAGGCGCACAGATGTCGCTTGGCCGAGGCAAGGCTCTCGGCGCGCCTGATGCGCGCGCCAGAGCGTTGGCAGATCAGGCGCAGCGCCTCGCAGGCGTGGCGGCTGTCTTCGACAACAAGCACCACCGTTCCCAGCAAAGGGCGTTCGGCGGTGGGTGGCTGGCTCATCAATAGATCGTCAAGTGTCTCGGGCATTGGCGGTGGGCCTTGTGCTGCTGAGTCGCCCGTATCTTGGTCAGGTAATGGCTAATGCGCCGTTAATCGCGATTTTCCTCCCTGCGGCGGCCTGTCTCTTGCTGCGGATGCGCCAGCGCTACATAACGCAGGGCGGGCGACAAAAGAGGTGCGCAGAATGATCGGACGACTGAACCACGTGGCCATAGCCGTGCCAGACCTTGAAGCGGCAGCAGCGCAATATCGCGACACGCTTGGCGCGGATGTCGGGCCTGCGCAGGACGAGCCTGATCATGGTGTGACGGTTGTATTCATCACCTTGCCCAATACAAAGATCGAATTGCTTTATCCGCTGGGAGAGGCGTCTCCGATCAAGGGGTTTCTTGAAAAGAACCCATCGGGCGGGATTCACCACATGTGCTACGAGGTGGACGACATATCTGCCTCTGCCGACAAGCTTGTGGCATCGGGCGCACGCGTTCTGGGCAATGGCGAGCCAAAAATTGGTGCGCATGGCAAGCCGGTTCTGTTTCTGCACCCGAAAGATTTCAATGGCTGTCTGATCGAGTTGGAGGAAGTCTAATGAGCATCGTCTCGGGCATCGTTTTGTTTGCCGTCATCTGGTTTCTGGTGCTGTTCATCGTGCTGCCCTTCCGTATGGAAACCCAGGGCGACGTGGGCGAGATCGTGCAAGGCACGCACGCCGGTTCGCCCTCATCCAGTTTTTCGATGAAGCGCAAGGCCAAGATCACCACCATTTGGGCCGCCTTGGCCTGGGTGCTGATTGCGGGCGTGGTGATCTATGGCGACATCGGCGTGCGCGACATTGATCTTTTCAACCGCATGGGGCCCGGGACCGACGGCTAAGGGTTCAGCTTGTGGAATAGGTGGGTAAAGGTTGCAGCCCCCAGGATCGGGATCAGCAGGTTCATTACGGGAATGGTCAGCGGTACTGCCATCAACACGCCTGCGGCCCAGATTGTAGCCATGTTGCGGCGATAGGCTGATTTTGCGTCTGCGCGCCCCAGACGGCGCACTGCGACCATGCGGAAGTATTCCCGCGACAGCAAAAAACCATTCAGACCGTAGAAAACAAAAGGCGCAAACGGCGTGATGTAAAGCACGAGCGCCGCAAGGTTGGCCACAACGATCACGCCCAGAAAAGTAATGGATTCGCGCAGGTTCTCTGACAGGCTGACATGTGGCGCAGGGGACAGGTGCGGGTAGTGCTTTGCCTCGACTGCATCGGCGACCTCGTCGAGAAACATGCCGGTAAAGGCAGAAGCCACGGGGATCATCAAGAAGACCGAGAGGATCATCATCAGGATCAGCGATCCCCACGAGAGCAGTTGTTCAACGAAGGCAACTTCTCCGATCCACGGGATGTCGACGGTTTCGGGCAAAAGCCACCGCACGCCGAAAAATACCAGCGCATAAAGCGAGACCAGCAGCATCAGAGTCAGGCCGACGCCCTGGATCAGGACCCACCGAAAGCGCGGGTCGCCGATCTGGCCCAGGGCTGCAAGGAACGACGCAGGTATCACGCCGAGAACCACTCGGTCATCGCGTCTGTGTCAGGGCGCGGACGCTCGGGCGGTGCGCTGGTTTCGGTGCCGATGTGGATGACGCCCGCGATCCATTCGTGCGGCATCAGGCCAAGGTTGCGCTCGCGCCAGTCGCGGTCGTGGCTGGCCCAGCCAGAGAGCCAGTTTGCGCCCCAACCAGCGGCAAGTGCTGCGTTCACCAATTGCAGACAGACGGCACCGGCAGAAAGCGTCTGCTCTATCTCGGGCACCTTGTCAGAGGGTTTGGGGCTGGACACCACAACTACCGCCAGATCGCCGTTGGCATATTCGCTCACCGCTTTCTCGATCTTTTCAGGGCTTATCCCAAGCTCTTGCCCCTTGGCGGGCACTGTCTGGGCCAGTCGCGCAAGCGCTGGCTTTTCCAGCACCAGAAAGCGCCAGGGTTCCAGCTTGCCATGATCAGGCACCCGCGCGGCGACCTTGATCAGGCCACGCAGTTCCTCGGCACCCGGAACGGGTGTTGTCAGCGTTTTGGCCGGGCGCGATCTGCGGGTTTGCAGAAAGGCCAGCGCACTTGGGTTCGGCTCAGGCATATCTCACTCCATCGGTAGTCTAGACCTATGGTGCGGTTAAGGTTTTTCCAAGAGGCAGCGGGTCTTAAAGAGCGTTGTTCATCTCACTCAGCAATTGATCGACGTAGGCGTCAAAGCGCGCCGCTGGCTGCCGGTCGCGCAGGCGTTCGGCGAAAGGGTCTGCGGCGCTGATCTGGCTGCCGGACATCCGGGCGAGCACCGCGTGACCGCAGAACGGCACATAAACCTCCGAGTAACCGCCCTCGTGCACCATCACCAGACGTTCGCCGCAGACATCGTGTGCAAGGTCCATCACTTGTTTTGTCATGGCATCAAACGTCTCCACAGTCGCCATCATCCGCCCCAGAGGATCGAAAGCGGCGGGATCAAAACCGCAGGCGATTACGATGGCATCCGGTTGAAAGGCGCGGATGGCGGGCAGGGCAAGACGCTCCATCGCGGCCAGGTACCCCACATGCCCTGTGCCCGGCGGCAGGGGGATGTTAAGGTTGGCGCCAACGCCTGCGCCTTCGCCGCGCGCTTTGAAAAAGCCGGTGTCGGAGGGGTAGTTGCGTTCCTGATGGATCGAGACGGTCAGCACATCGGCGCGGTCATAAAAGACCGCTTCGGTTCCGTTGCCGTGGTGCACGTCCCAGTCCAGCACGGCGATGCGGCTGGCCTTTTTGCTGCTTAAAGCGGCCTCGACAGCGATGGAGATGTTCGACAACAGGCAAAACCCGTTTTGCCAGTCCCGCGTGCAATGGTGACCGGGCGGGCGGGAGAGTGCGTAGGCATTCTTGAGCTTGCCATCAAGCACCTCAAGAAGCGCCTGTTTGGCGAGACCGGCCGAAAGGGTTGCGATTTCATAACCGCCGGGGCCGAAGGGTGCGCGCACGCCGACCTCACCGCCGCCGGCGTCGGAGAGGTCTTTGAAGGCATCAAGGAACGGGGCAGGGTGGACCCGAAGCAAGTCTTCGCGAGTGGCTTCGGGCGCGGAGGTGACATGCAGCTCAGACGCAAGGCCCGAAACGTCGATCAGGTTTTTCAGCCGTCGCTTGGTTTCGGGGTTTTCCGGCAGACCACTGCCTGCGGGGGGTTGGACGAGGCCACCCACCGGGGTCATGAAGGCGTAGTTGCCGCCCGCGTGCCAGAAACAACGCTCGTCGGTGAAGAATCCGGTTTTCATAGGGTGTCCTTTGTGGCCGTTTTATTACCCTAGGAAACGTCAGAGCGCTTGGAAAGGTGGATTGCGCCGCCTGTCGGCGTCGCCTCGCTGGAGAGGCTCTGCCCCTCCAGACCTCCCCGCCATATTTTCAGACCGATGAAGTAGAGATCAGGCTTTATGAGCGCCGTCTGCGAGGGATTTGACGAAGGCGAGTATGTCGTGCGTTGGTTTGCGCTGGCCGATCAATTCGACAATGGCGGAGCCCACAACCGCACCGTCGGCGACGCTGGCGATGCTTTGGCTTGTCTCGGGCGTCTTGATGCCGAAGCCCACGATCACCGGCAGATCGGTGGCGGATTTGATGCGCGCAACTTCGGGTCCGACGTCTGTTGCAACCGCATTGGCAGCCCCGGTGATGCCGGTGATCGAGACGTAATAGACAAAGCCGGAGGTGTTTTGCAGGACTTTTGGCAGGCGCTTGTCGTCGGTTGTCGGTGTTGCGAGGCGGATGAAGTTGATGCCGGCTTTTTGCGCCGGGATGCAAAGCTCTTCATCTTCTTCGGGCGGCAGATCGACGATGATCAGCCCGTCGATGCCCGCAGTCTTGGCGTCCGCCAGAAAGCGATCGACACCGCGGCTGTAGATCGGGTTGTAGTATCCCATCATCACAATTGGCGTCGTGTCATCGATTTTACGAAACTGACGGGCCATCTCCATCGTTTTTTCCAGCGTCTGGCCGCCTTCCAATGCGCGTTGTCCGGCCAGTTGGATCGTTGGGCCATCGGCCATTGGATCAGTGAAGGGCAGGCCCATTTCGATGATATCGACGCCGGCGTCCGGCAGCCCCTTGATGATCTCAAGCGAGGTTTCAAAGTCTGGATCGCCCGCCATCACATAAGCCACGAAAGCTTTTTTTCCTTGCGATTTCAGTTCGGCGAATTTGGCGTCGATGCGTGTCATATCGGTCTCTTTCCTTCAGCGATCCTGCTGTCGCGCACTAAAGGCGCGGATGCAAGAGGTTGCGCGCAAGAGGCGACGGAGTTAAGCGAGGCCTGCCAGGCCAGAGGGACGCGAAACATGGGCTTTAAGACCGGGATTGTCGGATTGCCGAACGTGGGGAAATCCACGCTTTTCAACGCTTTGACGCGCACTGCGGCCGCGCAGGCGGCGAATTTTCCGTTTTGTACGATTGAGCCGAACGTCGGCGAGGTTGCGGTGCCTGATCCGCGGCTAGATCAGCTGGCCGAAATAGCTGCGTCAAAACAGGTCATTCCGGCACGTATGACGTTCGTGGATATCGCAGGTCTGGTGAAGGGGGCATCGAAGGGCGAGGGGCTTGGCAACCAGTTTTTGGCCAACATTCGCGAGGTGGATGCGATTGCCCATGTGTTGCGCTGTTTTGAAGACGGCGATGTGACCCATGTGGAAGGGCGCGTTGATCCGATCGAGGATGCCGAGACGATTGAGACCGAGTTGATGCTGGCCGATCTGGAGAGCATTGAGAAGCGTCTGCAAAATATCGTGCGTAAGGTGCGCGGTGGTGACAAGGAAGCGGTGCAACAGGAACGGTTGATGAAGCTGGCGATTGAAGCGCTTGAGGCCGGGCGACCGGCGCGCTCGATCGAGATTGCTGCCGAGGATGCGAAAGCCTGGGGCATGTTGCAGCTTTTGACAGCCAAGCCGGTGCTTTATGTGTGCAACGTGGCCGAGGACGAGGCGGGCGAGGGCAATGCGCAGTCAGCGCGGGTTGCTAAAATGGCCGCCGAGCAGGGGGCTGCCAGCGTGGTGATCTCTGCCAAAATCGAGGAAGAGATCAGCCAGCTTGAGCCTGAGGAAGCCGAGATGTTTCTTGAGGAACTGGGGCTGGCCGAGGCGGGGCTGTCGCGCCTGATCCGCGCAGGCTATGACCTTTTGGGTCTGCAGACCTATTTCACCGCAGGGCCGAAAGAGGCGCGCGCCTGGACCATTCGCGCAGGGTCGCTGGCACCGCAGGCGGCGGGGGTGATCCACGGTGATTTCGAGAAGGGGTTTATCCGGGCCGAGACGATTGCCTATGACGACTACGTGGCGCTAGGTGGCGAACAGGGTGCCAAGGACGCGGGCAAAATGCGGGTTGAGGGCAAGGGGTATGAAGTGAAAGACGGGGATGTCTTGCACTTCTTGTTCAGCGGTTAGGTCATTGTCATGCCCCCATTACAGCACCCAGATGCAGGTCTCTTACGGGTCATGCAAAGACGCGAAGGGCTTAGAACGGTAGCGATTTTGGAAGACGGCTCAGAATGCATTTTTTTGAATATGCATTATGGGTATGACATTGGTGAGAATGTGGCTCTTGTAACGACCAACGACAACCTTGCATTAGATCAGTTGGAAACAGAGTATTTTTCGACTGATCAGGTGGTCGCTCTCGTAGACGAAGAGACCAGACAGCCCCTTTTTAGCTTTCCGATTGAATTCTAACTCAAGTGAACGGGTCGTCCGGGTAGCCGACGCTTATCAGGTACAAACCATCGGGCGGTGACACCGGGCCGCAGGCCGCTCGGTCGCGGGCGTCCAAGGCTGCTTTCACGTCGCCGGGGCCCCACGCTCCTGCGCCGACGCGCTCCAGTGTGCCGACAATGGAGCGAACCTGGTTGTGCAGAAAACTGCGTGCGCGGATGTGGAACTGAACCTCCTGACCGCCGGGATAGTCGCGTTCTTCGATGGTGATCTCATCGATGCTTTTGACCGGGGATTTGGCCTGACAGATGCTGGCGCGGAAGGTGGTGAAATCGTGTTTGCCGATCAGGTGGGCCGCGCCTGCGCGCATTGCATCGATGTTCAGTGCGTTTTGCACGCGCCATGCGTGGCCCTTGTCGTGCACCAAGGGGGCGCGTCGCACCACCAATCGGAAAAGGTAACGCCGTTCAACGGCTGAAAACCGCGCGTGCCATTCACCGGCAACGCTTGCGCAGGCGGTGATCGCAATTGGGTGTGGTTTCAGATGGTGGTTCAGCGCTTCGGACAAACGGAAGGGGTCCCACGCCTTTGCCATATCGCAGTGCGCAACCTGACCCAGGGCATGAACGCCTGCGTCCGTGCGCCCGGCTGCAGCAATCGACGGCACATCAGGTTCCAATTTGGCTAGTGATTCTTCAACGCACTGCTGAATCGAAGGGACGCTGGCCTGTCGCTGCCAGCCCGAAAAGGATTGGCCGTTATACTCAATTTTTAGCGCGAACCGAGGCATGTATTGGCGATACCGCTATGCAAAGCGAAGGGCAATACGAATATTTATCATTTGTTTCCAGTGAGATATATTGATTTCTCAAACCTGTGATAGAAACCAAAATGTGTTCACACGAGATTTTCGCTGCACGTGTTCTGCACAAGCTAATTGGCTCATCTGCACTTTGTTGTTCGAAATATACAACAGGCACGCATTTCAGCCCGTCGGTAAGCAACGTCCCCTCGCTCTCCGACGGGCGCGCCCCCTAAAACTGTCACAGAGAAACTGGAAGAATGGGCGTATGAACAGCCAATCAATTCTTGTCGTCGATGATGATCCGCAGATCCGCGATGTGCTTAGCCTTGCCCTGGAGCGCGCAGGATTTGAAACTGTCATGGCGCGTGATGGTGCCGAGGGTCTGAACAAGGCAACACAAACGAAACCGTCACTGGCGATCCTTGATATTGGT